>JAZNTS010000223.1:0-8097 GCA_045591905.1 Oscillospiraceae bacterium | reverse complement strand
TCCGCAATGCCGTCGCAAGATACATAAACTTCTATAACAAAGAAAGACCTCATACCTATCTGAGATACCAAACACCCGATAAGTATGAGGAAATATTTTATTCAAATATTAAAGGAAACTCTGATGAAAAAGGATAGCCCATATCCATCTGCCCCCAAAAACTTTTTTGACTGAACAAAACCAAACTGCATTGCAGATATTGAGGATGATACAAGGCTTTGAGTACAAATCATACTGAACAGAACCGGTTCGAAAAGATAAAAATAATAACATTCGTTTCTGTAATGATATGTTTCAATATAATTGTTCAGTTTGAAAAAGCCGAGAAAACGGCAGTATATAAAGCAATATAAAAAAACAAACCTTCAAACTGAACACTTACGGTTCGAATTGAAGGTTTGTTCCAAATCTAATCGGGGGATTTTTTACGCCCATACGCACAAAACCAATCAAAAGAAAGGAGATAATCAGATGAAGATCGACTATCTGACTATAACTTTAAAGCCCGGCTCTACGGGTTGGAATCGCGATGAATGTTTTCACCGTCTGCTTAACATCTTGATGATTGAGGAATGGCAGCAGTCATTCAAGCTGCTACGTTCCGATAAATATTATGAATCTGTATACGGCGCAGCCGACTGCTACTTAAAGATACCTACCGAGGAACGTTTATCAAAACAGGGTGTTTGCTTTGAAGCAACAGGTCAGGGCGTGGAGAGCCTTAATGCATATTATGAATCCAAAGGCACTGATCTTCGCACAGCGATGAACCGTTTCCGCTCTGCTTGCCGTCTGGGCGCCGTGACACGCTGTAGCCGAATAGATATAGCCATTGATGAAAAGTGCTACGGCGACGATCAACCGCTGCTTGATCTTGAGATCATTTCCGACACGCTCAAAAAACGTGCATTTGTCTCGAGGTACCGCCGTTCTGAGCCTGAGGTACACTCCGAGGAGCTGCAGTCAATATTTCTGGTTGATCCTCAGAAGATAGATCCTAAGCTTCCCTTTAGTGAGATACTCAGTCAGAATATATCAACAGGTCGCATCGGCAGAACTATATATCTCGGCAAGAGAACATCAGGCTCGTATATCCGTATATATGACAAGCTTGCCGAACAGGAAGTTCACGGTCATACGGTCGAGGAAGGTCTGACCGCGTGGAATCGTTTCGAGATAGAATTTCATAAACAGAATGCGGGCGCTGTGTTCGCTGCATACTGTGACTGTGAAACCGATGAGCAGTTCGGCGAGTTCCTTGCGGGCGTTGCATACAATCTGATCCGCTTCGTTGACATGGACAGAACACGTAGCTATAATGCCACCGTGTGCAAGTGGTGGCTGGATTTCCTCGGAAAGTTCTCCGAGCAGAAGCTTATCATCAACAAGCTTCCCCGCAACCAATATATCCGCACCAGAAATTATTTGAATAATAACATTGCTGCATCACTGTTTGCAGTGGTTCAGTGTAATCCCGAAAACCTGTATACCATACTTGCAGAGGGCGCAAAGTCCGTCAGCAACACCAAAATGCAGATTATCAACGATTATAACATATTGAAAAATCTGCCGCCCGATGAGGCATGGGTCGAGGTGGAGGAATCAAGCCGCGAACTGACGGGGCTTGAATACTGGCGTTCTTTCAGCATCGACCCTGATTTCGACAAGAAGCTTCAGGAGATCTATAATCGCGTATTCAGCATTAAAACATACGATCCTAATAAAAATTGTTTATAAATAAAGGATTTTTGCCAAGCTTTTTGCGGAGTAAAAAGCGAGCTTTCGTATTTCGTGCAAGGTTCTCATTGTTGGAAATCTCCGATTTTCAATAATGAGGTTCTTGCCCGAACAGGCAATTTCTTTTCAACGGTTGGAAATCTTGATTTTCAACGGTTGGAAAGATGTTGCCGAAGAAGAACAAATCTGCGGTCTGATCGCCATTCAGCCGCAGCATAAAAAAAGCCCGCTGAAAAACGGGCTTTTCGTGCTGTTCGGAAAACTTCGCTCCCCTGCTCCGCAAAAGAAAAAGCGCAGCTTTTTCGGTTGCCACAGAAACCCCGACGGGTAACACGGGGTTTCTATTACAAGGAGATCAACTGCCGCCGAAGATGCATTAAAAATTATTGCTCCGCTCCCTCAGAGTCTGCGGGGATTGCGATCGGCGCGGGGGAAGCTGCTCTTGTCATGGCTTCGCATATCTTCGATTTTAAATCTTCTCCCCAGCTCCACACGTGCAAGATATTAATATTGTGCTGCATGAATATTTTATCGACAAACTCGTCACGTTGCTGTCGTTTCTTGCCGTTATGGCTCTTATCGTCAACTTCAATAAGCAGCTTGACTTTCATTTCGGGGGAAACAAGAATGAAATCAATGTGCTTGGCTTTTATGTAATTAAACCACTTTATATATTCCTTATTGCTTCGCGGAACATACAGCAGATCAGCGATTCGCATTTTTGCAAAGACTATCAGCCCCAGCTCGTCAGCGATGGGCTTCAATGTCTGATAGAAAAGCTTCTCCTTTGGAGAAAAAACTGATTGTGTAAGTAAATACGGAAATTCGCCCTCAGGTTTCGGTTCGGCACTTCCCTCTTCATCGGAACGCAGAGCGGGGTCGTCGGGGTCTGTATATGTAATAGTTTTGCTTTCTTCTAGTTCCTTTTTCTGTGTTTTACTTACATTCATGTAATATATAGCCGATATCATGAACACAAGTAACATTACTATTAAAACAATCACTAAATATTCCATTTTATATTCTCCTAAAAAACATTATTTCACAGCCTGAGCTGCGCTTTATCCAATATCTTTCTTACCCTCGGCATACGGCGTTGCATCGTCCGTTATTCCAGCGAGATAATCTAAGCTCACTTTGTAATGTTTCGCGTAAAAAATCGCAGTATCAAGCGGTAAAATACGCTCACCTTTTTCATATCGGATATAGCTTTTTTTCGATATAAAGCCTATTTGAGCGCATTGCTCCTGAGTAAGGCAATGAAATTCTCTCAGCTCTTTTAGTCTGTTCATGGGTAAAATCCTCCAATTTTATTTTACAATTTTTTATAACTAAGGTATTGACAAAGTAGACCGAATGGTCTATAATTTATAGTAGACCGTTTGGTCTACATCACACCCAGCACAGGGTAACAAAGAAAGAGGTAAAAAGATGGGAAAATGTGATTTTGAGGGACATGAAAAAGATTGTCCTAATTATATGGAAATGTGCGGTGAATGCCTAGACAGTCACAATTGCCGTGAAGAAATGGATGAGTTAGGCTATTGTACATTTTGCGGCGCTATTGTTAGAGGCACATTAGCTGATTATACCGAACATGGTTATGACCCGCCTGAAAATCCTTGGGGGTGATATCATGAAAGTAATAACCAAAGAACCCGAATATAAGCATGAATGCAATCAGGATACTCCAACTGTTTTCATTGAATTAGGATATGGTATTACTGTATCTAGTTGGGTAAATTTTCGTGATAGGTGTATTTCTTTAAGGTATTTAAAAGATACTTCTTGTTATAACTTAAGGTTAAAAACTATCCCTATTTCATATTGTCCTTATTGTGGTAAGAAATTGGATCATTGTAATCTTCCTGTTGAAAAGGAGCACAACCAATGAAAGTAATAACCAAAGAACCGTACAAGGCTCCCGAGATCCGCGAGCTTCCGCGTGAGAAAATGAGGGATTTCATCGGCGGCTGCATGGAAACGGTACCGTTCAGAAACTACCTCATAGTTTGCAACGACAGCTTCATGCTTAGCGATATGCAATACAACATCACTCTGGGCGACGGTGACGGAACGATGTTCTGCGGCAACATCTTCATCTGCAAGATCGATGAGCTGCCATCACACGAACGCGACTTCGGCGGTCTTGACGATTATGAAGCTCAGCTCATACTTGACAGCGTTACCAGAGTTTATGAATTTGAAAAGGTGCTGCATGAGCTGCAGACACAAGGATTTTGCGTGCATAGTTCATAAAGAACTCCTTATAAACCCTTTAGCGGTCGGGGCAAGACCGCTGCCATCGGCAATAACGCCGTAGAAATTAACGCCCAGCATAAGGGCAGAAAGTAGGTATAAAAATGGCAAGAGTACATCTTGTAGGCGTTCAGCCTCTCGACTTCCCCAATAATAAGGGTGAGCAGATAAAAGGAATCAATCTGCATATCAACTTTGAGGACGATGACGTATACGGAAAGAAAGCAGATACAAAGTTTCTTTCGGATATCCTGTGCAATAACAAGGGTATCACTATTGATTCGCTGCTTCCGTTCTTAGACACGGATATTGAGATTGATGTAAATCTCAAGGGCAAGGTTACGGGAATAACACCACTAACATGACCAACATAATCGAATTTATCGACGGTGATTTCTACATCACAGGAACAACTCTTGACGATATCTTTGCGGCACAGATAATCATTATCATAATGCTGGGAGTTATCGCGGGCGCGAGTATCTTCCGCCATCTCAGGAAGTGAGGTGGCTGCATGATACTTTTGCAATTCGGCTTCTATGGCATTCTGATGGGTTTCGGCTTGTCCGGCGTGTGTTGGCTGCTGGGACTGGTGTTTACCGCATGTATGAGTGCCATTGCAAAGCATAACTAATTCTGAAAGGAGGAAAACACAATGAAGAACAAAATCAAGGCGATCCTGAAGCGCGGCAAGCTTCTCGCGGTGTCCGCTGCCATTGCAGTGACTTCCGCTCTGACCGCAGTCTGCGCTTGTGCTGAGGAAGCTGTTACTGAGGGAGCAGCAACAGAACAGACAGACCTTTTAAAAACTGCTGGTGATACTCTCATTAGCACTTTTGAAGGCCTGATTGCTACGATGATTCCCGTTATAATGGGTATCCTCGCTTCTGGTATTGTTGTTTTCGGTATCATTGCACTTATCAAGCTTGCAAAGAAGATCTTCGGCAAGGTTGCAGGCTAAACCACACCATTCACAGTCGGCGGTTCATCTGAGCCGCTTGACTTTTACATATAAACAGTGAGATAAAATGTACAAGTACGTTGATGAGATAAAATGTGTCCTTTAGGAGAGTTTGAAATGAACGAACGAATGAACATCACGCTGCCACGATGGCTGCTTAATAAAATAGATACTCTGTGTCACAAACGAACACTGTGCCGCAGCGCTTTTGTCCGTATGGCTATACGCCACTATATTGAATTTCTTGAAAACACGGAGGAAAAACCATGATTACCCTATACACAGGCACACCGGGCAGCGGAAAATCATACACCGCCGCCGACATGATTGACCGTGCTCTGAGGCGAGGAATTCCCGTAATTGCAAACTTTGAAATAAATGTTGACCCCAAGAAGCACAAGGGCGAGTTTGTCTTTATTGACACGCTGAAGCTTGACCCCGCTTTCTTCATGGACTACGCCCAGCGGCATTTTGACCCCAAAAAGGGTGAGGGTCAAGGGCTTATCTTTATTGATGAAGCTCAGATCCCTTTTAATCCGCGCACGGGCTACGGCTCAAATGACAGTAATTCCCGTATGGCGTGGATAAATTTCTTTTCAAAACACCGCCATTATTTCTGGAACATCGTGCTCATCACGCAGCACGACCGAATGATCGACCGACAGATCAGAACGCTTGTCGAGGTCGAAAAGAAGCACCGCGATTTGAAAAACTACGGTATGAAAGGCTTTTACATGATGCTTATATTCCGCAAGCGCTTTGTGCAGGTCTCCTACTGGTACACCATTCAGGAGAAGATCGGCAGTCAGTTCTTCAGGATATCCAAGCGCATTTGCAAGCTGTATGATACATTCAAGAAATTTGAAAACGATAAGGACAACGCCGCCGATGAGCGCGACAAGTCCGAGGACATGAAGCGAAAGATCGCTGAATTTAATGCCAAAAGAGAGGAAGCTGCGAAATGATAAAGCGTATTGCTGCTATGCTGCTTGTAGTAGTGATGTTCTTTTACATAGGCGGGGAAGCTTGCCGAGTAAAGGCAGTAGCTCCCGCTGCCGCAACAGTAGTTCCCGGGATTGTACAAGTTTTGTATGGTATTATGACAGGGCGCGCGGAAGAAGTTTCCGAAGCCTTGCTTGATGCCGGCGTGGACATTTACGAAGCAGAGCTTGATGTAATATCAGTAAAAACTCAAGCTTTGATAAATAACGGCGAAGCATGGCTGCAAGGCTGGAATGTGATGCTTAACGCTGTATCAGGCTGGTTTGATGATGGTACTATTGAGCTTTCAGACGATGGCAAGGTCTACCTGACATATTCCATGTACCTTGAACTTTGTACTATGATGTACGATTATGTAGATTTGTCACTGGATCTTGGCAGCTCATTAGAGCATGGCGTTCTTAATGCGTCTTTCGATAAAGCTATCTCTTGTTCAAAAGTATTTAAACCTGATTGTTTTACAAGCAACAATTTGGGTTGCTCTTATGCTCCTATTTATTACAATGATACAGAGATCTATATTAGTCAGCTCTACTTCCGTGGACTGGATTACACAAGCGAATACGGAGTTAATAGTCATTGTTTTGCTCCCGTTCAACCGACAGGTTCTTGGTATTTAAGTATCACCGGAGGATCTTCCTATTCGCAGTGGTGTGAAATTTACTCTCCCGCTTTTTTATATAGTTCAACTGATAACAATTGTTATTTTTATTACACTTTTGGCGTAAATAAAGATCCTTATGTCTGGAATTTGGAAGCTGCTGATTGGTGGTTTTATGATTCTGCTGCAGGTAAAGTAAAAAGCGTTAAGCACAGCGAAGTTGATACTACTTTATCTCAAGGTTATCTTATGACAGAGGGACATGCAAAGGACTTTATTGATACTATTACCGAAATAACAGCAGCACCCGACACTTCACAAATAGATGATCTCTCTGATTCTCTTGATGATCTTCTTGTTCTCAATCCTGATCCCGGTCTTGTTATCGACCCTGACCCCGCTATAACCACACCGACAGACGCGGTCACTATAACGGATATCCCGCTTGTAGATGACATGACACTTACCGATGTTATGGCTGACACTATGCCGATCGGGCTTGATATGCAGCTTCCGAAAACCATCTTTGATAAATTCCCATTCTCGCTGCCGTTCGATCTATACAGGCTGCTTACGATCTTCGTTGCTGAGCCTGTGACACCTGTTTTCAGAATACCTATATCTAACGTAAATGTAGATATGAGTGCATTCAAGGATAACCAAACGTTAGGACAATACAGCTACAGCGAGACCTTTGAACCAATGTTTGAGATAGACGAGGAGATCGTCATTGACTTCTCGGGCTTGCCGTTTATTCAAGCGATCTCTTATACCTGTTTTATAGTTGGATTTATTGCCTTTCTTATCCTCATAACCACCAAGCTTATACATCATTAAGGAGTAAATATGGACATCATTTGGGGCTGGATCTGTGATATGTTCAACAATATCATAAATGCCGTACTTATGTTTTTACCCGACTCACCATTCGCAAATTTTGAATTTCCGCCCGAAGTGCAGCAGCTCCTCGGATATGTGAACTACTTCGTTCCCGTTCAGGCTATGGTAAACATAGCGCTTGCGTGGACTGCTGCCATCGGCATATATTACATATATCAATCACTGCTGCGCTGGGCTCGTGCAATTCGTTGACCGATGGGGCACGCCGAGTGAGCGAGGCGGGGGACCCATCGGAAAGGACTTGCACATGACCATTCAGCAATTATATGAGCTTTTCATTCTTGAACAGCAATACCGCAATAATACCGATATAACCATCGACTGGTATAAAACGCAGCTGCAGGAGTTCTTCCGATGGCTTGATTCAGACGATACCGAGGGCTTATCCCTTTTACATTTCAAAGAATATGGTGTTTATCTCCGCTCGCTGCGTAAACGGGACGGGTCAAAGCTTTCTTCCAGTTCAGTTCAAGGCTCGCTCAGAGCGGTAAAGGCATTTTATAATTTTTGTATCGAGCAAGAGTATATTGAAGATTTTTCAAGACATCTTAAGCTCCCGCGAATATATAAAAAGGAAAAGCTTATTCTTGAAGATGAAGAAATACGTGCGCTTATGTCATGTGGCAGCAACTGCCGA
>JAZNTS010000222.1:0-6142 GCA_045591905.1 Oscillospiraceae bacterium | reverse complement strand
CAGAAGGCTGATAACTGGTACCTCCGTCAGAGCCCTCAGGTAATGAACCTCCAGTTTGTTGACGATATCCGCCGCGCAGACCGTGACAACACAATCGACCTGTACATCGGCGAGGACTATATGGACGTTCTCGCAGAGGGCGAGTGGCAGAAGTGGTTCAAGGTAAAGCCCGAGGTGTTCACACGCGAGGCAAAGCGCGAGTGGCTTGACACAATGAAGGGCGTTTCCCTTGGCTCTGACGCGTTCTTCCCCTTTGGTGACAACATTGAGCGCGCACACAAGAGCGGCGTTGAGTTTATCGCTCAGCCCGGCGGCTCTATCCGCGACGACAACGTTATCGAAACCTGTGATAAGTATAATATAGCTATGGCATTTACAGGCATCAGACTTTTCCATCACTAAGTCATATAAAAGGGCGGGTTTTGTTCCCGCCCTTTTTGCAACCTTTTTCATCTTTGGGCAGTGTTAATTGCAAATGCTGAGAAAGGGTGTTTTTATGAAAAAAGTATCACAAATTTTGTTTGCTTTCGCATTTAGTATTGTGCTTGTCGGCTGTTCTGCCAAAAGCCCGACTGATATTTCAAGCGGCAGCTCCGATGTGAAAGACGCTCCTGTTATCTATGACGGTATTAACCGTACAAAGCAAAGCGGTAGCTATGTGGTCATAAAAGCAGGCGACTACTATATCATGGGCGATACTGAGTTCAACGATAACCACGATATCTATAACAACTCCTTTGACGGTAATGTGAATTTTGCTGCTATTCCAGATGGATTTGATACCGAGCCGCTGCAATTCGCTGTAATTGACGCTGACGTCACCCTCGAAACAGGCGGTGTGGACGGCAGAATGGAATTTAATATTGATGAAGTACACTCAATAGAGCTGTTAGACTATGAAGCTGCTGTCAGCAAAATAGAAATAATCAATATCCCAAGAGGCAGTGTAGCGTCAGCCTGTCTGCCGCAGATAGTGCGTTTCGAGGGCGAGGACGGCATCTATATCTTTGCGCCGTATAACGGCAGATATGCGGCATACTTAAACGGTGAGCTATACGCTGAATACGACACTCTCGGAAGATTCACAGATGTGGGGCTATCCGCTCTTTGCAGCAGCGATATGACAGCAGAGGAAGCTAAGGCTAGGCTTGAAAAAGGTGAAGTGCAGAGCAAGGATTTTTTTGCATTAAGCTATAGAACTGCTTGAAAAGCGATAAGCATACTCTTATACAGCGCTCGTTGGGGCGCTGTTTTGCGTTTTGTTGCTTTTTTGTCAAATAATTTCCATAAACCCTTGCATTATTTCCGAAAATATAGTATAATATTTAATGGTATCGTGTACTATCATGCGAAAAAGCAGATAGACCGCCCGCGGCTAAGCCGTGAAATATGCTATGAGGTGACTTGAATGAAAGCAGATCTCCATTGTCATACGACCATATCCGACGGCTCTCTCGGTATATCTGATATCATCAGACAGGCTGACAGAGATGATGTGCGCTATCTCGCTATCACTGACCACGACAGTCTTGCTTCTTCTTCACGAGCGGCTGTACTGGGCAAACGCTACAACGTTAATGTGATACCCGCGGTCGAGTTTTCCGCATTTGACGGCGCAAGAGGCAGAAAGGTACATATCCTTTGCTATATGCCGCAGAAGCCCGACAGACTTGAGGGCTTGTGTCTGCGCACCTCCGAGGGCAGAATGAACCTCGGAAAGCGAATGGCGATGAAGGTTCTTGAAAAGTTTCCTATAACGCTGGAGAGCATTCTGCGCTATTCCGCAGGAAGCAAGGCTATATACAAGTGCCATATCATGCACGCGCTGATGGACTACGGCTACACCACAGACCTTTATGGCGCTGTTTATGACGAGATATTCGACAGAGAGCGCGGTATTTGCAGCGAGGAGGTAAAGTCCGAGGCGGATTTTTATCCCGATGTGCATTTTGTGACCACTCTTATTCGTGCAAGCGGCGGTATTTCAGTCATGGCTCACCCTAAGGTATACGACAGCTTTGAGCTTCTGAAAGAGCTTGCGGCTTCGGGAGAGCTTGACGGCGTTGAGGTGTGGCATACCAGCGCTGACGATGCGGACAAGGCGAAGCTTTTGGAGGTTGCCAAGGCTCATGACCTGATAACCACAGGCGGCTCTGACTTCCACGGTTTCTATAACCACTATGCGATACAGATCGGCTCTAACCTTACTCCCGAGGAGTCGCTGAACAGAATATTAAATCACAAGGGTAAGGCATAAATATACATAAAGAAGGACAAGAAATGGACATCAAACAGCAGGCATTGGAAAAGCATTACGAATGGCAAGGCAAGCTTGAAGTAGTATCACGCGCAAAGATAGAAACGCGCGAGGATCTTTCGCTTGCATACACTCCGGGTGTAGCGCAGCCTTGTCTTGAAATAGCAAAGGACCCCGAGCTTTCTTACAAGCTTACTCGCAGAAACAATCTCGTTGCGGTCATCACAGACGGCACTGCGGTGCTTGGTCTTGGTGATATCGGCGGTCTTGCGGGTATGCCCGTAATGGAGGGTAAATGCTGCCTTTTCAAGGAGTTTGCTGATGTTGACGCATTTCCTTTGTGCATAAAGAGCAAGGATCCCGATGAGATAGTTCGGACTATAGAGCTTATTTCGGACAGCTTCGGCGGCATAAATCTTGAAGATATCTCAGCACCGCGTTGCTTTGAGATAGAGGCAAAGCTGAAGGAGCGCCTTGATATTCCCGTATTCCATGATGATCAGCACGGTACGGCTATCGTCGTTGGCGCGGCTATGCTTAACGCGGTGAAGCTTGCGGGCAAGAAATTAGAGGATATCACTGTAGTGATAAACGGCGCAGGCTCAGCGGGCATCGCTATCGGAAAATTCCTGCTGAAGCTTGGTGTAGGCAATCTTATTATGGTCGATCTCTGCGGAATAATTAACCGCGACGAGTCGTATGATAATCCCGCACACGCGCTTATGGCGCAGATATCAAACAAAAACTGCCTTAAGGGAAGCCTTGCAGACGCGCTCAAAGGCGCAGATGTTTTTGTCGGAGTTTCCAAACCAAACCTTGTTACTCCCGAAATGGTTCAGAGCATGGCTGAAAAGCCTGTGCTGTTCCCGATGGCAAACCCCGACCCCGAAATAACCTACGATCTTGCAAAGCAGTCGGGCGCTTATATCGTTGGCACGGGCAGAAGCGATTATCCCAATCAGATAAACAACGTGCTGGTGTTCCCGGGCGTGTTCAAGGGTGCGCTTAGTGTTCGCGCAAAGGCTATCACAGAGGAGATGAAGCTTGCTGCGGCTCACGCTATCGCCGACTTCATTCCCGAGGACAAGCTTTCGGTGGACTACATCATTCCAAGTGCGCTGGATAAAAGCGTTGCGAACGCAGTGGCAAAGGCTGTTGCGGACGAGTGGACAAGATCGAGAGGCTGACATATGAGTTATGAATACAAACCGCGCGGCGTTTGCTCGCAGCGGATAACATTTGATATTGAGGGCGGAGTTGTGAAGAATGTTAAATTCACAGGCGGCTGCCACGGAAATCTTCAGGGTATCGCAAAGCTTGTTGAGGGAATGAAGCCTGAGGAGGTCATCGACAGACTTTCGGGAATACGCTGCGGCTTTAAGCCTACGTCATGTCCCGACCAGCTTGCCGAGGCGCTTAGATCTATAAATGATTGACAAAAGAAATTGAGGTATAAAGATGAAGATCGCATCGCTTTTTGAAAGCGGCAAAACTGTTTTCTCGTTTGAGATATTTCCGCCCTAGAAGGACGGCTCTATCGACACTATTTATTCCACACTGGAGGCGCTGAGCGACCTCAGCCCTGATTTTATCAGCGTTACCTACGGTGCGGGAGGTTCTGCCGCGGGCTGCTCCACGATAGAGCTTGCGGAGTACATCAAAGAAAAGTGCCACACCGAGTCGGTGGCGCACCTTACCTGCGTAAACTCAACAAGAGAGGACATCGACCGTATCATAAAGGAATTCCAGCAGCACGGAATTGAGAATGTGCTTGCACTGCGCGGTGATATCAATCCCGATATTCCTCCGAAAGAGGATTTCAAGCACGCAAGCGACCTCATCACCTACATGAAAGCGCGCAGCAGCCTGAATTTTTCGGGTGCGTGCTACCCAGAGTGTCACATGGAGTCTGCGAATATCGTAGATGATATCAGAAATCTGAAAATTAAGGTGGACGCGGGCGCGGAGCACCTTATATCCCAGCTTTTCTTCGACAACACTAAGTTTTATGACTTTGTGGAGCGCGCTAGGATAGCGGGGATAAACGTTCCGATAGAGGCGGGCATTATGCCGTGTGTTAACGCCAATCAGATAAAGCGCATGGTGGGTATGTGCGGAGCAAGTCTGCCTACGAAGTTCGTTAAGATGATACAGCGCTACGGCGACAACGAGGAGGCGATGCGCGAGGCGGGAATAGCCTACGCGGTGGATCAGATAGTTGACCTTGTTGCAAACGGCGTTGACGGTATACATCTCTACACAATGAACAATCCGTACATTGCAAGAAAGATCAGTGAAAGCATTGAAAAGGTGATAAAGACATGACCAGCGAGATTACAAAGATAAACCGCACCGAAGCGCTGCGGTATATGGGATATTCCGAGCCGCCCGATGAACGCATCGGAAAAACTATAGACGAGTGTGAGCGAGAGTTGCTTAAAGAAGCACGTCCGCAGTATGTGTGGCGTGTTTTCGATGTAATGCGCAGCGGCAAGCAGCTTTACCTTTCTGATTGTGATTTTCTGCTTGAGGGAAACGATATCGCAGAGCATCTGAGAGGCTGTGAAAAGGCGGCAGTGCTTTGTGCGACGCTGTCATCGGCTACAGACAGGTATATCAAAAAGCTTGAAGTCGGCGACAGCATGAGGGCTGTCATTACCGACGCGCTTGCTAACGCTATGATAGAGCAGGTGGTGGAGGACGCTAGATGCAATATTCTCGAAAGCATGGGCGGATATTCCACAACATGGTGCTATGGCGCGGGCTACGGCGATCTTCCGATACAGATATCTCCTATGCTTATCGCAAGCGTTGACGCAGTGAGAAAGATAGGCGTATGCTGCACTTCAACACATATGCTGATACCTCAGAAGACTGTCATAGGCATAATCGGTCTGTTCAAGGGCGAGCTTGACAAAAAGAGGAAGAGCTGCGAGGACTGCAATATGAAGGCTACCTGCAAATTCCGTGAATACGGTCTCAGGTGCTGATGAGATTTCGGGTCACTTCCGCATGGGAGTGACCTTGTTGCCCTAGATGAAAAGGAGGGTACTATGGCACTGCCTGATTTTAAAAAGCTGGAGCAGGATAAAACGGTTATCCCCGAATGGGCGAAATACATGAAAGACGGGGAATTTATCAGCTACTCCACCACATACAAGAGCAAGATATATTTCGGACTTTTTGACGAGTATAAATACCCCTGTGCCGAAACGGGAGATATCAGATATTACGTTTATGACCCTGTAAAGCACGGCGCTGATCCCGACAAAAAATACCCCGTGCTGATGTGGCTTCACGGGGCAAGCAATTCGCTTATGGGCGAGGGCTGCATAATGTGCTGCGGCGCTGAGCAGTATGCTTCACCCGAGTATCAGCGCAGAATGGGCGGCGCTTATATCATCGTGCCGCTTGCAAACGAGCAGCGCATGGAGGACGGCAGAATAATCGGCGCGTGGGACAAGCCCTATTCAAAGCCTGTCAAGGCAATATTTGACAAGGTGTGCGAGGACAATACGAGCAATATCGGCAAGAAATTTGTAATGGGCGCCTCCAGCGGCGGCTATTTCACATGGCAGCTTCTGGAGGACTACTGCGGAGATTTTGACGCGGCGATACCGATATCATCGGGGTACACGCCGCCTTACGAGCAGCTTGACAGGATATCCGCGGCGGGAACTCATCTTATCATTGCGCACGGTCGTCACGATGAGATGGCGCTTTTTGATGAGTGTATAGCGCCGTTTGAGGATAAGCTGTCAAAGCTCCCTAACTGCATCTGCTTTTTCCCCGAGTGGGTATACAACGGCGACGGCGGAATTTCCTCGGTGTTTTACGGCTTTGAGATGGGACAGCACTGCATGATAAACTGGGTGCAGAATGACC
>JAZNTS010000221.1:0-15865 GCA_045591905.1 Oscillospiraceae bacterium | reverse complement strand
AAAGAGCCATACCTGTTTCGGGGTCGTAGTAGTTCTGCATCGTGCCTACAGTAAGCACCAGCATATTTGCGTCACAAAGCCCCATAAAATAACCGCCCATTACCGATACAAAGCAGCTTAATATACAAAGTATATATGTATAAATTATCATTTTGCGGCTTCTGTATTGCGCGGCGCAGAGCAGCGGCAAAAAACCTGCAAGCACTGCTTGATAGGTAAGTGCGACACCCATTATTGTGATAAGCGCCACAAAAGAGAATATAACCATGTACTTCACCCATGGAGCACTGCAGTCGCACCAGTTCATTATCAGTGCAGTCACCATGATATCGGCTGAAGCTATTCCGAGGCTGATATACATGAGAGTGTCGTCTATTATAAAGATGTCAAGCGCATTCAGCAAAACTATCAGCATAACGATGCACAAGGCGAAAAATTCTGTTCGCAGGGTATACAGATTTCTTGACGCTTCGCTATCGCCATGTGTGTATTGCTTACTTATTAAAAAGCCCTTGCCCATTGCTTACCCCCTGATATTTTTATCGTGAAGATATCGGATATCAGCTCAGTGCCGTTTTCATCTGCTCAATAAATTCAGCAATGTAAGGCGCGGCTTTTTCTCCGTGCTTTGTAACAAGCTCAACAGCGATGCTTTCGACGATAACGCCGTCAGCTATCTCGGCAACACGCTTAGCTTCCTTGGGAGTGTGAATACCAAACCAAACCGCCGTGGGAACATCGGTGTATTTTTTAGCCTCGTCGATAACAGCTTTCAGCTCCTGCTTGCTTTGCTCAGTAAGACCTGCTTCGCTCATTGCAGACGCAACATAGATATAACCCTCGCCGTTTGCGCTCTCGGCAATAGCTTTTATGCGCTCGGGAGCGGCGGGCGCGATAAGCGGAATTATGGTAATACCGTGCTTTTTCGCGTAATCTGCAGCCTCGGGGCGCTCCTCATAAGGCATATCGGGAACGAAGATTCCGTCTACGCCGCTCTTTGCGCAGTCTTCGAAAAATCTGTCATAGCCATATTTGAACACAGGGTTCAGATATGTGATAAGGCAGATAGGTGTATCGGTCTTTTCGCGCACTCTCTGAACAAGCTCGAATATACGCTTTGTGGTCATGCCGTTTTTCAGCGCGCGAACATTTGCCTGCTGAATGATAGCGCCCTCAGCGATAGGGTCTGAAAAGGGAATGCCTATTTCGATAATATCCGCACCGCCCTCTGCAAGCGCAAGGATATTCTGCACGCTTGCTTCAAATGTAGGGTCGCCTGCGGTCATGAAACCGATAACGGTCTTTTTGTTTTTAGTAAACGCTTCTCTCAGCTTATTCATGCAAATTCACTCCTCTGTATCTAGCGATAGCGGCAACGTCCTTGTCGCCTCTGCCTGACAGGCAGCACACGATGATATCGTCCTTGCTCAGTGTGGGAGCAAGCTTCATGATATGAGCGACCGCATGAGCGCTTTCGATTGCGCAGATTATGCCCTCGGTGCGGGCTATGTACTCGAATGCGTCAACCGCCTCGTCGTCAGTGACGGGGACATATTCCGCTCTGCCCGATGTGTACAGATGTGCGTGCTCGGGGCCGATACCGGGATAGTCAAGACCTGCCGAAATGGAGTATACGGGCGCTATCTGTCCGAACTCGTCCTGACAGAACAGCGACTTCATACCATGGAATACGCCTGTGGAGCCTGTTGCTATCGTAGCGGCAGTTTCACCCGTGTGAACGCCTCTGCCTGCAGCCTCGCAGCCGATAAGGCGCACATCTTTATCTTCAACAAAGCAGGTGAACATACCGATAGAGTTGCTTCCGCCGCCTACACAAGCCATAACAGCCGTGGGGAGCTTGCCCTCGGCTTCAAGTATCTGTGCTCTTGCCTCGCGGCTGATAACGCTCTGAAAATCACGGACTATCATAGGGAAGGGGTGAGGACCAACCGCAGAGCCAAGCACATACAGCGTATCATGGGTGCGCTTGCACCAGTCGGTCATAGCCTCGTTTACTGCGTCCTTTAAGGTCTTGGTGCCGCTTGTAACAGCGTTTACCTTTGCGCCGAGAAGCTCCATTCGATAAACGTTGAGAGCCTGACGAATGGTGTCCTCCTCGCCCATGAATACCTCGCACTCAAGTCCGAGAAGAGCCGCAGCGGTAGCCGAAGCCACACCGTGCTGACCTGCTCCTGTTTCGGCGATGATACGGGTCTTGCCCATCTTCTTTGCAAGCAAAGCCTGACCCAGCACGTTGTTGATCTTATGTGAGCCTGTGTGGTTGAGATCCTCGCGCTTGAAGTATATCTTCGCGCCGCCGAGGTCTTTCGTCATTTTTTCTGCATAGTACAGCAGAGAGGGTCTGCCCGCATATTCATTGAAAAGCTGTGTAAGCTCTCGGTTGAAATCGGGGTCGTTCTTGTAATGTTCATAAGCTTTTTCGAGGTTGATAAGCTCGCTCATCAGCGTTTCGGGAACATACTGTCCGCCAAATTCGCCGTAACGTCCTGTTGACATATGGTATTAACTTCCTTTCGGTCACGCACTTGCGCGGGATTTTGTGATAAATTCCACGAAATCATTTTCGGGAATAGGTTTTGAGTAATAATAGCCCTGAATATAGTCGCACTTGAGCTCAGAGAACTGCTCTGCCATATCCTGAGTTTCGATACCCTCAACGACTATCTCCATATTCATATCCTTGAGCATCTTTACGGTGTTTTTCAGCACTACCCACATCTTCGGGTTGTTAAGCTCGTCCGCAAAGGACTTGTCGAGCTTAACTATTTTCAGAGGAAGCTGAACGACTCTGCGTATATTGGAGTAGCCTGTGCCGTAATCGTCAAGCGAGAATGATATACCCGCACTGCTCAGGATATTCATGTTTGCCTGCATTGTATTCTGAGAGTAGCTTGCGGCGGTCTCGGTTATCTCAAGATTTATCTTGTCGGAGGAGATATCGTGCTTTTTGAGCGTCTGCAACACCTCATGCGCAAGATTTCCGTGCATACACTGGACTACCGACAGATTTATCTCGATGTAATCAAGACCGAGCCGCTTGAAACGGTCGCTTGATATAAAACGGCATACCTCGTCCAGCACATATTCGCCTATCCTGTGGATAGCACCGCTCTTTTCTGCGGCGGTTATGAAAATATCGGGAGGTATAAATCCGTAATCATCATCTATAAGGCGCAGCAACGCCTCTGCAGTGGTAAAGCGTTTCTGCTCGACTGAGTAGATAGGCTGATAATACACCTTGAATTTACGGTTTTGCAGAGCATTCTCAATGATGTTGTCGAGGTTGCTCATGAGATCGAAGTTTTCTTTTTTCAGAAGATTTTTCGCATAGAGCACCACATTCGGCTCGCGCGCATTATCCTGAAAACTGGAGCCGAAAGAGGAGAACGCTTTGAAATCAGCCGCGTCCTCGGGGCAGTTCACGATACACACATAGGCTGTGAGATTCAGCGTAAGCTCATTTATTATGATACTGCGTTCAAAAGCGTTAATAACGCTATGAGCAACAAATTCCGCTTTTTCGCGGGTGTCCTCTTTTAAGACGACGCGGAAGCGTCCGCTGTCGAGATAATATATATCAGCGTGCAGCTTTCCCTCTTTGTTTATTCTCGATAAACGTGAGGAAATGCGCGTCAACAGAGTTTTCAGCGATTCGATCCCGAGCATAGTTTGAAGCGCGGAGTAATTCTCCATGTTGATTATTATGGTCGTGAACTTCTTGCCGCTGTTGAAGCTGTATTTCATGCTGTCGATGTATGCGCTGTGGTTATTAAGACCCGTGAGCACATCAATATGATCTTCGGGGCGCTGGGCGGTCATGCTTATAAACAGAAGCGACAGCGCACAGGCGAACATTTCAACGGAAACATCGGGGTGCAGGAACTGAATAACAACGGCTATGGCTACCAGCGGAAGTATTATTGCGATAGCAATAAACTTGGAAAGCTTCATCTGCTTTCTGAATTTCACAAGATATATCAGACACAGCAGTGCATAATACGCGGCAGATGCATAAAGCAGGAAGAAGAACGGGCCGCGGACATAAATATTGTTCTGAATAGAAAAGATGAAGCTGTCAGTAAAGGTGTTGACTATCATGCAGACAGCTATCGCAGTATACGGCAGACACAGCGCCGAAAGCTGCAGCTTGCTTTTCTTGACAGAAGCCCATGAATCTGTGGTGCTGATTATGTAAGCAACGTATGCAGGAGTTGTAAGATTGTGGAACAGCAGATAGCCGAAATGCGCGATATACATAAGCGTGGGGTTGGACAAACCGGTATTGTCCAGATGTATTGCCCATGTATCAAACAGTGCGGAAACCAAGACTGTGCCGATAGCAAACAGGTACACTTTGTTTGAGTTACCTTTTGTCATCTTTCTCATGAATATCGACAACAAAAGTATCAGAATTATGATTATTGCAGCATAATTAAATGTCGCAAGCTTTAATATATCGGGGCCTTTTATGAGCTGTGGATAAAAACCAAGTGCGCCGTTTGTATGTAGCGGTGTAATCATAACTATCCTCCGTTTCTTTGTCATCGTAGTCTATACTATAAATTATATAATTATCTAATATATAGTATAACACTGCTATAGCTTGTTGTCAAGGGATTAACGTTCAAAACCAACATTCGGCGATACCAAAAAAACCGAGCGGAAAGCTCGGCTTTTTTGTATAAAATACTGTTATTATCCTAAGGATTCTACCATGCTGTTAAGTTCTTCAACGATAGCAGATACTTCCTGAACATTTCCGCTTATCTCCTCGGAGCCGCTGCGGATCTTGCCCATGGTAGTTACGGTGTTGTCAGCACTGGTTCTGGTGATCTCGACCTTGTCGCTGATAAGACCCGATACTTCGTGGATATGCTTGATGCTGTCAAGGATAGCCTCGGTATTCACCTCAGCCTTTTTAACGGTAGCATTGGATTTAAGTGCGAGAGAGCGAACTTCATTTGCAACTACTGCAAAGCCTTTACCTGCAGCGCCTACTCTTGCAGCCTCGATAGAAGCGTTTATAGCAAGGATATGGGTCTGCTCTGCGATATCCTTGATACTGCCGAGCATACGCTCATAAGCGTCGATGTTTGTGCTGATATCACGCACAGATGTACCGATAGAGCCTACAGCCTCTACGATGCCTTGGATCTGCTCGTTGAGCGCGTGCATCTCGTCCATGACCTCGCCGTTGCGGGTGAGATGCTCCTCAGAGTTTTCTGCGATAGGCATTACCTTATCCTGCAGGCTTGAAAGCGCTGCCTTGATCTCGTAGATGGACTGAGAAAGCTGCTTGTGCTCTTCCTCTGTCTTTGCCTGAAGTGCCTTGAGGTGTTCCTTTTCGTACTGGATACAGTTCATAGGCGTATTGTTGCCCGCGAGTATAGAAAGCACCATGTGACGGCAGGATTTATATCCGCAAGCATGACAGTCAAACTCGCGCTCAAGCTGTGTGTGCTTGCCCATCTGCGCGAATACTTCGTTGATCTCCTTTTCGGTAGGCTGGATAGTATTGCGTCTGTCAACGTATTCGCGCAGGAAGTCGTTCATATCAAGCTTTTTAAATGTAGCACGATGGAAACGCTTTGCGCCGCTCTGACCCTTGGCCCACTGCTTTGCATTTGTCATGATGTCATAAGCATTGAAGCTGTTGAAGTCTGCGGTAGCACCAACGCCCGAGTTACAGCCGAATTCGCAGGAAAGAACGTCGTAAACAGTAGGCACCTTGTCCTTGCTTGTGTTCAGATAGTGGTCGAGATCTTCGTATACTTTCTGCGCACCCTCAGATGTAGTAACGCTGAGCAGAGGCATATACTCTCTCAAACATTCTTTCAGACCGCCGGGGATAGGATAGAACGCACCGTCGAATCCGCGCGCGTCAGACCACTCAAATTCGCTTCGTCCGCCTTTGAAGTGGATATCATGCTGCTTTATGTAGTCGGCGAGCTTGCGGAAAGTAACGTTATACTTGATTATACCTGTGTTTCTGAACTCATCGCCCTTTGCGATACAAGGAGAAAGACCTACCAGTGTATCGTTGTTGCCGAGATATTTCTTAACATAGATAGCACTGCACATCATCGGGCTCTGAATGGGAGAAAGGCTGCCGAACAGTTCGGTCTTGTGCTTTTCAGCATAGTTTATGATAGCTGCGCAGGGCTGGGAAATGATCTTTGCATTGGGGTGCTGCTTTACATACTCGATATGGAGATATGTACAGATATCCGCGCCGAAGGAAACGTCGTATACTTCCTTAACGCCTTGGTTTTTAAGCCACTGCAGCACATGACGCCAGCTTCCGTCGAAAGCGGTCTTGATAGCGGGCGCAACGATAAGCGACACGTTACCGCGCTTTATCTCCTTGAGGAATATCTCGATATCGTCCTCATAATCTCTTGCGCCGTGTGTGCAGCTCTTTATACATTCGCCGCACTGGATACATTCATTAGTGTTGATATGCACAACGCTGCCGTCGTATCTGTTTGCGTTAGGTACAGGACAGTTTCGGATACAAGCGTTACAGCCTGTACATTTATCGGGAATCACCTTTACCATGTTGTTACCTCTCACATTATAACAAAATCGTGACCGAGCTGTCCGTTGAATTAACGTCAGCTTCTTTTGTAAAGCTCCATATCAACAAGCTGCATCACGGCAGAGCCAATTATGGTGCTGTTTTGTAGAAATTATAGCATAACGCCGTTGAAATGTCAATGTTTCGCGACAAAAGTTGATTATTTTCGTCGTTTTCAACAAACAATTCTTGCGTGTGATACTAATTTAACATGGTTGTTTGTGGAAAATGTTAATATTATGACGAAATGTTAACCACCCTTGACATTCCGTCTATCGTTTCGAAATCAAATCTCAATGTGATATTATCAAATTTTGCGGCTATGCTATCGCGTTCAGCCTGAAAATCGTTGCCGTTCTGAAACAAAAAACCTGCCGCAAGCAGCCTGTGATCGCAGTAAAGCGAGCTGATGATCTGCATATATTGATTTACAAATTCCTGTATCGGCAGCGGTGAAAACACCTCTTCGGGGAGTCCGCTCACTGTGACGAAAGCCGCGCCTCCGTTGTAGGGACAACGGTAGTAGCACATCGCATCTTCTGAAATTCCGCAGCAGACCATAGCAAGATTGTGACCTGTGTGCAGTTCGTCCAGCATAAATTTGCCGTTTATAAACTCGGCAACATCGGGCAGCAGCTTTTTTGCTCTGCGCGAGGGTGCGCTTGCTATTTCGGGAAGTCCTCCCTCGGTGTTTGCCCAGCCCCACAGCCATGTGCCGCTCTCGTGCGACTCGGAGCCAAGCACACCCGACTTGAAGACGCGTTCACCGAAGCGTATGGTGCCGCCTTTTATATCAACGTTCCAGCCGTTGTCACCGATAACAAGCACGCCCATCTTGTTCTGACAGGCGATGGAATAGCCCGCTGAAAGCGAAAGCAGACTCAAAAAGTCGCTCTTGTCAAACTCTATAGGGCAGTCGAGTATAGATCTTTTCATGTGTGTCACCTCGTTCAAATGTTTATATTAACGCCGAATTTTCTGAGAATATCGCGCATAAGCACCTTATCTATGGTATACATTCCGCTTTTGCCGCGTCCGAGATCGTCTACGCGGTATTCAAGCTGCATATATATTTCGGAGTAGTCCTCCTCGTAAAAAAACGTGCACAGCAGATAGCTGTTTTTTGTAGCATAATAATTCACGGGCGTAAAGCTCAATATCGCGCGTATATCATTTTCAAGCGCCGCCTGTGCCTCGGAAAGCTTCATTGGCTCAAACTGCACCTTTTTGGTGCGCGGCATAGCCTCTGCGCGTTTTTCCTCCTCGCTTTTGCCAAGCTTCTTTTTGCCGAAAAGACCTAACATATCCTGCTCCTTTCAATTTTTTATTTTATTTTACCATATCCAAGTATTAAATGCAAGCGTGACGAAAACTTGATTTTCACGACATAAAAATGATTTTCGCGCACTTTTCATTGACTTTTTTACCCCGATTTGCTATACTCAAATCGAGCAAAAGAAAGCAAAGTGCAAGATGCTTTGCTTATTTTGACGACACCCGATTACCTTTCATATAATAGTGCCGGAAAAGTTCCTTGATCTATATCGAGGGGCTTTTCCATTTGTGCTATTTTGTACAAGACCGATATTGTTTTTCTGTGTGGTTATCCGAAAAAAGGAATTTGACGTGTGACATCACTTGAAATTCGCAGGTTATAATGGTATAATAAAAATATACAAACCTATGGAGAATGAAATGATATATACCGTTACATTAAATCCCGCGGTTGACCTTGTTGCAAGCTGCGGTGAAATAAAGCTCGGCGAGGTAAACCGCACATCGGGCGAGGAGATATTTTTCGGCGGAAAGGGTATCAACGTTTCGTTGGTGTTGGCGCAGCTTGGCGTGAGGTCGTGCGCACTCGGTTTCGTTGCGGGCTTTACGGGTGAGGCTATTGAAAAAGGCGTTGCTGCCGCAGGTGTTGAAACAGATTTTGTTCATGCCGAGCGCGGATTTTCAAGAATAAACATGAAGATAAGGTCGGCAGCGGAAACTGAGATAAACGGTCAAGGCCCCGATATCTCCGAGAGCGACCTCGGAAAGCTGATGGAAAAGCTTGACGGATTATCCGACGGCGATGTGCTGGTGCTTGCGGGAAGCGTTCCCGCGTCCGTGCCGCGTGATATCTACAGGCAGATAATGAAAAGGCTGTCTGACAGAGATATCCGCATAGTTGTTGACGCGTGCGGAGAGCTGCTGCTTAATACCGCGGAATACAGACCGTTTCTTGTGAAACCGAATATACACGAGCTTGGCGATATGTTCGGCGTGAAGCTTACAACTGTTGAGCAAGTCGCGGAATATGCCGAAAGGCTGCAAAAAATGGGCGTACGCAACGTGCTTGTGTCCATGGCGGGCGACGGAGCGCTGCTGCTTGCCGAGGACGGAAATTTGTATCGCTGCGGCGTTTGCAGCGGAGAGGTGCGTAACTCCGTGGGTGCGGGCGACTCAATGCTTGCGGGATTTATCGCAGGCTTTGACAAGGGCTTTGATCATGCATTGAAGCTTGGTACAGCCTGTGGAGGCGCTACGGCGTTTTCTGACGGACTTGCCGAAAATAATGAGATAGAAAGGCTCCTGTCGGAGCTTGGATAAACACTCCTTAAACCGAAGGGAGGCGGATATATGAAGATATTACAGGGAAAAGGCGTATCACAGGGTATTGCTTTCGGAAAGGTAAAGTTTTTCAGACGTGATGAGGTCAGCGTAAAGCGCGGCAGAGTTGAGGACGCCGACGCGGAGCTTGTGCGCTATCTCAATGCAAAGCGTGCTGCTTTGGCGCAGCTTGACGAGCTTTACACGCGTACTCTTTCTGAAGCGGGAAAGCAGGAGGCAGAGATATTCTCCGTGCATCGCATGATGATCGAAGACCCTGATTTCAACAGCTCGGTAGAGCGCATAATCCGCAGACAAAACATCAACGCCGAATACGCTGTCGCTATGACATCGAGAAATTTTGCGGAGATGTTTTCGATAATCGAGGACGACTTTATGCGCGAGCGCGTTGCAGACGTGCAGGACGTATCCAATCGACTTGTTCGCTGTCTGATGAATAAGCAGGCTTCGCAGCAGGATAACAGAGGAAAATGCGTTGTCTGCGCAGATGATTTTTCACCGTCCGAGACCGCGCAGATGGACAGAGATTCCGTGGTGTCGCTGTGTACTTCCAGAGGCTCTGCCACTTCGCACACGGCTATACTTGCGCGCACACTCGGAATTCCCGCTGTTGTGGGACTTCGGGACGAGTTTTATGAGATATGCGACGGCGACGAGATAATCGTTGACGGCGGCAGCGGTCTGCTGTATGTAGACCCTGACGAAGAAACCAAGGAAAGAATGCAGCGCAGACAGGCGGAGGAACTGCTTCACCGCCGCCGTCTTAATGAGCTTCGCGGCAGAGATAACATCACGCGTGACGGTCATCGTATCGGTCTTTACGCCAATATCGGCGGGCTTGAGGATATCGACGCGGCAATTTTAAATGATTGCGGCGGCATAGGTCTGTTCAGAAGTGAGTTTTTGTATCTTGACAGCAGTGAGCCGCCCTCAGAGGAGCTGCAATACGATATATACAGACAGGCTTTATCGCGCATGAAAGGCAAGCGCGTGATAATCCGCACTCTGGATATAGGCGCGGACAAGCAGGCGAGCTGTTTTGTTCTTCCGAGAGAGGAAAACCCCGCACTGGGAGTTCGCGGAATACGCTTTTGCTTTGCAAATCCCGAGGTGTTCAGAACACAGCTCAGAGCGCTGCTCAGAGCGTCTGTACACGGCAGGCTCGGCATAATGTTCCCGATGATAACAGCGCTTGAAGAGGTGCATGAGATAAAGCGTATCATTTCCGATATAAAGAGCGAGCTTGACGAAGAAAAAATCGCATACAACAATGAGATAGAGATAGGCGTTATGATAGAGACCCCCGCGGCTGTCATGATAAGCGACCTGCTTGCGCAGGAGGTAGACTTCTTCAGTGTAGGCTCAAACGATCTCGCACAGTATGCGCTTGCCGCGGACAGGCTCAATCCCAGCCTTGAACAGTATCACAATGCAAGGCATACCGCAGTGCTGAGAATGATCAAGATCGCCGCCGAAAACGCGCACGCAAACGGCGCTTGGATTGGAATATGCGGTGAGATAGGCGCAGACGAGGAGCTTACAGAGGCTTTCCTTGCGATGGGTGTGGACGAGCTTTCGGTAACGCCTACGTCGATACTTCCGCTGAGAGAAAAGGTGCTTTCGCTCGACCTCAGTCGTAAGGAGCTTATCCTTGACGCGATAGGCAGTGTGACAGCAAAGAATTAAATGAAAAAGCCCGACCTTGCAGTCGGGCTTTTGGTATGTGGTATTATTCGGTTTTTGCTAGTTCCTCGGACGGTTCTGTAGGAGGTTCTGTTCCGTAATCGGCGTCGTACTTCTTTATATCGTAGTAGTCCTCGGTCGAGATGGGAAGCTTTTTCATTTTAAGCTTGTTGGAAAGGAACTCGCTGAACAGCATATAGATTACTGTGAATATCGGAACGCCCAGCAGCATACCGGGGATACCGAAGAGTCCGCCTCCCGCGATGATGGAGATGAGCGCCCATGTTGCGGGAAGACCCATTGTTTCTTCAAGCAGGAACGGTCTGATGATGTTGCCGTCGATCTGCTGCAGCACCAGTACGAATATACCGAACCAGATGACCTTGATGGGGTCTACGAGCAGTATCAGGAAACCGCAAGGGATAGCGCCGATGAACGGTCCGAAGAACGGGATAAGGTCGGTTACCGAGCAGACCGCAGCGATAAGCAGCGCATACGGCATATCCATGAGGGTAAGACCTATAGCCATCGAAGTGAACACGATCGCGCAGTCCAGCAGATTTGATATGATGTACTGCGTGAATATCACATGAACTCTGCTGCAGGTTGAGAAGAATCTCTGACATTTGTCGTTCTTGAAAAGAGCAAAGCCTGCCTTTTTCATTTGAGCCATCAGGCGCTCCTTGCTGCAAAGCAGATAGATGGAGATGATAACGCCGATAACTGCATTTTTCAGAACGGTGAGAACGCCCGAAACAAAGCTTACAACGCTCGTTGTAACATCGCCTACGATGTCGCCCGCCATTGGTTCGCCCATATCCGCAATATAGTTGAATATGCCGCTAAGCTCGCTGAACTCATCAGAAATAACATCTGCAAGCTCAGGGTTGTTTTCAAACGTATCATGTAGGAATGTTTCTACATTCTCAACATAAGTCGGCATCTGATTCGCAAGGTCGACAAGGCTCTTTGCAACATTTGGTACTACCGCGATAAAGATACCTGCAAGCAGCGCAAGCACAAGGATAAACGAGCAGATTATAGACAATGCACGAGCAATGTTTTTTCTGCGGCTTTTAGCTTTGGCGTATCGCTTTTCGTAGTTTTTGGCTTCAGGCTTCAGCTTTATCTCGCCGTCGCGTATCTTTTTGAAAACCTTGTTGTCAAAAAGCACCACCAGCGGGTTTATGATATACGCCGCCATTATACCGATAAGTATGGGTGCAAGCACCTCTCCTACCCAAGAAAAGCCGCTTGCTATGGAATCATACTTGAATATAAACACAACGAACAGTATTGCAGCCGCAATTACAAGCAGACTGTATACTGCAATGGTCGTGTATTTTTTGTTCCAGTTGAGTTTTATACGAACCATCTCCTAAACAGTTATTCATTTAATCATTGTACCATAATAATCCTGCTGTGTCAACTGTCTATGTCATCAATAAAATAACCCCGCCTGTAGTTCGGCGGGGCTGTAAGTCAATCTGCAAGATAGGATTTTACAAGCACCTGAAGCAGCTCGTCACGGTCAATGTGACGGATCAGACCTCTTGCGTTGTTGAAGGTTGTGATGTATGTAGGATCTTCGGAAAGGATATATCCGACAAGCTGATTGATAGGATTATAGCCTTTCTGCTTAAGCGCATCGTATACTGTGGTGAGTATCTCTTTCATTTCGTTTTCTCTGTCATCGTGCACAGAGAAAGTCATGGTCTTATCGATCATATTTATCAAATCCTCCTTGTCCGCAGGCGCGGTGAATATGCGGGCTGCGGCAGCACAAAAGCCTACTCTGCCTGTTACGCCTGACCTTATTATACACTTTATTTTCAAAAATTACAACCGACTTTCGGATTTTATAGCTTAATGGTGCTTAAAATCTATAAATATCACAAAAAAAACTTTCGGGCTTTGGATATTCTTACAAAAACAGCGTTAAAAAATCTACATATTTATAAAATTTGCTAAACCTCTTGTATAGATGTCTTTTTTATGTTATAATTATAGAGTAGCATTGTAAAAATTGCTGAAAAGCATTTATAGTATGATTATTATCAGGAGGACATTCAGATATGGCTGTTGGAGACGGTGGTTTCAAGCAGGTCGCTTTCGGTTTCGATAAAAACGAGGTTAACACCTACATAAGCGATCTTCGTAAAAAGATGAAGTCGATGGAAGAAGACATGAAGGCAAACAACAAAAAGACCGCCGAGGCGGAAAAGCTTGCCGAAGAAGCTGACGAGCGCATCAAAGCTGCCGAGAAAGAGGGCAACGAAAAATGCGAGCAGCTTGAAAAGGAGCTTTCTTCCCAGAAAGACAAGGTCAGCAGCCTTGAGAGTGAGATCAAAAAGCTGAAGGACGAGGTCGAGCAGGAGCGCAAAAAGATGTCCGATATGCTGCGCAGCGGCAAGGGCGTCAATGCTGAAGCAAGCAAGGCGTACACTGAGATCATCGACAAGGCTAATGCAGACGCAAAGGGCATTATTGACGAGGCTAACGCAAAGGCTGCCGAGATCACTGCAGCGGCTTCCCAGAGAAATGTTGAGATCGGCGCTAAGTCAGCTGATTTCCTCAAGGTTCTCAAAGAGCAGCTTGACATCATTACCGCGGGCTATAACGCAGTAAACCTCTCCGCTGCTGAAATGCTCGGAGAAGTACCTGCAGTTTCCGTTGCTGCGCCCGTAACTGCTCCTGTTGCAGCTCCCGCACCCAAGGCTGAGCCTGATATAGCCGCTGCAGTTGCTGTTGCTGCCGTTGAAGAAGCTCCCGTTATCGTTGCTGAGCCCGAAGCAGAAGAAGCAGAAGAGGAGATCGTAACCGAGATCGAGGCTTCTACAGAGGTAATGGAGGTCAAGTCCGAAAGCACTGAGATGCCCGCTATTACCGAAGAGGACAAGAACGCAGGTGATGAGCTTGCTTCCTTTGATGATGTTTGGGGCGGCAGTGAGCTTGCTCAGACCATCTACAACAACGAAAAGAAGGACGCTGTTCCTCTTGTTAATCCCGACGCGAAAAATCTGTTCGGTCAGGATCTGTTTGGCACACAGGACGAAAGCGATGATATGAGCGGTGCATTTGAGCAGCCCAAGGACGAGGAGATCGTTACTGAGATAAAGCCTCTTGATGTTTCCGATGTGGCTGACGCCACATTTGATAACAACTTTGATAACGATCTGCTTGCGCAGACAATGCCATCTGGATCTTTGGGTGATGTTGACGAGGCTCTGCTTGAGGCGGTAAAGGCTGCTGAGGAAGCATTCGCTGTTCAGCCTAACAATATTGCCGACCTTGATATGGACGAACATGATGACGAACCTGTCGGCGACTCCGAGGACGAGTTGATGAAGGCGCTCCGCGAAGCAGAAGCAGCACTCAACAACCTTGCTCCCGCAGATATGGACGATGACAGCTCAGACACTGCCGCGTCGGCATCGGCGGCTGATTCCTCCGCAGGCGACCCGTGGGCTGACCTGCAAAAGCAGTTTGAGGCTATGGAGCAGTCCGGTAACTTCGGTGCTGACGAAAGTACATATCAGCAGGAAGAAAAACCTGCTGAACCCGCAGCTCCCTCTGCTGACGATTCAGCAATATGGGATTTCGGCTCTGCAAGCTCCGATTCGGACTCTGATGACGATATGAGCTCGGATATGTTCGGTGGCTTTGGCGGCTTCTGATCTCAACAAAATATTACGGCGGGCTGTTTCGGCCCGCCGATTAAGTTAATGAGGATACTTGGAATGATAGAACTCAACACAAGTGAGCTTAAAGAAAAAGCAAAAACGCTCCGTGCAGGGGATAAGGTGCTGCTCAGCGGCACGGTCTACACATCGCGTGATGCGGCACACAAGCGCATAAAGGCGTGTATAGATAACGGTGACGCGCTGCCCTATGAGCTGGACGGAGCCGCGATATACTATGCAGGTCCGACAGGTGCAAAGGACGGAATGGCGATAGGCTCCTGTGGCCCGACCACCTCGGGAAGAATGGACGTGTATTCTCCGCTTTTTCTTGATAAGGGATTGTCTGCTATGATAGGAAAGGGCGAGCGTTCCGCTGAGGTGTGCGAGGCGATAAAGCGCAACGGCGCGGTGTATTTCTGTGCGATCGGCGGTGCAGGCGCACTTGCGTGCAAATGTATAACCGAGTGCGAGGTGATCGCTTTTGAGGACCTCGGCTGCGAAAGCGTCAAGCGCCTGCAGTTTGACAAATTCCCCTTGATAGTGGCTATCGACTGCGTTGGCGGCGACCTTTTTAAGTCGGGAAGAGCAGAATATGCAAGATAATTAAAATATACCCGTTCTCGGCATGAGAGCGGGCTTTTTTCTGATATCGTTTTCATAACAAAGTAATTGTTTTTTGGCGTTTTTTTATTGCTTTTTTGCATAAATGGAGGATAACCATTTCATGTAAAACGTAAGTCTTTTTCTGATTTGCCTGTTTTTTGTTGACAAAAAACGCCTGTCGTGTTATAATAACTCATATCCAAAAGTTAAGCGTTTAAACCATTACGGTTTTTATTATTGTGGTGATTATGGCAGATTATTCTTCAATGTCAGATGAGCAGCTTGCACACGCAGGTCTTACAGCCGATGGAGAGTCGGCAGAGCTTATCTCGCGATACAGTGCGCTGGTCTTTTCGACCGCCGCAAAATATTCTGCCGGCGCCGATTATGAGGAGCTTGTGTCAGACGGTATGGAGGCGCTGCTCAACGCGATCTCTCGCTTCGACGAAAGCAAGGGCAGCTTTTCCGCGTTTGCTTCTGTGTGTATCACAAACCGCATGAAAAACACCGTTGATCGTGCAGTGCGCAGAGCGGCACGGCTTGACGCAGACGCTGAGCTTGAAACGCTTACCGATACCGCTCCGACTCCCGAGGAGCTTGTTATTCTCCGCGAAAGCACCAATGAGATGAGCGTCCAGATGCGACTTTTGCTGAGTCCGCTCGAAAAGCGTTGCCTTGATGG
>JAZNTS010000220.1:0-13342 GCA_045591905.1 Oscillospiraceae bacterium | reverse complement strand
TCGCTGCCCTCAGCACAGGCACAGTCTATAATCGCAAGCTATACCGATGACAGGGTTCCTGTTAAGGCTGTTTATCTTTCTGACGGCAGCAAGGTAGCCGGCAGCGAGCAGGTAGCACAGGTATTCGGCGGCGAATACTCTGTAGTGGGTATTTGTATACGCTGCGAGGGCTCTGTGATGTCGCAGCTTCAGGCAGCACCCGAGGTATTTCTTGTGGAGCTTATGTCAGAGGCCGATTTCGATACGGTCGCTCCAATAAGCCCGAATGAAGTAGTACAACCTGTTTTACCCGACAATAAGCCCGATGTCAGCGTACCCGATGTGGACGATACACCCCACGACATCATAATTATACCCAACGAGGACGAAAGCGGCGATAATGTGGGCGGCGAAGCAGTGCTTCCCGATGACACGACAAGCGGCGACACTTCTGAATCCGATCCTACTATTGAGGATATTACTTCCGTTCCCGAGCAGGACGAAAACGCTTCTGTCCCCGATGACAGCACATCAGTTCCCGACAGTGGAACAGAAAGTCTGCCTTCGGACGACACGGTTTCTTCTCCCGAAGATCCTGACGAGAGCGGCACTACCTCCGAGCCTGATTGGACAGAGCCGTCTGTACCCGATACAGATGATAAGCCTGCCGAGCTCCCCGAGGGCTTAAAGCTTCCTGAAAGAGTTGATGCTCTGCAATATGAGTTTGTTGCGGCAACCGCAAAATCCGCATATTTCCTGACTGACAACAGATTTGTAGTTATTCTAAACGACAGCGTTGCTCTGTACGAGTTTAACGGCGTAACAGAAACGCTTCTTACCTCTGTTCCTTGTGCCGACCCCAAGGTCTATTGGACAGCAGAGGACGGCGGTCGCATTATAGTATCGGGCGTGAACGAAAACGACAGACGAAACAAGCTGTGGCTAGTTGACGCTGAGTCGAAAGCAATATTCGACCTTTGCGCTGAGGATACTGTTATGGACGGCACTCTGATCGATGTTGGCTATAACGACGACGCGCAGATGCTCATCTACAATTTGTATGAAGACGGAAAATATTACATTTGCGCACTGTCAGCGACAAAAGATGGCTGCACCTCTTTTATCAACACTGTATTTACCACGTCCGCAAGACTCTCACTGCTTAGCTGCAACGGCAATAACGTATACATCGCAGTAAACGACGCTTCGCTGACACAGATCTACGCAGTTGATATCAACAGCGGCGCATCAAAGATCATCAAGACCTACGACAACAACCCCATTATAAGCCAAAACCTTGCATTCACTTACGGAATTATTTCTCCGTCGGATAATGCTATAACAGGTGCAGTTGAGATATTCGCCCCAAAGACCGAAAGCTTTATTGCAACAGATTATTTCAACGAAAGCCTTAACTTTGGTGCAAGCAAAGATTCTTTCTGTGTGAACGGAAGCTTCTACACCATAAACGACAACAATATCGTGCCGACAGATAAGGCGTCCGTTATCGCAGCTATAGATTACCGCGGAAGCTTCTCAGATGACTATACGGCTTCTGTGAAGAGCGGCTGTGTATATATAACAAACAGCACTTATTCCAATGTGAACCGCAATTCTGTTCTGCATCTGGGCGAAGTGACGTCCAATGCCGATACCGCTTTTGTACAGGCGCTGAACGGCGCTATCGGTGCAAACAACGTTCTTGCATCTGAGGGCTGCAAGCAGGCGGGTATCGCAAATATAACGACTCTCACACATACTTTATCGGTATTCTATTCCGAGAGCGTATGCGCTCAGCTCAGATCAATGTGCAGCATCGAAAACCGCAACGGCAAGCTATGCTATACAAACGGCGGTCTTGAAAACATAAATGTTTCTGACACAAGGCTTGTAATTTCAAACAGCGACAGCAGCAGTGCTTCAGGTACTCTTTATATCAAGCTCGGAAACGTGCGCGGAGTTCCGATCCATCGCACAGTTGATGTTAAGCTCGTTTGTGAGAACGGCACATGGAAGCTGGACACTATCATAGGTAAATAACACGATATCCGCCCGTATACGGGCGGATATTTCGGCTTGTTGAGCAATAGAGGTAAACATGAGCAAAAAATATGTAATAGCTGCCGCGTTGCTGACATTTATCTGTATAGCGGGAATAGCAGCGTTTATTATAATGAAAAACATCAGCGCAGCAGACCCGCTTGCTGAAATTTATGTTGACGGCAAGCTTTTTCGTACAACGGCACTATCACAGAACTGCGAGTTCACGATAAGCACCGAGCACGGTATAAATACGATAAAGGTTGAAAACGGGGAAATAGCTGTGGTATCGGCGGATTGCCCCGATAAAGTGTGCGTTGACACAGGGGCGATTTCAAGTGGCGTAGTCCCGATAATTTGTCTGCCGCATAGGCTTGAAATACGAGTTATCTCTGCACAGGAAAGCAGCCTCGACGCTGTAATAAGCTGACGACAAGAGTGAAATCTCATTTTAAGTGCTTTAATATGCAGTTTTTCAGCTTTTATTCACATAAATTTTCAAAAAAAGGCTTAACAACGGGGCGATTATGTGGTATAATAAAAACAGCTTATTTCAATTGCTTCGCAATTGCGCTGTTTTTATTGAACGGCTGAGCTTGCTTTGGCAGGCTCTTTCACAGACCTGAAAAAGGATAGGTGAATATGGACAACAAGAAAAAAATTAAATACATCAAAATAAAGGACGACGCTAAGCCTAAGCGCAAATCCTCAAAAAAGAAGAGCAAGGTATGGAAAAATATCGGCCATGCAATGACTATTGTCGGTACGACTTTTTCGGCAATGCTGCTTATCGTGGTGGTCATGCTGTGCATAGTTATAACAGTGCTTACTGTTTATGTGCTTGACTTCGCCGATACAAGCTATGACGCAAATCTCCGCGATGTCGAAATGAAGTATACAAGCTTCGTTTACGGCTATGACAACGAGGGAAACACCGTCGAGCTGAAGCGCCTTGCCGCTGACGAAAACCGCGTATGGGTAGACTACGAGGAAATGGCGCCATGCCTTATCGACGCAGTTATCGCAGTTGAGGACAAGCGTTTTTACGAGCACAAGGGCGTTGACTGGCAGCGTACCGCATCTTCTCTTGTCAAAGATGTATTCAATATGGACGGTGCGGGACAGGGCGGCTCGACCATTACACAGCAGCTTATCAAAAACATCACGGGCGATGACGAGGTTACTTGGGAGCGTAAGCTGAGAGAGATATTCCGTGCGCTTAGCCTTGAGGAAAAGTACACAAAAATTGATATCATAGAGTCATATCTCAACCGCATTTGGTTCGGCGGTATGATTTACGGCGTGGGCGCAGCGTCTGCATATTATTTTGACAAAACGCCTGCTGAGCTTAATACAGGCGAAGCCGCTATCCTTGCGGGCATGATCCGAAGCCCCGGCAACTACAACCCATATAAGAGCCTTGAAAAATGCAAGGAACGTCAAAAGTACGCGCTGAACCATATGTATGAGCAGGGTCTTATAAATACTCAGGAATATGAGCGCTTTTATGATAACGACGAGAAGATATATTTCGCAAAGGCCGTATACGGCGACGATTTCGGATATATTGACGAGCGCGCCGAGCAGACCGATGATGACGAGATACTCGAAGATGAGATATTCGCCGACCTCGAATACGAAGCATATAAGTGGAACGGCGACTACGAAGTAACACAGAACTGGTATGTTGACGCGGCTCTTGAACAGGTTATAAACGACTATGCCGAGGAGAAAGGCATAACCTACACCTCCGCCAAAAATGAGCTTTACAACGGCGGCTACAGCATCTATATCAATATGAATTTTGATATACAGGAAGAGCTGGAACGCAAATACCGCGACCCGTATACGGTACTTTCCGAATACGACCCAACAATGCCAAAGGAAGAGCTTCTGCAATCCGCATTCGTAATTATGGACTATTCGGGTACAGTTATTGCGATTGTCGGCGGCCTTGGCGAAAAGGAGGGCGACGGCGCGTTCAACCGAGCAACACAGGCTATGCGTGCGCCCGGCTCTACCATGAAGCCCATATCCGTTTACTCTACAGGCATAGAAAACAATCTGATATACTATTCGTCAATGATACCCGATCTCGGTATTGAAATACCGAACTGGGAGGATCCCGAAAATCCCATTATTTGGCCCGAAAACTTCGGCGCTAAAAAGGGTGATGGCTTGCTTTATCCTGTTTGGTACGGAGTAAGAAAATCCACAAACACCATCGCAGTAAGAGTTGCGCAGAAGCTCACTCCGCAGGTATGCTATAACCAGCTTACACAAAATCTGGGACTGACAACGCTTGTTGAAACTGATATAGACTACTCGCCCATCACGCTGGGCGCGCTGACGCAGGGTGCGCATCTTATCGAAATGTGCGCCGCATATCAGATATTCGGAAACGGCGGATATTACTATGAGCCTATGCTTTACAGCAAGGTCGAGGACAGCAAGGGCAACGTGATTCTTGAGCAGAATTTCTACGGCACACAGGCGCTCAGCAGCGACAGTGCATGGATAACCAACCGTATGATGAAGACGGTTATCACCGACCCATACGGCTCAGGACGTCATGCACAGCTTGATAATGTTGAGGTCATTGGCAAAACAGGTACTTCAAACGATGACTCAAACCTGCTGTTTATAGGCTGTACACCCGAGTATATCGGTGCGCTGTGGATAGGCAGAGATAACAACGCCGATATCGGCACAGGCACAGGCTGGAGAACTCTTGCGAAGATATGGAAAACGATCATGCAAGACGTTCAGGACACCTCTCAGCCGCTGTATTTCACGCCCGATACTTCAGTAATCGTCCGTGATTACTGCACCAAGACGGGCTATCTTGCAACAAACCAGTGCAAGGATACCGAAGTAGGCTACTACAGACCGAGCAATATGCCGCCATACTGCACAGGCGATCATAAAGCAATACAAGAGCAGATATATCTTGAAAACGGTGTTGACCGCAACGCGATAGCTAACACTGAAACTCAGGAAGCCGGAACTCAAGAGGCAGCATAATAAGCAATCATTAAACAGTCCGCCCTATGCAACGGGGCGGACTTTTCGTATTAGTATAACATCTGAAATCATTCTTCAGAGCGGCTTTTGACAAAAATAAACGGCGACTGTTTGTCGCCGTTTTCTTTTTTTAGTCGATCTCAACCGATATCTTTTCATCGGCTCTAACTGCGCCTGCGCGCATAACAGTTCTTATCGCCTTGGCGATACGTCCCTGCTTGCCGATAACTCTGCCCATATCGTCGGGAGCAACGTGCAGATGATAGACCACAACGCCCTCAGCGTCGGGCTCGTCTGCTGTGACCTGTACCGCGCTCTTGTCCTCTACGAGAGCGGACGCGATAGTTGTCAGAAGCTCTTTCATATATTATCCCTCCTTGGGGTTATCGTTCAAACGGGCGAATGCCCGCCATCAACCGAGCCGCAAAATTACTTCATCAGTCTCTTTACAGTGTCGGTAGGCTGTGCGCCCTTCTTGATCCACTCGTTAGCCTTGTCCATGTCGATCTTAACAACAGCGGGCTCCTTAGTAGGATCATAGTAGCCGATCTCCTCGATGAAACGACCATCTCTGGGGTAACGGGAGTCAGCAACAACTACACGATAGAAAGGAGCCTTCTTAGCGCCCATTCTTCTCAGTCTGATCTTTACTGCCATTTTAGTTTTCTCCTTTCATAGATTTTATAATCAAAGCGTTGACCGCTATGAATAAGCTGGAATAGGTCAGGTTTAGGTCGTGCTTACTCCGCCCGTAGCAACAACTGCTATCGCGCCGATAATACATATCAAACCTATAATAACGTAAAAAATACGTGCGCCGGTCCTGCCGAATACTTTTGCTACGCCTGAGGCTTTTCTTGTGTTGAAGAAAAAGTCCCAATTGAATACCGAGCCTGCGATACAAAAACCGCCTGCCAATATACCGAATATCAATATGAAAATTTCCATGATGTGCTCCTTTTTACATCGGGAAGCCGCCCATGCCGCCTCCCATATTTCCCATATTGCCCATCTGCTTCATCATGTTCATGGGAATGCGCATCTTCTTACCCTTGCCCTTACCGCTGAGACCCATCTGCTTCATCATCTTCTGCATCTGCTCAAACTGCTTTAAGAGCTGGTTTACGTCCTCGACCTTTGTGCCGCTTCCTGCCGCAATCCTGCGCTTGCGCTTAGCGTCAATAATGGAGGGCTTTTCGCGCTCTTTCTTGGTCATAGAGGAAATGATGGCCTTTGTTCTGGGCATCTTCTTGTCGTCTATCTGGCTCTCGTCGATCTTGTTAGCGCCGGGGAGCATCTTCAGTATAGAACGGATATTGCCCATCTTTTCGATCTGCTCGAACTGTGCATACAGGTCATTCAGATCGAATTTATTCTCCTGCAACTTCTGCATGGTCTTCATGGCCGACTTTTCGTCAATAGCGGTCTTTGCCTTGTCGATAAGCGTCAGCACATCGCCCATGCCGAGGATACGGCTTGCCATTCTGTCGGGGTGGAAAGGCTCGATGTCGTCAAGCTTTTCGCCGATACCCGCGAACTTAACAGGCTTGCCTGTGATAGCAAGTACGGTAAGCGCCGCACCGCCTCTGGTGTCGCCGTCAAGCTTTGTGAGGATAACGCCAGAGATATCAAGCGCCTCATTGAAGCTTTCAGCAACATTTACTGCGTCCTGACCCGTCATAGAGTCAACTACCAGCAGTATCTCGTTAGGGTTTGTTTCAGCTTTGATGTTTTTAAGCTCTGTCATCAGCGTTTCGTCGATATGCAGACGACCCGCGGTATCCAGCATTACAACGTCAAAACCGTTGTCTTTAGCGTATTTTATACCCTCTCTTGCAATCTTAACGGGATCTATCTGACCCATCTCAAACACATGAGCGCCCGCCTTTTCACCAACTATCTTCAACTGGTCGATAGCAGCGGGACGGTAGATATCGCAGGCAACCAGCAACGGTCTGCGGTTCTGAGCAATAAGGTGCTTTGCAAGCTTTGCACAGTGAGTGGTCTTACCTGCACCCTGAAGTCCGCACATCATGATAACACATGGCGGCTTTGAGGGGAAGTCAAGCTTTGCTGTGGTGTTGCCCATCAGCGCGATAAGCTCCTGATGAACTATGTCGATGACCTGCTGCGCGGGAGTAAGGCTCTCCATGACCTTTTCGCCGACAGCCTTTTCACTTACTCTTGCAACAAAGTCCTTTGCTACCTTGTAGTTTACGTCAGCGTCAAGCAGCGCCATGCGAACCTCTCGCATAGCCTCCTTGATATCCTTTTCGTTCAGCTTACCGCGTCCGCGCAGTCTGCCGAATACGCCGTTAAGCTTGCCCGAAAGTCCTTCAAAAGCCATTCTCTCACCGCCTTATCAAAGCTCTCTCTTTATTTCAGAGAGCAGAAGTTTTATCTCGTCAAAACGTTTGTCGCTGCTACTTTCATTTGCCGCTTCGAGCAGTGTTTCTGCTTTATTCAGCTTTGCCGATACGCTGTTAAGGCGCTTTGCAAACTGAAGCTTATCTTCAAGCTCAAGCAGCTTTTGCTCTCCCTTTTTTATGGAGTATTGAACGCTCTGCCTTGTTACTCCGCCCATCTCCTCGGCTATCTCGGAGAGGGAAAGGTCTGCGTTATAGCGCATATCCAAAGCCTCGCGCTGTCCGTCTGACAAAAGCTCGCCGTAGATATCGAGCAATATCACAAAATCAAAGCTGCGCTCCATGAATACCGCCTTTTCTGTGGGTGTCAAGTAAAATTACATTACAGCAACATTGTTATTATAACACTAACATCTCGTTTTGTCAAGCGTTTAAGCGAATTTTTAACTTTTTTTCGAGGTTTTTTTATCCTTACAGGAAATATCATTGATACCCCAGCCCGCAAGCTCAAGCTGTAAAAAGCGATCGTCTTCATAGGCCTGCGCAAGGCTTTCGGGTAAAAGCGTGAAAGATACAAGGCGTTCTTTTTTATACTTCAACCTTAAAGTTGCAAGCTTTCCCTCAGAAGCTTTCAGCAGTTCTATAATCTGTTCATAATCGCTGTTATCATACATATTGGGCTTTTTCAGCGAAAAGCTTGCATAAAAATATTTCTGCTTGCCATCTATAACGCCGCAGGCTTCAATATCAACAAAACCTGCTTCAAGGTATTCGGCATATTCCTCGGCATAGCAATCATGAATAAACGGAAGTGACACTTCCTTATATGTAGGCTTTGAAAAAATCGACACACTCTCACCTCTTTATCTTCGATATCTATATGCAAAAATCAGCCCGCAAGACCGTTTACATCGATATTTCCCTTGCTGTCCATGAATATCTCGATACAGTGATATGCGAAATAATCAGGCTGACACACAAGGTAAACACTTGCTGAGATATCGTCATTATCATCGTCATAGTATACGGAAATTCCGTCAAAATGAAGTGACGCGGCAAAATCCTCCTCGGTTATGGGAAGATACACCTTTGAGCCGTCCTCCATTATGTAGCATTCATGCTCCTCGGTGCTGTCCTCTGCTTCCTCGGCACTTGAAGCCCAGTCCTCTGCGAGTTCAAGCATACCGTCCTCAACAAGCGCCTTTACAACAGCGCCCTTGTTGCTGTTAATAAACTCTATCAGCTTATTTATCATAGGAAGCATATTTTCAAGGCTGCTGCCGTCACAGTCAACGCCTATTCCGACCTTTTCGCCCCATATCAACGCATCTCCCTCAACACTGAATATTTCAGAGGGGTTAAAATCCTTGATCTCCATCATTTTTTCACCTTTCTTAATTTAACCTTTACGACCTTTGGCTTTACTGTAACACTTTCTGCGGGTGCAGCTTCTGCCGCCTTATACGCTTCGTCATAGAAATAAAGCTGCGAATTAAGCTCTGCTTCGCCCTCTTTTCTTTCTACATGGCGGTATTTTCCGTCACTGCCTTGTTCGCGTGCCTTTACATTATCGCGCAGCATAGTTTCAAACATCTCTGTTATCCTATCGGAAAGTCTGCGGTCAAGCACGGGCGCGGCGACCTCCACACGGCGCTCGGTATTGCGCGTCATAAAGTCTGCGCTGGAGATGTAAACGCGGCGGCGGTCATTCTTGCCGAAAATATAGATACGGCTGTGCTCAAGAAATCTGCCGACTATAGAAACAACACGGATATTTTCGGTATCTCCCTCAACGCCCGCAACAAGGCAGCATATTCCGCGCACGACAAGTTCTATCTTAACGCCTGCGCGGCTTGCCTCGGCAAGCTTGCGGATTATATCCTTGTCGGTCAGCGAATTCATTTTAATGCCGATGTAGCCGTCCTTGCCGTAGGTTATCTCATTGTCGATAAGCTCCACTATGCGGCTTTTGAGGCCCTTGGGCGCTACCAGCAGCTTGTTGGTGCTCTCCACGGTATTTCCGACAGTCAGCGCATTGAATACCACAGAAGCGTCCGAACCGAAATCTCTGTCGGCCGTCATAAGCGTGAGGTCGGTGTAAAGCTTTGATGTGCGCTCGTTGTAGTTGCCCGTGCCGACCTGTGTTATGTAGGATATGTCGTTTCCGTCACGGATAGTGATAAGCAGCAGCTTTGAGTGAACTTTAAGCTCCTCCAGACCGTAGATGACGTTTACACCTGCGTCCTCAAGCTGCTTTGACCAGCCGATGTTGTTCTCCTCGTCAAAGCGCGCGCGAAGCTCAACCAGTGCAAGAACGTCCTTGCCGTTTTCTGCGGCGCGGATAAGCGCGTTTATTATCTTGCTGTCCCTTGCCACACGGTAGAGTGTTATTTTTATAGACACAACATCGGGAGCGTCGGCAGCCTCGTCAAGAAGCTTTATAAAGTGATTTATATTTTCATAAGGATACGACAGCAGGATATCGCGCTGCTTTACCTGCTGAAGCAGCGGCTTTTGCACAACAATATCCGGAGAGCGCTGCGGCGTAAGCGGTGCAAAGAACAACTCGCTCTGCTTTTCAAGCCTGCGCTCCACCGCTGATAAAAAGTCCATGCTGAGCGGCGTTTTCTGACGGAAGATAAACTCTTCCTTTACCCGCAAGGTCTTTGCAAGTATCTCAACGATATCATCAGATGGCTTTCCGTGAAGCTCCAGACGAACAGGCTGAAGCTTCTTGCGCTTTTTAACAAGGTCGCTCATTATGTCACGGAAATCCACATCATGGTCATAAAGACCCTCATCGGGCGCAATATCAGCGTTTCTTGTTACGCGGAAGATACAGCGTGATATTATCTCAAAGTTTTTGAAAACAAGCTCTGCATAGCGGCTGATAAGCTCCTCACAGAGAATAAATCTGCCTGTTCCCGGCAGCCATATCACACGCGGGAAGTTCTCTGAAGCGGGCAGTATTCCAAATGTCACCTTGCCCGCCGCCTCGTCCTTTTTGCGCAGTGTAACTCCGACATATATCTCGCCGTTTTTGAGGAACGGCACGGGGTGCTTTTTATCGACAACGCCCGTAAACAGCAGCGGCTGTATCTCCTTAATGAAATAGGTGCGCAAAAATGCGTCCTCCTCAGGAGTCAGAGAATCGCAGTTTATATGACAGATACCGTAGGACGCAATTCCGCCCATGATGTCGGAATAAGCCTTATCCTTTACAGGCAGAAGCTGTTTTACGCGCTTTGCTATCTCGGAAAGCTGCTCCTTGGCGGTCATGTTGGTCTTGTTTTCCTTTTCCTTGGGGTTGAACATCATGGTGTCGTGCAGACTTCCCACTCGTATCATGAAGAACTCATCAAGGTTTGAGGAGAATATCTGCACAAAGCGCAGACGCTCAAACAGAGGCGTTGCACAATCCTGTGCCTCCTCCAATACACGCTCATTGAATTTAAGCCACGAAAGCTCACGGTTATCGTAAAATTTCTCGCCCATAGCCGACCTCACTTGAATTGAATTAAAGCACCGACAGGTTATTCATGGTAGCTTAATTTATTATACCATTGTAACATAGTTTTTTCAAGAAGAAACCCTTAAATTCAATGCACAATATATAATTCAGCATTTGATACTTGTAACAGCAGACAACAAAGACCCACGTTTCAATCATCAAACGTGGGTCGGTTTTTATTTTAGTATTCAACGCACCAAGGCGCTCTTTCGTGCCAAGGGAGATAGTTTATCGGGTTCATACAAACGCCGTTTATTCTCACCTCAAAGTGCAGATGGTTGCCTGTAGAGTCGCCTGTAGAGCCGACGTCCGCAATAGCCTGACCCTGCGTAACCTTCTGACCCTCAGAAACATGGAGGTAGCTGCAGTGTCCATATACGGTAACAATGCCGTTTCCGTGGTCTATCTTAACGCAGTAGCCATAGCCGCCATACCAGCGCGCAAGCGTTACTGTGCCGTTTTCTGCTGCATATATCGGCGTGCCGTAAGAAGCCGAGATATCCAGACCCTGATGGTTGTAGTAGCCGCCATAGCCATAAGGCATCTCACTGATAAGACCGCCATTTTTACCGCCGACAGGCCAAAGCATCTTTCCTACCTCAACATTGGATATGCTTGCATTTGAGGGCGGGCGCTTTGTGCCGTTTGCTACTATCTTTGGTGTAGGTTCTTCCACAGTAACGCGATTTATCACCTTGCGGCGAACTTCAACGCCGTTGATATAGGACACCTGCGCAGTTACTCTGTCAGTACCGTTTACACCGTCCTGCATTACAACGGTAGAGCCTTGGTATTTTGAGCTGTCATCGTAATACTCGGTTTCATAATCCGTAGACTGATCGTATACCTCTGTTCTGGTGACCGAAACAGCGAGGAAAGGCTCTTCCTGCGATACAAGGAATTTATCGTCAACGTATATCTTCGTATCCTCACAGTATCCCGGATTGAGCTTTGCCATTTCCTCCATGGTAACGCCAAGCTTGTTTATTATTCCGATAGGCGAATCGCCCTTTACCGCTGTATAGTAGGTAGCAACCGATTTGTTTGATGTGATCACCTTTATGATAGAATCAGGCTCTACGATACTCTGAGTGAGGTAAAGTCCCGGCTCATAAGTGATTATAGCTTCAAACTCAACTACCTCGTCCTGCGCGCCTGTTCTGTACTTATCAAGCAAGGAATCAAGCGTCTGTTCTATCTCTGTCTTGTCGACAACTGCACCGTAGAACGAGTTACCGATATACATACCGTAAGCGTATTCTATCTCCGCGTCCATTGAGGTAAGCAGCTTATCAGCAAGCTGATATTTTGTCAGCGTGTCGTCGTAGCTTGCCATCTCTACCTGATATGTAGGCTCAAATGTCACTGTTTCAGTGCTTCCGTCCATATAATTTATACGCTGCTGTACTATACGTTCAGCCTCGGTGAATACGGTTTCACTTCCGACATAGCCTATAAAATCGCCGTTCACGGACAATCTCAGCGCGTATGTCATACTGTTTGCATAGGTCACGATATTGACCAAAAGCACCATACAGACTATAGGAAGCGCATAATTAAACAAAGTATATGCCAAACCGCGCTTACCGAACAGCAATCGCATAAAACGCTTGAAGCCAACTCCAAATGCTTTGACAGCACCGCGCTCCTTACGGGTCTTGCTTATCTCCGCCACGCCCAGCTTCATCGCCTTGCCATAGCGTTTAAACGGACGTATAAGCGCTAACCCCAGCTTTTTGAAAAAGCTGAGTATCACATTTCCTACCGCTGCTATGCGCCCGCCGTTTTTCTCTACAAATAACAAAAATCCTCTTTTTATGCCGAACAGCAACGTCATAAAAACAGAAAAAAGATATTCACCCAGTCTGCACATTACGCTTTCATTTGACGCGTTTGCAGCGGGTTTTACAGTTTGTTTTTCTTTTTCGGAAACCATGTTTCCTCCTATCTATCACACTGCTCGCTCCCAAAAACGAAGCGGCAGAAAGTATACCTAAAAAACGTGTAACGTTAGTATTATACCATCTTTGTTACCGTTTTGCAACCTTTTGTAACCGATTTGTAACCTTTTTGGCGCTTTTTTTGTGCTAGTTGCATATATTTTCGTGCAAATTGCAGTTAAAATATACAAAACGCCCGTATTATTTGGATTTATTTACCCTGTCTACGGGGTAAGGTATCTCATATACCTCATTCATCATATCGACAGATATGCGCATATTCACGTCATGCGAAACTCCATCTGCGTCGGTGACCGTACCTTTTTCCGTAAAATCGGTTATATATCCGTCTGCGTTTATCTCAAACGTGGTTTCAAGCGAATCGAAGCCGCTCACCCCGTCAAGCATTTTCACCGCCGAAGCGTTAAGCTTGTCCGCATCGTATACATATACTATCGTGCAACCGCCGTCAGGCTTATCGG
>JAZNTS010000219.1:0-5321 GCA_045591905.1 Oscillospiraceae bacterium | reverse complement strand
CATTCCCGGCGTTGCAGGTCTTATCCACATCAGCCAGATCTCCACAGAGAGAGTTACAAATATTGCTAACGTTCTCGCTGTTGGTCAGGAGGTTGACGTTAAGATCATTGATATCGACGCTGACAAGAACAGAGTTTCCCTCTCCATGAAGGCTCTCATGGAGGACGCTGCTCCCGCAGAGGAAACAGACGCTGAGTAATTAACAAATAATATTTAAGCCGCCGTTGATGTAATTTCAGCGGCGGCTTTTGTTATTGAAGTTTAGATCAAGGAATGTCGAAAAACTCGCGGCGTTCAACGCGCTTTGCGCAGTGATTTTGTGAGAGTGCTTCGGTTGTGATATCGAAATATTTCAGACCTTGCACAGATTCGACATATTTACCGTTTTTGTAGAAGTTATCGGTGTTCCAAAGGGAATCTACCCAAATAAATCGCCCGTCAATGAGCACAGCGTTCCATTCGTGGCTTGGCGCGATATCCACGTCCTCCTCAAAGGAGTAGTTGTTCTGCACCACAGAGCCTTGAACGATATAGCATTCTATGCCCTGCGACTGACATAGGGCAGCGTAAAGATTTGCGTAGCCGCCGCAGACGGAACGGTGTTCTTCCAGCGTTTCACTGAGCGACAGCGTTTTTGTGGTGACGGAGCTGTTATATGCGTCGCTGTCATAGTAGATGTTTAGTGACACCCATTCGGACAGTGCGCGCGCCTTGTCGTAATCGCTGTCAAGGCCGCTGCAGACCTGTGCGCTTATTTCCATTATCTCCTCCAGCGTCGCTTCGCGCTGCTCCTCGGTGCCAAGTGTTACGATGTAATCATCAACGATGAAGTCGGCTATATCAATGATATGCTTCAATGAATTTTCACTTCGTTCTGCAATATCCTCGCAGAATACGATATGAGCTTCGTTTGTGTCGCAGTAAAAACGCCAGCTTTGCGACTTATCCTCGGAAAATATCAGTGTAACGTTATTATAGCCGTCATTTTGAATTTCAAGCTTAACATCAAAAGTGCCATCGTCATTGTACAAAGGCTTTTCTGAAATGTCGCCGATAAACACTTCAGTGACTTTATCGGAATTGAAATATCCCTTTATATAAAAGATGTTGTCTTGCAGATGAAGCTCAGCGTAATTTTCGGGGTCGTTAGTAGTGAGCAGTATCGGAAAGCTCTCGGTAGGCTCGCTCGTGCTCTCAGGTGCGGCAGTCGTAGTCGCCGAGGTATAGGCAGGCGCTTGCGAAGCGGAGGGCGCAGTTGTAGATGCGACAGAGCCTGATGTCTGTGTGGTGTATATGAAATCGGGCGCCTCTTCCGGCGGGAAGAATATGTTGACGGCAAGCCATACAAGCCCTGCACATACACCTGCTCCGGCTGCACAGAGCTTGACAGTTTGTACAATATTCATGTGTTTCACTTCCGTACATAATATGAGAACCACGTGCCGTTTCTAATATCAAAGACGCAGACGGCAGTGTGGCGCTTGAAATATAAGTGCAAAAGACTTATAATATGTTTATATTATATATCGCGCAGTGGTATTTGTCAAACATAATGTATCAGTCATGCTTCAGAACTGTGACAAAGCTTCCCGCCTCGCCTGAGGAGATGTCAGCGCCGATTATATTGCCGTTTTCGACCAGCAGGTCGGCGTATATGTCGGGCAAAGGAGTTCCGCTGTTATCATCGCGGTAGTTTTTAATAAGGTATGTATATTGCTTTACGGAATGCGCTCTGTATGGCCGCAGATCAAAGCCCTGCTTCAATTGAAGCTCATTATATTCTTTGTAAACTTCATCAAAATTGACAGGAATGCGTATCTCCGTCAGCTCGCAGTGGGTCGCTTCGGTCTCCCAGCCGCAGCCGTTGATGAATGAGATGCGCGCACTGTTAGTCGAGCCGTCAGGTGAGCTTTCGCCGCCCGAAAGTCTTACAAGTCCCCATATAGCTGCCGCGATAAGCAGCACTGCCCCTGCAAGCAGCGCTCCGCCGCCGCGTGTGTTTTTCTTTGTCATCATTGCCTCCTGCATATTGCACAAAAATCGACGGAGTTTTTGTCCGCCCGATAGATTATATGTGTAGGTTGGCAGTAATAATGCCCAATATATTGTGCTGATATGCACAAAAAACATTTGAGTGATTTGTTACATTATCCAAAAAAAGAAATTGGTCTGCTGAAAACCGTGCAAAAAACTGCTTTTTTTGTGCAATAACACTATCTCAACAGTGTTTTTTTATGGGTTTTTTGTAGCTGTTAGTGAAAATATATAAAGGAATTAAAAAATATTTGTTGACTTAGGCTCTTTTATTTTTACGTTTATTTTGGTATTATATTATTAGCGCCAAATGGCATGAGAATTTGACGGTCGATTTTGCGTTGGCTGACAAATTCCCGAAAATCAAGTACATCAGGAGGTCATATTAAAATGGCAAGCTTATCACTCAGAGGCATATACAAGCGTTACCCCGGCGGCGTTGTAGCCGTTTCCGACTTCACAATGAACATCAAGGACAAGGAGTTTATCGTACTCGTAGGTCCTTCCGGTTGCGGTAAGTCCACAACCCTGCGTATGGTTGCAGGTCTTGAGGAGATCTCCGAGGGCGAGCTGTTCATCGGCGACCGCCTTGTAAACGACGTTGCTCCCAAGGACAGAGATATCGCGATGGTATTCCAGAACTACGCTCTGTATCCTCATATGACAGTATTCGATAACATGGCATTCGGTCTTAAGCTCCGTAAGGTTCCCAAGGACGAGATCAAGAAGCTGGTTGAAGAGGCTGCTAAGATCCTCGATATCGGCCATCTGCTCGACAGAAAGCCCAAGGCTCTCTCCGGTGGTCAGCGTCAGCGTGTAGCGCTCGGTCGTGCTATCGTTCGTGATCCTCAGGTATTCCTTCTTGACGAGCCGCTCTCCAACCTGGACGCTAAGCTCCGTGCACAGATGAGAACTGAGCTTTCCAAGCTGCATAAGAAGCTGGGTACAACCTTTATCTACGTAACCCATGACCAGACAGAGGCTATGACAATGGGTGACAGAATCGTAGTTATGAAGGACGGCTACATTCAGCAGATCGACTCTCCTATCAACCTTTACGAGAACCCTGTAAACAAGTTCGTTGCAGGCTTTATCGGTTCTCCCCAGATGAACTTCGTAAACGCAAAGCTCCTCAACAGAGAGGGCAAGTACGTTGTAGAGTTCGGTTCCGAGGACACCAAGACCTCCAGAGGCCGCAAGTTCTATGTTGAGCTTCCCGCAGCTAAGGCTGACAACGACGCTCTCAAGTACTATGTTGACAAGGACGTTATCCTTGGTATCCGTCCTGAGAACATTCACGATGAAGAAATGTTCATCTCCAACGCTAAGAACAACGGTATCATCGAGGCTACTGTTGACGTAACCGAAATGCTCGGTGCTGAAACATATCTGTACCTCACCTGCGAGGGTATCCCGCTCACAGCTCGTGTATCTCCCAGATGCACCGCTCGTCCTCAGGACGTTGTTAAGCTCGCTATGGATCCCAACAAGATCCACCTGTTCGATGCTTCCGATGAGCACTCTCTCCTCGGCTAATATCGCTTAAATTGCGGCGCGGCTCAAAAAGCCGCGCCGTTTTTGCTGTGAGGTGTGATATGAAAAAAGCTTTTATCATTTCCGCGTTTATTCTTGGCGGCGCTTTTATAATGACGGGGCTTGCTCTGCTTAATATGTCGCTGTGGTTCGGATTGAGCCGTGTCGGATTGTGGCTGGCACTGCTTATCAGTATCGTGCTTGGAATAGTGCCGGCTATCGTCTGCAAAAGGCTCGAACAAACTAAGGGCGTAAGCTGCACAAAAAAGCTCTGGCTTTTATATGCGCTTACTGCCGTTGCAGGAGTATTCTTTTTAATAAAAGGAATTATGACGCCGTCGGGCGCTCTGTTCTCGGGAAGATTTTTGGCGGGTTTGGGGGATTTTTTATTCGGCATTTCTTTGTTGGCGACCGATTTTGTTATGATGATAACCACCGCTTTCGTGTTTGCCATGACCGATAATGGAACCGCCGACATCACCGAACAAGAAGCACCTCAAAACACCCCTGAGCAAACAGAAAACGAGAGAACTGAGGTATAACATGAACCCAAAGATAGAACAACTCATAAATAACATAGAAAAAGTAATCCTCGGAAAGCGCGATGTTATCATCAAGATAATCTGCGCCATGCTTGCGGAGGGTCATGTTCTCATTGAGGACGTGCCCGGCGTTGGCAAGACGCTGCTTGCTGAAACTCTTGCAAAAAGCGTTTCGGGCAGCTTCAGACGTATTCAGTTCACGCCCGACCTTATGCCGTCGGACGTTATCGGTTACACCGCCATTGATATGAATACGGGCAAATCCGAGTACAAAGAGGGCGCGGCGATGTGCAACTTCCTCTTGGCTGACGAGATAAACCGCACCTCGCCAAAGGTGCAGTCTGCGCTGCTTGAGGCGATGGAGGAGAAGCAGATAAGCGTTGACGGTGTTACTCACGCGCTTCCCGTGCCATTTATGACCCTTGCAACGCAAAATCCTATAGAAACCTATGGTACCTATCATCTGCCCGAGGCGCAGCTTGACCGCTTTTTGATGCGCGTTTCGATGGGATACCCCGACCGCGCGTCGGAGCTTGCTATGCTTGATGTTATGCCGCAGACCGCTGAGGTGTCTGCTGTCATGACGCTTGACGAGCTTATGGTGATTCGTGGTGCGACTAAGAATGTCACTGTGTCGGAGCAGATAAAGGCTTATATTCTCGCGGTTGTCGGAGCAACGCGCAGCGACCCGCAGCTTGTAAAGCTCGGCGCAAGCCCGCGTGCTTCTATCGCTTTGTATAAAGCGGCTCAGGCTATGGCACTGATAAACGCACGTGGTTTCGTTACTCCCGATGATGTAAAAAGCACAGCCGTTAGTGTTTTGTCGCACAGGCTGATACTTGCGTCGGGTCAGCAGCAATTCGGCAGCGCAGAGCAGCTTGTCGAGAAGATTTTGAACGATATTCCCGTTCCCGTATAATTATTATATCCCGAGCTGAAAAACTCGGGATATTTTGCTATTTACAGCCGCCCAGCAGCCATTTCACAAATTCAAACAGCGCAAATTCTATCTTCACGCCCTCGTTTTCAGCTTCATTCACCATAACATCAGGAAGCTGATTTGTCGGCTGCGCACAGGCTGTGGGAATACAAAGCGGCGGAAACATCACGCACCACCAGTTTTTGCCCTCGCCGCTGCCCAGCGTTATGCGAAGCGCAGTGTAGGTGCCCGCTGGGAGCGTTACCTCTTCGTAGGTGCGTGTGGTGAAATAC
>JAZNTS010000218.1:0-3341 GCA_045591905.1 Oscillospiraceae bacterium | reverse complement strand
CTATGACGGTCTATTATACATTGCTGATACAGAGCAGTTTTACCCTGTAAACTATCCTGCGGCAGAATAAAGTCTATGGAGCCTAAAACACCACGAAGGCGGCTTGACTGCCCGAATACGGAAGTCTGTACTCTCCTGCTGGGTGAAAATAACGAATTTGTAAATATTATACATTACACGGAGCTTCTCGGCTTTGATACCGCAGCACTGACGAACGAGATATTCACGGCTTTCGGCGAGCGTATCCTGCACATAAGGACAGCTCACCCTGAGGCGGCAAGAATAGACTATTTCCTTGATATGCACAGTGACGACCTGTATGTCGGGCTGTTCAGGAGGCTGTACGGTGACGAGCTTGACGAAATAAAGTTTGAGCCGCTGAGCTTTTATCAGCTTCAATACTACCGCCACATTTCGGGTGAGCCGCTTTCTTCGGAGCAGCTTACGGCAGTACGGAAAATCATTGGAAAACTTACGAAAACAGAGCTTTGCGGCAACCCCTACTTTACCTTTACAGAACTTTTGCCATACAAGCTGGTGAGGCTGGGTGACATTCGTGGGCTGACATTCCCGTTTGATACAGAATACCTCGGTGTTTCAAGCCCTGCCGAGGAGATAAGTTTAAGGCTATCCAAAACCACAAGCGACTATACAGAGGAATATTTTAAAGACGAGGTTAAAGCACTTTCCGCCGCATTTTCACAGGCTGAAAGAGCTTTTAAATAACCAACACGAAAGGAAAAACTCAAAATGAAAAAACTCACAACAACCATTCTTTTAGCGGCGATGATACTGTCCCTGACAGCGTGCGGAAACAACAATGAAAGCACCACTGCTCCCGACAGCAGCGAGCCGACTTCTTCGGTATCTGAGAATACCTCAAAGGCTGAGGAAAGCTCCTCTGCAACAGAGAGCACTGTGTCTGAGGAGAGCAGTGCTCCTGAGGACACAACCACCTCTGCAGTTGAGGAGGTAACACCGCCCGCTGAGGAGGACAAATGCTATGAAGTGCCTGCACCCTCTGCTGTGACAAAGGTAGACTATACCCTTAATGAAGTATGTACAGGAAAGTTCGTCTGCGCAGGCACTTCCGGCAACGACTTCTACACAGCTTATGATACCAATACATGGCAGACATGTTATCTTGATTCCGATTTCAACGAGGCGCAGTTGGGTCTGAAGATGCTCAATGTCATCGACGGCAAAATGGCAGTATACTACAACGAGAGCAAGGAGATGATGCTCGCTGACAAGGACGGAGCTATCACAAAAGTCGGTGACGCGTACAATACAAAAGTCGATGACGCGTACAATATATCCGTTTATGGTGACATAATAACAGACGGCAAAAATGAGTGCTACTATGATTTTGATGGAAACAAGATCGATTTGCCTTACTACGGCGGCTTTATCGATGGCTATGCCTGGAAGAGCGAAAACGGCAAGGTTACCGTCATGGACACAAGCGGCAATATCACTGAATATGCAATAGATCATGATTTCAGTGCAAATGATTGGACTGCCTTTTTAGGCGGTGAGTATATCGTTACATATAGCTCCGATACCGAAAAGCTGACTACATACAAGACTGACGGCACTTTTGTAAGCGAGATAGATATCGGCAGCCACTTCTTCAGTCTGATGTATGTATCGATAATGCCGCTGTCCGACGGAACATATTTCAATGATGGTCTTATGTGCATCAATATGTGCGATGAAAGTTACCGGACCACACGCAAGTATATCAATGTTATTACAGGCGAGTACGTTTTCGGCTATAAATTCAACAGTGAATATTACACACCTGATTCCGCATATTTCTGGATCCCCGATTTCAGAAGCGTGGCCGGCGGTTACTACGATGTGAACGACGGTGAGTACGAGGCCTACTATGAAGCCGGAACAGAATTTATAAACGGCGTAGCGCTGGTTTATGACGAGGACGGTATGTACCTTATCAACGAGCAGTTTGAAAAGATTGCCGATGTGGCTAAGGGCGAAAACTGCTACATCGGCATAAGCACCCCGAGCAACATACATGGTGTTGTAGGAGGAGATACCTTCATTTTCTCATTGACCGGCGAAAGCGGCGATGTGGTGACCTATTCCCTTACCATAAACTCCGCTGAATAAGCTTTTCTCCCTTTAATATAGAAGTCGCCGCGCGCTAATGTACCTAGCGTGCGGCGGCGTTTTATTTAATGATATATGCTTATGATCGACCTTATGTGAAACTGTCACTTTGTGAAAAACATAAGCCCGAAGCTTTCGGGACCGACGTTGCAAATGTTGGTTGCTGATACATCTTGCATATATACCCGCTTCCATTTGATGCGTTTTGTCGCTTCATTGTAAACAAATTGCTTAAATTCTTCTGTACAGCCTGAAAAAGCAATAAAGAGAATATCATCGCTTATTTTTTTGTCGTTTGCTAAAGTCTTTTTAATATATCGTTTTGCGCATGACACCATGCTTAGAAAGCATACTCGTATTACCTTGACCTCTTTGTTTTTCATCTTTACTGTTGGCTTTATTTTTAAAAGATCAAGGAAATAGGAGAGCGTTGGACTAAGTCTGTTGTTGTAGGAAGCGTATCGGGTGGTTTTCAACAAATAGCTGCAGCTTACTCTGCCGCACAACTTGCGCAATTCTTCGCATATGATCTCCGCTGTATTATTGTGTTCGGCAAGGTCGGCGGCTGTCAGAACAAGAAGTCCAACGCCGTGAGAAAATGACCCCGAATCAAACACATAAACATTTTTGAAATCCTTAGCAGCCGAAACTGCATTAGCATGAGCTTTGCTAAGCTTGCTCGATACAGAGATGTGTATCAATGATACATTATTATTTGCGTATTTTGCGAAATGTTTTTTGTAGTCATCGATTGGAGCGGCTGAGCTTGATACGATATCGTCATCGGTTCCTATATATTCGCGAAGCATTACCGAGTTTATTTCGGAATAATCTTGAAAGCGTGCTCCGTTTATCGTTATATAACAAGGAACGGTTTTGACGGAATACTTTTTGATCAGAGCTTCAGGCAGATCGCTAACACAATCTGTTGAAATGATTATTTTGTTATTCATTTGTGTGCTCCTTGCCGTACATGATATACTCCTTGGGCAGCCAATTCAGCAGCATATCTTTCAGAATATCAGCTTGTATGGGTTTTGACATAAATCCCTGAAAGCCCTCGCGTGTAAACATATCTCGTACATCGCTTGCTGTGTATGCTGTAAGAGCAATGACAGGGGTTTTTCTGTCGCTCTCATTTTCCAAAGCTTTGATTTTGCGGTGAGTTTCAACACCGTCCATGTCAGGCATGAGATGGTCAAGGAATA
>JAZNTS010000217.1:0-7519 GCA_045591905.1 Oscillospiraceae bacterium | reverse complement strand
TCCGACTTCCTACGGGCGCAATGGCTGCGATACTTCTGTCGGTATCCGCGCAGTTTGGCGTATCGGGCGTGCTTACAGCAGGATTTATATCGGGCGCTATCTTGATTTTAGCCGCAATATGCAAGGTAGGAAAGCTTGTATCGTATCTCCCCTCGCCTGTTATCACGGGCTTCACCTCGGGTATTGCGATAATCATCGCACTCGGTCAGATAGACAACTTTTTCGGCACTAGATCAGTGGGCGAGAATGCCGTTTCAAAAATAATCTCCTACTTCAACGGCGAGGGCAGCTTTGACCCCAACTGGTATGCAGTGATGTTCGGCGGTATAGTAATGCTGATAATGATAATCTATCCCAAAAAGTGGAACGGCATAGTCCCCTCCTCTCTTGTTGGTATTATCGTCGCACTTGTTGTAAATATGCTATGCTTTGCAGAGCCTGTCGTTGCCGAAGTCGGAGCTATCCCCGGCAGCCTTGTGACAGAGCAGAGCATTATCATGAGCGGCTTTGACTTCTCTCATATCACCGACCTCATAATGCCCGCTGTTTCTGTTGCGGCACTTGGAATGATAGAGAGCCTCCTCTGTGGTGCTTCCGCGGGAAAAATGAAAGGCGAGCGCCTTGACGCAGACCGCGAGCTTGTGGCACAGGGCATCGGCAACATGGTTATCCCGCTGCTTGGCGGTGTTCCCGCAACAGCCGCTATCGCTCGTACCTCCGTTGCGATCAAATCGGGCGGTCAGACAAGACTTGTAAGCATATTCCACTCGGTCGTGCTGATACTTTCGATGTTCCTTTTGGGCGGCGTTATGAGCCGTATTCCGCTGTCTGCGCTTGCGGGCGTGCTGATGGTTACCGCTTTCCGCATGAACGAGTGGCACTCCATAAAGAGCATTTTCAGAAAGAAGTTCAAATCCTCAATCGCGCAGTATCTTATCACAATGCTTGCGACCGTAGTTTTCGACCTCACCGTTGCTATCATTATCGGCGTGGTTGCGGCTATGCTGGTGTTCGTTGTAAAAAGCTGCGAGCTTACCGTCAGCGTCAGCGAGGTTGACGAGAGCAAGCTTAAAGGCAAAACAGTTGCTGATGACCACAAGGAATGCAAGGTCGTATACCTTGCAGGGCCGCTGTTTTTCGGCACACAGGAAAAGCTTATATCCGCTTTGACAGCGTTAAAGGACAGTCAGCAGATAATAATCTCAATGCGCGGCGTGCCCAGTATTGACGATATCGCGCTCGGCGAGCTTGAAGCACTGTACAAGCAGCTCCACGACAACGGAACGCACGTTGTTTTCTGCGGCATTCAGGACAGCGTATCCGAGATGATGGACAGAGCTGGCTTCCGCGAGCGCATAGGCGACTATCACTTCTACTGGGACGCAGTCGCTGCGATAAAGGCGCTTGAACAGACAAAGCCTGAGATATACGAATAAATTTCTTCGGGGAAGCATTTAGTTTCCCCGAAGTTTTTTGCAAATAACATCTATACACTTTTCTCGGTTTTACGCTTAACGTTTTTTATAAAAAACCTGTTGCTTTTCGCGCAAAAAAGGGATATAATATAGCTAACGAAAATAAAAGGAGCAGTATTATGAACATCTGGCATGACGTAGACCCCGCGCGCATCACACCCAACGACTTTTTGGCAGTTATTGAGATAGAAAAGGGAAGCAAGAAAAAATACGAGCTTGACAAGCAGACAGGTCTTATCATACTCGACCGTATTCTGTACACCTCAACGCATTACCCCGCAAACTACGGCTTTATCCCGCGTACACTCGCAGATGACGGCGACCCGCTGGACGTGCTTCTGCTGTGCAACGAGCCTATCGACCCACTGGTGCTTGTACAGTGCTACCCCATCGGCGTTATTACCATGCTCGACAACGGCAAAAATGACGAGAAGATCATTGCAATTCCATTTGAAGATCCGAACTATAACGCTTACCGCGGAATTGAGGCGCTCCCCAGCCATATATTTGAGGAAATGCGCCACTTCTTCTCCGTTTATAAGCAGCTTGAGGGCAAGACCACAGCGGTAAATGAAGTAATGGGACAGAAAGCGGCGGTCGATGTAATCAAGCAATGTATACAGAACTACAACGACGTTTACGGCGAGCAGCACCCATTCAAGGCACAGCACACCGTTGCCGAGAAAAAGTGAGCGCGCTATGATACTTGCAAGTCAGTCGCCGCGCAGACGTGAGCTTTTGACGCTCATCACAGAGGATTTTAAAGTAATTCCCGCAAAGGGCGAGGAAATGCTGCCTGACGGCATCTCTCCAAAGGACGCCGTGATATTACTATCTCGACAAAAAGCAGCGGAAATATACAAAGAGTATAAAAAAGATACAATAATCGCTTCCGATACAGTGGTCGCAATTGACGGAAAGATCCTTGGCAAGCCTAAAGATAAAGCCGACGCCGCAGAGATGCTGCGGCTGCTTTCGGGCAGAAGACACAGCGTTTTTACGGGTGTGTGCATAATTTCCGCCGATGGCAGCGAAAAAAGCTTTGCCGAAGAAACCACGGTTGAGTTTTGGCAGCTTTCCGAGCATCTCATTGAGCAGTATGTTGCCTCGGGCGAGCCTATGGATAAGGCGGGAGCCTACGGCATACAGGGCGCGGGTGCGCTGCTTGTTAAATGTATAGACGGCGACTATTATAATGTTATGGGGCTGCCTGTAGGACGTTTATACCGCGAGCTTTCCGATACATTCTGAAATATCTGTACAAAATATTACAAAAAGTATTGGATTTCTTTCGCTTTCACCGAAAATACGTCATTTAAACAGATAAAAATTTCAAAAAGCTATTGCTTTTTTTGAAATGATATGGTATACTTTTAAGGTGCGATATAATTTAGTCTGAGCGGACAGGCGTTCCGTTTGGCATTTAATGTAGATAATAAAATTTAAGGAGATAATACTATGAATATTTTTGAAATAGTGAGCGCGATCGCTTTGCTCGTCGCTTGCGTATTTATCGTTATCGTCGTACTTATGAAAGAGACCAAATCCAATATGTCGCAGGCTATCAGCGGCGGCAGCAGCGATAACTTCTATGAAAAGAATGCAGGTCGCTCCAAGGAGGCAAAGCTCAACCGCACCGCGGTAGTTGCAACCTTTGTTTTCTTTGTGCTTGCGCTTGCAGTAAATATTATCAACGTGCATTCAGCTCCCGCTGAAGACGCCGAGAGCACATCAAGCTCGGTTGAATCTACAGACAGCACAGCTTCCGATGATCTTGAGGATATCGTGATTGAAAGTGATGGCTCAGGCGATGCTGTTACAGAAGATACAACAACATCTGCAGAAAGCGGAGCAAACGATACTTCTTCTGAGAATACATCGACAGAAAGCACTGCCGATGTGACTTCCTCAGAGAGCGCAGCAGAATAAATGCACGGACAGACTTTCGGGTCTGTCCTTTTTGTTAAGTCTTACCTAAGTAATGAAAGGAGAGATATCATGAACTCTTTCAAACAGACTATCATAGCCGAGCTGTACAGTATGGGCGAAAAGGGTCTTACCGTAAAAGCGCTTGCTTCCCGCCTCGGCATAACCAAAAAGGGCATGAAAAAGCTTGACACCGCCCTTAAAGAAATGAAAAACCACGGTGATCTCACCATAAAAAAAGAGGTGCTTTACCTCAGAAACGCAGGTCAGTATTTTGAAGCTACCATCACTCGCGTGACCCCGAAATCGGGATTTATGACCGCGTGTGATGTTCCTGTGGAATATTTCGTGCGCGGACGTGATATGATGGGCGCGATCCCTGGTGATATCGTGCTTGCAAGAAAGATTGCCGACGCAGATGAGTATAATCGTTCCCCCGTTGCCGTTGTAATGGGCATAATCAGCGAAAGCGATATGCTGCTGACAGGCGTTATAGTCCCCGACGGAAACAAGCTCAAGGTGCTGCCCGACAAACTTTGCGACGAGCCGCTGACCATCTCCAAAACAGGCAAAAACCTGCTTCGTGTGGGTGATAAGGTTGTATTCGCCATCAAGAAGCGCGGCGACCGCCATTTTGACCACACAGTAAGCATTGTAGGCGGCTTTGGAAGCTGTGACAACGCCAAAAGCGGCGCTGAGGCTTATATGATGGCAAACGGTCTGCACACGCAGTTCCCCGATAATGTGCTTTTCGAGGCGTCAAAGCTTGACATAGACGAGCCCGAGGAGGACGAGGTAATGCGCCGCCTTGACCTGAGGGGCGAAGCCATATTCACTATAGACGGTGCCGACACCAAGGATATCGACGACGCAATAAGCATCACAAAGACCGACAAATGCTACAAGCTCGGAGTGCATATCGCCGATGTTTCGCACTATGTCAAAAAGGGCAGCGCTCTTGACGAGGAGGCTTTTGCGCGCGGCACCTCCATCTATTACGCTGACCAAGTTGTACCGATGCTGCCAAAGCAGCTTTCAAACGGCATCTGTTCGCTCAATCCGCAGGTAGACAGACTTGCTTTCTCATGCCTTATGGAAGTTAGCTTTCAGGGTAAGCTGATGTCCTACAGCTTTAAAAAGAGTGTTATACGCAGCCGCGTAAAGGGCGTGTACACCGAGGTGAACAAGATACTTGACGGCAGCGCAGACGATGAGATCAAGGCAAAATATGCACAGGTCATCGACAAGATACCCGTTATGCAGGAGCTTGCGGCGATACTGGAAAAGAACCGCGAAAACCGCGGCGCTCCCGAGATAGATACGGTAGAAAGCAAGATAATCACCGATGAAAACGGCGTTTGCATTGATGTTAAGCCACGCGAGCGCGGTACAGCGGAAAAGATAATCGAGGAGTTTATGCTTATTGCGAACAACTCCGCCGCCGCACTTGCAATGAAAGAAAAGATACCGTTCGTATATCGTATCCATGAAGCGCCGCCCGCCGAAAAGCTGCTTGCGCTTGGCGATACGCTTACAGCGCTTGGCATTTCTCCCGAGGGAATTTCCGAGCGAAGCACGGCGGCAGACCTTGCAATGGTGCTGAAAAACAGCGCAGACAGCGATAAAGCCTCCGTGATAAACAGAATAGTGCTACGCACTATGATGAAAGCAAAGTACAGCGAGGAGCCTGTCGGCCACTACGGACTTGTAATGCCCGAGTATGCGCATTATACCTCACCGATAAGAAGATATTCCGACCTTGCGATACACCGTATCCTTACCGATTATGTTTATGCTCTCGACCATGAGAAGCTTTGCAAGAAATACGGAGCTTTTGCGGCAAGTGCAGCGCTTCAGGCTTCCAACACCGAGCTTGCTGCGGTACGCTGTGAGCGCGACTGCGAAAATCTCTACATGGCTGAGTACATGAGAGAGCACATCGACGAGGAGTTTGACGGAATGATTTCGGGCGTAAGCGCAGGCGGTATCTATGTGGAACTGCCAAACACCGTTGAGGGAATGGTGTCTGTGACAGCGCTGCCCGATGGGGATTACGAAGTAGAACACGGCGTTATACTCACGGGTGCGTGCGATGGAACCGTGTTCACCGTCGGCGATAAGGTGCGAGTAAAGTGCGTGAACGTTAATGTAAACGGCGGCTTCATAGATTTTGAGCTTGTCCGCTAAACGAAAAAAAGCCGCTTCTGACGTGGAAATTTAAAACGTCAAAGGCGGCTTTTCTATATTATTTAATGTTATCCATAAATGCTTTCCTGAAGCACATTTGTATATATCTTCTCGTCATCGGGTCTTATCTCAATGCCCTTGATCTCAAACAGCTCCGATACCGTCACAAATCTATAGCCCTGCGACAGCATTTCAGGGATAATCGTATCCAGCGCTTCAACGGTCTGACTGTTGCCCTGTGCGTCATGGAGCAGTATGATATCTCCGTCTTTCACCTGTCTTAATATCATCTTTGCGCGGCGCTCCGCTGTTATGGAATCCTGCCAATCGCTGCAGCCGATTCCCGCGATAAACGGAACATCTATACTATCCTCCATATCGGCGCTTACCGCAATATACGGCGGACGGAAAAACTTGCTGCGTTCGCCTGTTATCTCATAAATCTTATCATCGGTGTATGTAAATTCCGCTTCTATTTCTTCGATAGTCAGCTTTGTCATGTCAGGGTGCGAGCGCGAATGATTGTTTATCTCGCAGCCCATGTCATAAGCGCGCTTAACTACCTCGGCGGAAGCGTCGCTGATGTTGTTTCCGATAAGGAAAAATGAAGCGACGATATCGTATTTTTCAAGCTTGTCGAGAACCTCTGCTGTAGTGGTCGTGTTAGGCCCATCGTCAAATGTAAGTGCAACATACTTTGCTTCCACGTTTTCGTCCTCCTGTATTTCGGTCGTATCTGCAACGGTTGCAGTGGTAGTTTCAGTCGTAGTGGCAACCGTGGTCGTTGCAGTCGTTGTTGCCGCTGTAGTCTCGGCTTTTTCGGCAGAGGTTGCTGAGGTGCTTTGTGAAGCGGAGGTTTCAGTGCCTGCGGCTTCGCTGCTCTGTGGTTTGCTGTCTGCACAGGCTGTAAGCAATACCGCGCCTAACATAAGTACTGCAAGCCTTGAAAGAAATGCTTTTTTCATGGTCTTACCTCATTAATTACTTATGAAAATGGGCAAACGCAAGGTCTGCCCATTTTTTATTACTTAACAACGATATTTACAAGCTTGTTGGGAACAGCTATCTTCTTCACGATAGTCTTGCCATCGGTCAGCTTCTGTACCTCAGGCAGATCAAACGCCATCTTTTCAAGCGCATCTCTGTCGGAGTTTACGGGAGCGTCAAAATGCGCCTTGACCTTGCCGTTTATCTGAACAACGATCTCAACTGTGTTGTCTATGCACTGAGCTTCGTCGTACTCTACCCACTTCTGCTCGTTCAAAACACCGCCGAAGCCCATCACTTCAAACAGCTCCTCTGTGATATGGGGAGCAAAGGGGTTCAGCATTATCAGCAGGTCGCGGTACTCTGCCTTTGTAAGAGAGCCTATCTCATCGATCTGATTGATAAGTCCCATCATAGCCGCAATAGCTGTGTTGAAGCGCAGATTTTCGATATCTTCGCTTACCTTCTTAATAGTCTTGTGCATGGAGGAGCGCAGCTTGTCGCTGTAAGCGTCACCATCAACTACCTTTTCCTGCAGCTTCCATACTCTGTCGAGGAAGCGCTTGCAGCCCTTCATGCTGTTTTCGCTCCAGGGAGCAGCCTGCTCATAGTCGCCCATGAACAGAACATACAGTCTGAGTGTATCAGCGCCGTACTCGTCAACAACATTGTTGGGGTCAACTACGTTGCCGCGGGACTTACTCATCTTCTGTCCGTCAGGGCCGAGGATAAGACCCTGCGCGGTACGCTTGGAATAAGGCTCGGAGGTAGTAACCTCGCCGATATCATAAAGGAACTTGTGCCAGAAACGGCTGTAGATAAGGTGACGTGTAACGTGCTCCATACCTCCGTTGTACCAGTCAACAGGCATCCAATAGTCCAGTGCTTCCTTGGAAGCAAGGTGTTCGGTGTTCTTATTGTCGCAGTAACGCAGGAAGTACCAG
>JAZNTS010000216.1:0-39921 GCA_045591905.1 Oscillospiraceae bacterium | reverse complement strand
TGCACCGCCACAAAAAAAGCCATGCAGACCGCCGCGATAATTTTTTTAATGCCCGTCATCTTTTCTTGGACAGCACAAGTGCAGCCCCTGCTGCGAGTACTGCTCCGATAGCGACTGCAACGCCCTCTGCGCCTGTATCGGCGCTCGCCTTATCATCGGTGTTGTCCTCGGGAAGCGGCTCACCTATCTCGTCGTCAGATGTTCCGTTATCCTCAGGCTGTTCGTTTGCCGCTGCAAGCGCCTCATAAGCACTGTCAATATCAGCCTGTGCTGCGCCGAATGTACCAAGCACCTTTACAGCCTCGGCATATTCGCTGCTGTCAGTATCAGACTCTGCCATAAGCTTTGCAAGCTCGGCGGTCTGTACAGCCTCAACAAGTGCGGGATTTCCGCCCCAAGAGGAATTGTCTATTCCAAGGTCACAGCCGTAGCCGTAAACTGTGAATCTAAACCAAACAACATCGCCGTCAGCAGGAGTGTAGCCCGAAATACCCACCGAAGCATACTCGTCATTAAGGAACCAGCTCCAGCCCGACTCGGCGGTGTAATCGTAAGAGGACAGGTAGCCCTCGGTGTTTCTGCCTGTCATTTCGGGGCATACCGCTGCGATGGCAGCAGGAATCTCCGCTCCCGTATCCGTATCGGCAAAGCCCTCGACATAAGCGCCCCAATCACTATCAACAGCGTTCACATCGGCAGCTCTTTTTACGATATCCATTCCTGTTTCGCCCTCATAGAAAGGTACTACTTCAGGCTCGCATACAAGCCCCTGACCGATAGTCGCCTTGTCCGCAAAAAAGGTCACATAGCCCTTAGGCTCGTCCTCAGCGAAAGCGACCGCCGACATGGCGCAAAGCGCCGACGCTGACAGCAATGCTGCCAAAATTCTTCTTGTTTTCATGTTTTATTCCTCCGATAAAAATATTTGCAGAAATTTATTCCGCAATCAGCCGCAAGGCTGCCACCGCGAAGCGGCGGAAATATTTTTTCAAGGTCCTCTCAGCCGTCAAAATCTTTGATTTTGGCAACGGCGTGAGGTCCTTATAAAAATACGCGGGAATTTATTCCTGTATTCAGCTTCAAAAAACAGTGGCAGGTCTTCCGGCTTGGAATTTACACGCTCTGCCGGCCTTCCCACGGGCGTTAGCCCTCAGTGACCCGACGTTTCCGTCTGTGACAGCAGCGCAGCTTCCTCACGGCAGCGGGGACTGCTGCGGATTTTCACCGCATTCCGTTATGCCGACCTTTTCTGAGCCATTATATATTATACTCATTTTAGCATGGCTTGTCAATACGCAAAACGGCTTCTGAAATCATCAGAAGCCGATATTAATATTCTCGATAAATATGTAAATGCATCACAGCCTTGCAAGAAGCTCGCTCAGGTCAAGCGTTTTTAATTCAGCGTCGTGAGCGTTTTTTCCTGCCGCGCCGACAAAATACCTGCCGCAGTCAAACGCCGCGATATCAGAGATTATCGTGGTATCCGCGCCGCAGAGCTGCGTTGCAAGACCGATTCCTGTTCGCTTTAAAAAAGCCTCTTTCTTCACCCAAATGCGGATAAAATCCTCGTCGGTCTGCACAATTTCGCGCTCTCTTTCGCTCAATGTGCGCTGTTTAAGCTTTTCACTTACGCGGCGGTCTTTCATCTCTATATCAACGCCTATCTCGCCGCTGTCTGAAAAAGCCGCGCAGACCGCGCCATTCGTATGCGACAGCGAAAACTGCATATCACTGCCCTTTACATAAGGCTTTCCGTGTGCGCCTTTTTCAAACGAAAGCTTGTTCTGCGGTATTCCAAGCCGCTCCGACAGCTCCAGCCGCACAAGCAGCGCCGCTACCAGTGACTGAACCTTGTCGTTGTCCGAGCCTTTTTTCAGCACCGCTGCGCGCCTTGCCTTTGACACATGGGACAGATATTTCTCTATCTGAGAGAACTCTGTGCCCGAAGTATTCACAACTATTATATCCAAAACAAAAACTCCTAAATTTCGCCGCTCCAGCTATTGCCGCAATCAGATTTGCGTGCCGCCTTGAAATGCGGACTTTTCTTTGTGACAAGCTTTTCGCAAATTCCGTTTGACGTACACAGCCGCAGCGTTATCTTGCCGCTTTCTATCTTCGGGTGACGCAGTATCCTTGCCGCTCCGCTGACTTCCTCTTTCGACACGGCAAGAAAGCAGAATTTCTCGTCCTCATACGGCGCTTCGCCGCCCTTTAGCTGCTTGTGCAGCTTTGAGCGAGATACCCTCACCGTAAAATGACACCAATCATCATCGGACAGCTCACACGCACCACTTGTAGGACACGGCGCTGCGATATATCCGCCCGCGCCAAGCAAAAGCTCTCTTGCCTGTCTAAGCTGCGAAAAACCCTCGGGCGTGCCCGGCTCAACTATAAGCAAAAGCTTATCGGCTGCCTCCCAAAGCTGCAAGACAGCGTCTTTACGCGCCGCCGCGGTAAGCTCATTAAGGCAATAAGAGGACAGCACAAGGTCTGCTTTTTCGGTAAGCTTTGCAGAAGAAATGTCGCGCTTTATCCACTGTGCCGACATTCCGCGTGTTTGCATAAGCCTCTTTCCGAGGTCTATCATGCTTTCCTCGCGCTCGATACAGGTTATCTCCTGACATTCTGTCAAAAGCTGCGCGGCATGGCTTGCCGCACCCGTACCTGCGCCCACATCAAGAATTGAGGAAATTTCACCCTCAAAGCACTCAAGCGCAAGAGAAAGCGCCTTTCCCACTGCGCCGAAAGTAGCGGGCATTCTCACAGCCGCATAAGCCAAAGTATCACGCTCGCTGCTGACAAGACTTTTGCCTGCACCGCTCTCGCTGCGGTATCGTTTGGAAACACCCTCCGCCGCCGCTGTCATGGCTTTGATATCCTGCTCGGCAAAAAGCTGTTCTATTGCAAATCGAAGCTCTGACGGAAATTCCATCGGCTCACTCCTTAGAAATAGTTGTTTCTTATCTCTTTCGCGGCAAATGCACCCTCAAGCGCCTGTCCGTTCTCCTTAGGGTGCAGTCCATCGCGCAGATATCTGCCCTCGCCGCCCTCGTTTTCAAACATTTCAGTAATTCCACAGCCGCTGTAGCAGTCGATAATCTGCACCGACAGACCTTGACAAACCTTGCGCATTATTTCGATAAGCTTTAAAGTCTTTTCGTTATGCTCGCGCGTTGCTGTCTGTAAAGGCGTCATCACAAACACGCGGCAGTCGGGGAAATTCTCACGGATAGTCTGTATGCACCAGCGCATAGCGCCCGCAGAGGTGAACAGATCAACATTCTCGTTGCCATCAAGCGTTTTTCCGCTAAGCGCCTTATCCGCGTCACCGAAGAAATACTCCGCGTCATTCGTTCCCATCGCAAAAGCGAAAATATCGGGAGCGGGAAATTCGCCGCTTTTCACCTCTGAAAGAAACTTCTGAACGTGGACTACCGCACAGTTGTTCATGCGCATCTGCATCTCGTCAGCGTCATCTGTAGGCTCCCAGCCTCCGCTTATTCCCGCAAAATCTGCCGCGGAATAGTCCTGTGTAGTTACAGTCCTGTCGCCGCAGCGCTCTGTGCGCTTATACCATACTGCGCTGCCGACCGCAACGTTGTGGTGCGTTTTCATCTCAAGCTGTTTAAAAACGTGATACGACCACTGCTCGCCCATTGTTATACTGTCGCCGTCAACGCCGAAATTAAGTTCGTGAAATTTATCCATCGTGGTTTGCTCCTAAATTTTGTTCTGTTACTATTTTAATATAAAACGTGCTTTTTGTAAAGAGGAAAAGCACAAATTCATGAAAATGTTTTCACAGACCGCTCAAATCAAACGCAGGAGTATACTCCTCTTTTGCGGAGCTGCGCTGCTGCATATAGCCCGAAAGTCCTGCCTGCGTCACCGCGTCAAGAGCCTTTCTGTACTCAAAAGTGGTTATCCGCCGTCCTAAACGCGGGTCGTCCTTAGCTTTGTGAAACGGCGTATACTGGCTCATAAGGCTGAACAGTATATCCTCGCCAAAGCACTCGCCCACTCTGCGAATTACTTCCACCGAGTCCTTATACATATACGGCAGCACCATATGCCGCACGATAACTCCCTTTTTGAGCAGCTCGCCGTCAAAGCTCGGCTTGCCTGTCTGCCGAACCATCTCCCCGACGGCCGCCATCGCTGTTTCAAAGTAATTCGGAGCCTGCGACAGCTTTGCCGCTTCATCTGAAAAATACTTGATATCGGGAAGATAGATATCTATGTAGCCCTCCAGCATCTTCAGTGTTTCCACCCGCTCATAGCCGCCTGTGTTATACACCACAGGGATTTTCAGCGAGCCTTTCGCAATATCAAGCGCTTCAATTATCTGCGGCACGAAATGCGTGGGACTCACAAGATTTATGTTGTGCGCTCCTTGCTCTTGAAGCTCCAGAAATATATCAGCAAGGCGGCTGACGGATATTTCCTTGCCCTTACCCTGTGCGCTTATCTCATAATTCTGACAATAGCAGCACCGCATGACGCAGCCCGAAAAAAACACCGTGCCGCTTCCGTTTGTGCCGCTAATGCATGGCTCTTCCCAGAAGTGAAGCCCCGCTCTTGCCGCTTTAAGCTTATCGCTCATGCCGCAGAATCCGACATTCACCGTCCTGTCTGCGCCGCATTTTCTCGGACATAATGTACAGCCCATGCTTCCTCCTTAAAAAAATCCCAAACATAAGCGTTTGGGATCTTTTTTTAGTTTTTCTTTTTCTTCTTATCTTTGTCGTCCTCGACCATTTCAGCTTTCACCAACTCATACTCGGGGTCAAATCTGCCCTCTTCGTCATAAGCTTCTATCATTGAAATAGCAAGCAGACCGTCCTCTGTTCCCGTGAAATCCAACGGGTTTTCGGTCACTACGTCATAAGAATAAACAAATGTGAGCTGTGCGGGCATTTCTGCCGTTCCTCTGATTATCATACGGAAGCTGTCTGTATCGTCCAGTGCAAAAGCCGCCGCTTTGTTCTCGTCTGTGATGATAGGCTCAACAACATAACGCTCGACCAGCGTAAGATCATCGTCTTTCTTTTTCTTGTCCTTTTTGGTATCCTCAGCCTTTTCGTAAACGTTCTGAGCCGCAAGCACCTCGCCATTCGTCACAACGACGTTAAGACGAAGATTGTCATAAAGATAGTCATTATGCGTAGGCTCGCCCTTTTCGTTTATACCATTGTAGACGCTGCCTGTGATAATAAATGTTGAGGTGTCGACCTTTTCGGTATGTAGGTTGAAAACAGGAGCATATATAATACTCTGATATTCGGCAAGAATGACAGTAAGCTCCTCAATTGGCAGATTGTCATTCTCCGTACCATTCATGGCAAGCACTATCTGTGACAGGGTCTCATTTGCGCTAAGGTCAGTTGTATACACGCGTGTAACGCTTGCGCTCTGACCGTCCTCGTTAGTGATATCTCCGCAGAATATCATATCATGTGCATTGAGCATCAGGATAAGATAAACCGCAAGAGCGCCTATGACGATCGCAATAAGCACTATTCCGACAACTATCTTCATGTGCAGTCCTCATTTCTGTTAAATACAATATAAATTTGTGTCCCAGTCGGGCACATAAGGGTGATGCCTCAGATACATCTTATATTTACGGTTGAGCTGCGCTATCTGCAGAGGTATAGCAAACATATCTTCATTTCTGTGATACAGCGCAACATTCAGCTTCGGACGGAATTTCACTATCGTCTGCTTTGTGCCGTTGAGCGCCTTTTGCTCGCTGCCCTCTACGTCGTATTTTATAAATGTAGCCTCGCCGCCCTGAAGCATATGGTCAACACTCATCATCTTGACCTCTCTGCCTCGTTTCGGCGCGACCTCAGTCACCTTGGAGCTACGGCCTGCCTTAAGGCTGAACAGCATCGTCGTTTCGCTGTCCCACGCTCCGCAGTTGTAAGCCTCAAGCAGCTCTGAGCCTATCATATACAGCCGTCTTTTAAGCTTCTGATAGTTTTTATGGTCAGGCTCCATCGCATACAGCTTTCTGAAATTCATAGAGGTCTCGTTCAAAAACTCGACCAGTGTGTCGCCGTTATACGCACCAAGATCAACATATATCTCCTCGGCGCCTATCATCAGCAGGTCATACATTTCCTCGCGCGGAGTTTCACATTCGCGCAGCAGCGAGATATCTCCGCTGAGCTTGTATCTAATAATATTTTCAAAAACCTTTTTCGACTGCTCGTCCGCCATCAGCTCATAAGCAGCCTTTATCTCATCGTAATGCTCTTTTGCATACGAAAGAGTAAACAATCCATCGCCAACTACAGGAACATTCGGTGCATAAAGCTCATGCTTTTCTGCGATGGCATATATCCTGTCCATCACCTCCGGAAGCTGACTTCCAAAGCAAACAAGAATAATAAAGTCATCGCCGTAAAGCTCCTCTATCTCGGAGAGCTTTTTCACGCGCATTCCCATAAAGCTGTGACCGCGCACAAACTCGTCGCTCGCCATTATATCAGACACCTGCGCGCCCACGCTTTGAAGCGCCGAGCGTATCTTCTCCGCGCCGTCGCCCATGCCGTAAAGCACAAGCTTTTTTCGTGTCGCGGCAAGATAGTCCCACAGGCAGCCATCTATATCATCAAGAAAAAAAGACATTTTAACCTCACCATGTTTTACAGCATCTTCAGCGCTTCCGATTCCTTAACGCATTTCAGGAACATATCGGATATCGCAGAGCTGTCCAAATTATAGAGCGCCGCGAATTTATCGACCTCTTCCCACTTGCCGCGCTCAAAGCTGACCGCAAGGCGATATACGTCGCCGTATATGCCGCCTCTGCCGAGAAGACCGTTTTTGATGTCGTCGGTTATCGGGAACTCGTTCAGCTTGCGCTCAAGCTCCGACGCCTTGCAGTAATCAAGCATCGACAGCAGACCCATAAGGTAAAATGCGTCTGCATTCTTCTGCGCTTCGGGTATCATGTTCGCAAGTCTGCGGCAGAATTTCGCCACAACAAGCGAGATGCGCATTATCTCGATATTATCGTTGCGAGTTATCCTCTGCATACCCATAAGATACACCCACTCGCGCAGATAGTCGAGTCCAAGTATAACGAGCGCCTGACTTATCGAGGAAACTCTGTTCTTTACACCGAAATATACGGAATTAATCAGCCTCAGAAGTCTTTGACACATCGCGGTATCGCGTGAGATTACCTCAACGATGTCGCTTATCTCAGGCTCAGGCTGGGAAACAAGCTGCATTATCTGCATGAAATTCATCGTTAGGGGTACAGCGCTGTCCCTTGAAAGGATAGTCGGACGCGCAAAGTAATAGCCCTGAGTGAAAGTGCAGCCAAGGCGCTTTGCATATTCGTACTCCTCTGATGTTTCTATCTTCTCCGCAAGCATTATCTTGTTGCAGTAGCGACAGACGTATGCAGTTTCTTCTATCTTCTTCTGATTTGTTCTGAAATCTATCTTAACTATATCGCCAAGCTGAAAAAGCTCGCTGTAGGTGTTGTTGTACTCGAAATCGTCCAGCGCCACGGTATATCCGCGCTCTTTCAGTTCCTGACAGGCGTCTATCAGATCCTCGTCAAGCATAAGGTTTTCAAGCACCTCTACAACAACGATATCGGGGGATATCATTTTCGGCACGCCGCGCTTTAAAAGGTTGCCCGTAAAGTTGATGAAAGCCTTGCCGCCGCCGATGACCTCTCGTATATCCAGACCAAAAAAGGCATTGGTGATAACATCGGCAGTGGACTCATCGCCGCTTTTGCCGGTATAATTATTCTGTTGTCCGTTGCTGCGGTACAGCAATTCATAGCCGTATACACGATTCTCTATATCGAATATCGGCTGCCGTGCCATGTAAACGTCCATCTGTAAAAAATCACCTTTCGCCATATTGTGTCGCTTATAGTGTGCGGCATAAACAGCCGCGAGGCAGACAATACCTCTACTATAATTATACAATAAAGCGCGGTTATTTTCAAGCACTGTACAAAGGTTTTAAAAAGCTATCGCGAAATTCGTAAAACTTTCACAAACTTTGAAATACTAACACGCTTTACAGGGCTTATTCGTTGGTGATTTTTCACAATTTACAAAGCCTGTTCTGTTGGTTTTTATGACAAATGTAAAAACAAACCGCCGAAAAAAGACTTTCTTGTCAGAATTTCTAACCCTAATTCTGCCTACGGCAGAAATTGCAATACTCTGACAACACCCCCTGCGGAGGTATCCTTTCGGCGGTATAACTGACGATCAGAGATTTTTGTTCAGCGACCTGCCCGTGGCTCTGCCAACGACAGCGCTGTTGTAATACCCGATCTGTTTTTTGGTTGCTTTAAGCGACTCAAGCTCCTTGCGCGAGTCGATCTGCTGGCTTCTGAACTGGTTGGATATCACCTTATCCTTATCCAGAACACGCTGCTTGCAGATAGTGATATTGCGCTGAACGAGCTGTATCTCCTTATGCACCTCGTCTAAAGGCACACTGACATAGCCGCCCTTAACAAGCGTTTCAAGAAGCTCACGCTCCTCTTTCTGTTCAAGAGAGATAACCCCCTCAAGGTGCTGCTTCAGCTCCTCCAAGGTAGCAATTATCTCGTTGCGTCTGAACAGTGCCTGCTGTAATACCTCGAGGTCGGCATTTATCATCGAATCGGTGTATTTTTCATACTCCTGCATCGTTTCATATATTTCACTAAGTATTTCCAGTACAGCGGTGCAACCGAGTTCTTCTGACATAACGCCTCCCCCTTTAATGCTTATTTTTTCGAATTAGCCTTTGCCTGTGCCTCTATCTCTTCCTTGGTCATCTGGCTTATCTGCGTGAAAGCGTCGCGCAGATCGGCAATCATAGGAATTATCTTTTGTATCTCTGATGTATTCTTCTTGATGTTAGCTTTCATGGTCTCGTTCTGGAAGAATATATACAGATCCTCAAGATTTTTGGAGATTGGCACCGACATATCAAGCACGCCGCGCAGTGCTCCGATAAGCTCCTGTGCCTTGATAAGCGCGTCGTTTGCTTTTGCGTAGTCTTTCAGCTCGTCAATGGCGCAAACACCGATAGCAAGCTGACGCTCTATCTCGCTGTACATCTTGATAACTACCTCAACGGGCGTCATCGTCTGCACAGACTGCTTTTTATATGCGGAATATGGATTTACCATGATCTACTTCCCTTTACTGCATTGTTGTTGCCGAGCCAAGATACGAAGCGAAATAAGAGCTCTGGCTGTTGAGGTCGGACATCATAGACTCCATGTTTGTGAATACAGACCACCAGTATTCCTCACGAGCGTCATATCTGTCGTTAAGGTCGGAAAGACGCTTGCGGATATTCTCCATCTGCTCATAGATCGTGTTATCCTTTGCGGTTGCGCCTGTAGCAAGGCCTGCCTTCTTGATAAGAGAGCCTCTCTTTTCAGCAACACCGGAAGTTTTCACTGCGGAATCAAGTATGCTGTCCATCTTGGTCATCAGACCGTTTTCGCTGTCTGTGAACAATGTTGTAACGGCTTCAATGTTCTCGCTGAGCATTTTGTCAAGGCGATCCTCGTCTATCTCAAGCTTACCATGCTGAGTATAGTCGTTGGAGGTCTTGATGCCGAGGCTGAACAGACCTATCTTGCTTCCGTCTGCAAGCTCAACGCTGTTGTACATATTGGTGCGGAGCTTTGACATTATGCTTGAAACAGTGGAATCATTATAGATAACGCCTATCTTAGCATTTTCTTCCCATGTCTTTATCTCGTCCTCAGTCATTGCTTCCTTTTCGGCGTCAGTAAGCGGCTCGAAACGGTTGTCATCGGAGTCGGTCTTGGGCTTCTTGCCGATATGCTCATACACCTCGTCAATAAGGGTGTTGTAGTCATTTACGAAATTAACAATAAGCTCCTTAACGTCCTCAGTGTCGCGGGAAACGCCGACAGTAAAGGTTTCGCCAAGCTGAACATCATCGGTAAACTTAAATGTTGTACCGTCAATGGTGTACTTGTTTTCGTTAAGATATATCTCCTCACCGTTTATCTCAACTATAGCGTTATGACCGCGTGTGTAGTTAGCCATAGCGCCAGTTTCATCGGTAAGACCGAGAGCCTTTGTGAAATCGCTGCCCTCGATGGAGATAACACCTGCGCTGCCGATGTCCTTTGAAACTATCTCAAAGTTGTTTGTCAGCGCGGAATAGCTCATGGTTACGCCTGCTTCGGACTTGTTTACGGCAGAGATCAGGTCTTTAATACTTGCATCTTTGCCTACTGTGATCTCAACATCGTTGATCTTGATGGAGTAGCCGTCATCGCTTGCTGTGAGTCCAAGATCGGCAAGCTTTGTTGTATTGGCGATCTTATTGGATACAGTGCCCTTTGCAATACCCAGCGTACCGCCGTCAATAGTGGTCATAGAAAGCTGAGCCTTATTGCCGTCCTTTGTGGCGGTCACTTTACCGTCTGAAACGGTAAAAATAATACCATCTGCGTTGAACTCGTTATTAAGCGCCTCATTAAGTGCAGCGCTGTTCTTGTCTGCAGCAGCCTGTGCGTCGGTATAGGTGAACTTATTAAGATCACTCTCAGATACCTCGGCGCTGTTGCTGAGCTTCTTTTCCTTGCGGTAAGCTGCAAGCTTCAGCTCGTTAAACTCCTTGAGGATATCCTCGTTGCCGCTTGCGTTCTTGCTGCTGTAATATGTATCGGAAACACCCTCGAAGCTAATCTTCTTTGTTGTGTCACCGACTGTTACAGCGAGTGTATTTGTTCCTGTTACAGCGCTGGAAGCTGTTATCGAAACAGAGGAAGCAAGATCCTGAATACCAAAATTACCGCTGTTTTCAGCAACTGAAACGCTGATATTACCGCCAACACGGAAATCAACCATACCATCGGCATTCATCTCAGCCTGCAGATACCACTCGTTGCCGTTTGCGTCAACAATACCGGCGAGCGTATCATCGCCGACTCTGCCGGAATGACCGAACTCCTCCTGAAGCTGTGTGTTAAGGCTGTCGAGCATTGTCTGCTTGAGCGCGTCCATATCCACATTACCGTCAGTAAGATCTGCGTCTGCTGTGAAATCAATAGTCTTTGTAACGCTGCCCACAGTGATGTCCAGCGCGAACTCATATGTTCTGGTGCTGCCGTCTTCGCTGTCGGTAAACTTCGCGGTGCTGATAGCCTTGTCAAAATCAAGCTTGAAGTTCTGAGGAACGATAACATTTCCCTCAACAGTTGAAGATGTTGCGGTCTGTCCTACCTTTACCTTATAAGTCTGTGCAAGCGAAGCCGCAGATGTTGTGACAGAAAAGCCGTTTGTATTTGTGCCTGTGGAAGTAACATCAGCCTTGAACTTGTTGAAAGAGTTCGGGCTCATGATGTAGCTATCCTTTTTAAGCAGGTCAAAATACTTGTTCTGGAAGTTTGTCAGCTTCTCTGTAACTGAACGATAAGCCTCCTGCTGCCATTCAAGCATAGTAAGCTTTTTGTTCTGATTATCTATTCTTGTCTGTTGAGTAGACAGCATCGCTTCGATTATAGATTCGGTGTCCATGCCTGAATTCATGCCACTGAAACGAATAGGTTCTGTCGCTGCCATAATTACTCCTCCTCTTTATGTAATTTCAAAAGCTCGGCAATAGCGCTCTTCGATGCGCTTGCGGACTGCTCGTTCGTCTGACGTGCGTCCTTAAGCTCGCTTCTGATTATCTTTACCTCTTTTGGTGCGGAAATACCGATCTTCACCTTATCCTTACCGATCTCAAGCACTGTGATGCAGATATCGTCTGAGATTATAAGGCTCTCGTCCTGTTTTCTTGTTACAACAAGCATCAGCAGCCCTCCTCATAGACCGGCGCCTTGAACTCGAAATGCTCTGTAAGGATTATCTGTGCAGCAATGTTGTCGCGCAGATTGATAACTATAGGGCATCTGAGATTGATAGTGGTCTTTCTGTAGTCCTCGGGGACTATTGCCACAGCAAGGCATCTGTAAGGAACACTCTCATTGATGTTGAGCTGCTCCTGCTCCTCATCGGATATCTCGAATTTATAGTCGTGATATATCTCCATCGGATCATATACAACAAAGCACAGATCGGAGTTATCCACCGCCTGCAGCCACATGGGGAACTTATCATCGCCCAAGGGACTTAACAGGGTATAGCGCTTTGTATCCTCAAATCCGATTATTCCCGCAGGGAAATTGAGTATAGTGCTTTCATCAATCTGCACTTCACCGAAATCTCTAGTTTTTATATTCATAAGCATTCATCGGTCTGCTTTAGCAAAACCGCTCCTTTCGGTATATCAGCCCTTTGTTTCAAATGCGGGCGGCTCGTAATTGGGGTTTGCGCTTGCGGGAACGTAGATAGGCTCGCCCACATACTCTATCTCTACGCGAGGTCTGTCGCGCACGATAAGCTCTACGCTGCCGGGAATAAACTCCATAGGCAGACGCTCTGTGATATCCCAGTCGATCTCCTGACTGCCCATCTGATAATCTATGTTCAGCTTTCCGCCGTCAAATGTGATATCCGCGCCCTCTTTCGGAAGAAACTCCATTATAGTTTCAATGGTAGCGCCTGCGCGAGCATTCTGGATAGCAATATCGGAAGCGGAAACTCCGCGTGCAAGCTGATTTCCCTCGGAAGCCACCTTTGCAGTGCCCTGAAAAGCAAGGGTAAATCCCTCTGACGCTTTCTGTTTCAGCATATCACCATCACTCATATGACCATAGCCGAGGCTTTTTCTCGCCTCGTAGGTGTCAATGTTGATCTTCAGAGGCTCTGCTTTCATAACATAACCGCCGTTCTGAGTAGTAATATTGACCTTGGGCTGTCTGTCATCGGCAAGCTCAAACTTTGCATTTGTTACCTTGATCTCAATAGAGATCGGTATCGTTGTTATCTGAAGCAAGTTACTGTTCATATCAAACACCTCCTGAATATATAATTACCGTTTTGTTTATCTTATATAGCTGAAAATGCTGTTCGGAACCACTGTGCTGGACATCTGCAGACAAGCATTGTAAAGCGCCTCATAAGTCTTTTGCAGTGTGATCTCATATTCGAGGTCTGTCGCCTCCAAAGTGTCCTGTCTGTCTTTCAGGTTAAGCTCTCTGGTTTCAAAACGAGTCTGGTTGAACTCGATAAATTCCTCAGCGTTACCGAGGTCAGCGATCTCGATAAGCAGGTTTTCAGTAGAAGAAACTATCCTGTCAATGCAGGCGTTTGCATATTCGATATCGCCCTCTCTCAGCGCCTTTGCAGCGTCAAGAGTTATCTGTATGTAGTTCTTTGCAAAACCGTAGTCATTCTCTACAGTTGCTTTGTTCTCGGAATCAGCGTTGTTTGTAACATAAACAGTAGCGTCGCCCGCGGTGATATTTCCGTCTGCGTCAACAACAGGGACTGCCTTTTTACCCTTATATGCGGCAGTAAGCTCTGTGTTGAGGTTCGCGATGCTTGTCGCAGCGTCCGCTCCTGCAATAAAGGAAACCTGTGTGGTTTTTCCCTCTACATAGAAATTAAGCGTATACTTTTTTCCGTCCTCGAGCTGCTCAGCGTCTAAAGAAGCCTTGTATTCCTCAACACCACAGCCTGTAATATCTGCACCGTTAAAGGATACTTTCAGTGCTGTCTGTGAATCAATTGCCTGGGTTTCCTGATCCACAACCATTCCGATACCGATATCTATGTAAACATCGTTGGAATAGGGGAAATTCTTGTAGTCTGTGTATGCGTTTATCGGCACACCGTGATAAAGCATCTCGTCTGCAAATCCGTACTCGTCATAAGAGAGAGAGAACGGCTCGGGGTCGTTGCTCTCGCCGCCGAAGATAACACGCTCTGCTGTGTCTGTATTGAATATCGCACACATTTCCTTTGCTTTCGTTTCAAGCTGCTGTGCGTATATCTTGAGGTCAACATTCTCTTCCTTTGTGCTGTTACACGCAGCAATGAGAGTTTCGCGTATGGTAGCAAGCTGATCGGATATCTGCAGCATTGAGGTCTCAGCCTCAGTGTAGAACTTATCCGCAACATCAAGATTTTCCATGTACTGCGACATTCTGGAAAGCTGCTTTCTTACCGTCAGCGCCTTAGCCGCATTCAGCGGATTTTCGCTTGCACGGCTAAACGAGCGGCCTGTGAATATCTTCTGCTCGGAGTTGAATTTATTTGTGCTTAATCTTTTCAGATTTCTGTCGTAGTTACGCAGCATCGTTGAATTTGTAATTCTCATTTAGAACTCCTTTCAGCCTTACAGACCAACTCTGCCCGTGCCGTTGATCAGCTTATCAAGGCAGTCGTCAAGGGTCGTCAGCATACGAGAGGAAGCGCTGTACCATTTCTGGTAGTTCAGCATATTGATACCCTCTTCGTCCATATCAACGCCCGACACCTCATCTCTTGCATCAAGCAGAGTGTCTACTGTCGAAACAGCGGCGTCATAGCGGCTCTTTTCATAGGTTATCGTCTGTGCAAGACGGTTGCTCATAAAGGAAATATACTCGTAAACATCGCCTTGGAAATCGTGCGCATTACCGAACTTCACAGCCTCGTTCTCAAACTGCGACAGCAGATAGATAACGTTTGTATTCTGAAGCATCAGCTTGCCTGTTTCATCAGTCACCTCATCGAAGCCGTACTGATAAAGACCTGTCATTTCGTCGATAGTTCTTACCTGACCTATCATTGTGGGATCCTGAAGCCACTGCTCGCTCACGTGGATATTTCCTGCGGTGAACAGTGCGTTTGCAGGGTCTGTAACGAACATCGCTCTTGAGGGATCCTCATCAGCGCCGTTAGCGGAATTGAATGTATTTGCAAGCGTAGCCGCAAACTCATCTATAGCGGATTTGAAGTATGCGATACCGTACTCGCCGTTCTGGTTTCCTGTAGCGTAAACGCCGTTACCGTTGAGCATATTGAAATAGCTCTTCAGGATACCTGTCTGCGCATTCAGGTTCTCGCCGCTCTCATAGTGGATTATAGCCTGACCAAAGTTGTCATACTCCTCCATTATAAGGCGATTTGTCTTGAACTCGATACCGTCAACCACGCGGATTCCGCAAAGGTCGATAGTGAACGTACCATTGGAATTTTTGGTGACATCTATCTCACCGTAGTTTGCGAGCTCGTCAACGTAGAGATTGAGCTGGTCGTAAAGCTCGTTTGGACCGTAGCCCTCGGGGTAATTCAGCAGTTCCTCCTCGATCTTGTCGTTGAGCAGATTTATGTCATCAAGCAGTGTGTTGATGTATTCAACCGTATCCTCAAGCTCTCTAACGTATGTATCCTCTACCTGACGAAGCTGTATGTCGTAATCATTGAGCAGTCGGCAGAGGTTTACGCCTGAGTTTACTGCAAGAGTAGCTACCTCTGTACTGTCAGGCTTCTCAACGGAGTAGTCCTGAAGTGCGGAGAAGAACTCCTCTGTGAAATGGAGCAGACCGTCTGTTTCGAAGTTATCGAGAATATCCTCTATTTCGGAAAGTATCTCCATTGTCTGCTCTGTTTCAGCCTCTACCGCGGTGCTCTCGCGGAAGCGCTTGTCAATATAGATATCTCTGATCTGACTTACGCCGTGAGCATTAACGCCCTGACCTGTAAGGGAAAGATTGTTGGTCTCGCTGCACCAGCGCAGGCTCTGATTTCCCGAAATATACATCGCGTAAAGATCGACGCGCTGTCTTGTATAGCCGACGGTATTTGTATTTGAAAGGTTGTTGCCTGTTATATCAAGGCTTTTCTGTGCTACTTGAAGTGTGCGCTTCTGCGCTTCAAATCCTAGGAAAGTGGGACGCATATATTTTCCTCCTATATCTTGCGGATAACCGTTGCCGACGAGCCGCGTGTCTCTTTAGCCGCGTTTTTATTGTAAGTCTCGGGCTTGTTGAGTATGCCCGCACGCTTTACGAACTCTGTCTGATTATCAAGCTTGCGCTTAACTATCTCGTTCGTTTTTTCGTTCATCTCTTTTATGCTGTCAACAAGCTCTGTAAGCTGCGTTCCGAGCAATTTCAGCTTTGCCCTGTAGTCCTCGGGAGCCTCTTCAATAAGCTCGGTAAGCTTCTTATCCGCAATGCCTAAACCCTTGAAAAGCTCCAATCGCTTATTTTCCAGCGATTGGCTCTTCATAACGTACGCCTGCTCATCGTTTAGGGAGTTCGTCAGCCATTCAAGGTCGTCCTCAAGTATTTTTGTGTGCTTTTTCATGAGGAACATGGAAAGCTCGCGGTAGAAGTCGCAGTCTATCTCAAGGCATTTTATGACAGCCTGAGTCGTTCTGATATCCATAACGCCTTACCCTAACAGAATGTAGGAAGCCAACTCGCTTGCGGAGATGCCGTCCTCTGCGGTCTGCTTAGCCGTTGCAAGCTCCTGCTCGGAAGCGTCAGCCTTTACCTCTGCGCTGATAGCTTTTTTGGCAGCGTTGAGCGCGGTCTCGAAGCCAAACTCTACGCGGTCGATATTCTTAACGGAAGCGGAGGCCTCTGTCTTCTTGACATTACCGCTGCGATTAGGGCTGTAAGCCGAAATTACGCCGTTAATTCTTTTAATATCCATATAATTGCCTCCTTATCGAAAGTTTGATAAGTAGCCAAAGCATACTTATCCCTGTATATATTATCGACAAAAATCCCCGAAACTTTAGTGTTTCGGGGAGATTTTTTAAAATTATTACGGAGCTTCATTCATGAAGTATGTACCTACGCCGCCGACATAGCCGTTGGTGATGTTTTTCTCGCTGCTGCAAGTTCCGCAGATGCTGCCGGTAGCTATTACGCCATTATCGATAAAATGGAGAGCGTCGGTCCTATAACTGTCAACACTACCAACAACAGCAGGAAGTCGTTCTTCGGTGAAATGTACAGTCTTGACCTTGAGGTTATAGCTGGTATCCATTGTCACCTTGGCATAATAATAACCCTTAGAGCCACCGTTTACGATATCGTTCATATCATTTTCGATAAGCTTTTCAAAAGCTGTAGAAGAAGCGTCGTTACCTAAATTTGTCAGTTTAAACAGGCTATCCGCAATATGAACATATTTTATGCCCTGATCGTACATTATTTCGATGTAGATCGTTTTCGTCAGCACATTTCCACCGACATCAGCACTGAACTTGATAAATTCCTGTTCTGTGGGGTCAGCAAACTTCGGTGTGATGTCCGCCTCAGTCTTTTGATAACGCGTAAAGTTGTACTGCAAGCCCGAATAGAAATCCGACGCATAAATATCAGCAGCGTCGCGTCTGGCCTGATCGCTCGAAAACAGCGGTGCTACGATAGCTATCAGTACACCGATGATAGCAACAACTATGATAAGCTCCACTATTGTGAAACCTTTTTTAGCCTTTAACTTGTAAAAATATCCCATCACGAATGCCTCCTTGTGCTTTTTCGTTATTTCATCTTTAGGGAGTACCAAGTGTAAGTGCGGGCGATGTGCCCACGATATACCCGAGCTTAGCAACTCCTGCGTTGTTGTCGTCCCACTTGCAGACTCTTTTATCCCAGTCAACATCAGCTGTAGCGCCAAGCACTCCACTGCTGTATTGCGTTTCAAGCTGGGGAACACTAACGCCCTCGGGATTGAAATAGAGCGCCTCTACATTTCCTTTTTTCACTGCCACCCATATGTAAGCATTCTCAACATCGCGGAACTCGTTACACATTCTCAGCGCAAGCGTATCCTGTCCCGACGAAGCCGCTGAAGCCATCGAGTCGGAAAATGTCATGCCTTTACCTGCGGTCGTCCAGCTCACACCGCCGCCGCTTTTAAAGGTACTGGGATCAGCCACCGAAACCGTCCAAGTGGGAGTGCCGCTGCTGTCGCTCACAGTGACAGTGATGGTCGTCGCCACGGTATTTGAACTATACATTCCGCAGCCCTTTGCGTCGCATTCGGTAAGAAAACGCTCAATAAAGTCCTCCATTGATGCTGCTGTGGAATTTGCAGAGACCACCTGAGAGTTTGTGTTGAAGCCTATCATGACAGGCACAAGTATTGCTGCCAACACACCTATGATTGCAATAACGACAATAAGCTCCACTAGGGTGAAGCCGCTTTTTGCCAATATCCTTTTCATAACCAACCTCCCAATTTTCTTGCCTTTACTCTGTACTGCTACAAAACACAGGCAAAAAAACTGAAGAGCCTTAACAACACCAATTCCCCGACGGCTTGCGCCGCCGAGGAACATTGTGTTTAGTTAGTTGCTTTAGGTATGTACCTAAATATTAGCCCAGAGCTACCTCAGGAGCTGTACCAACGATCATACCGTCAGAAGTTACACCAGCAGTTGTGTTGTCCCAAGCGAAAACAACGCCGCCAGTAGCATTCTGTGTCCAACCACCGGAAGCTGCTGCAGTACCAGCAGTGATGTTGGGGCAGTTTGTACCGGTTGTCAGAGCAGCATCAGTATCAGCTGTGTAAGCAACTGCGAGGCACTTGCCGCCTTCTACATATACCTTGATAGAAGCTGTCTCTACCTCGGGGAAGAGGTTAGCGAGCTCGATGCAGAGCAGAGACTCGGGACCTGTAACACCAACCTTTGTTGCGCCAGCAGAACCGGAACCGGAACCGGTCCAAGCCTTACCGTTGCCGTCCTTGAAAGCTGTCTTAGACAGATTAGCCAGAGACCATGTACCACCTGTTACTGTGATGTCGAATGTGGAGTTCTGACCGGAACCTCTCAGCATACCGTAACCGTTTGTATCACAGTCGGTCAGGAATGCGTCGATGTTGTTCTTGATGGACGCTGCTGTAGAGTTAACAGATGTTACCTGAGAAGAGGTAACGTAGCCCAGCATTGTGGGAACGAGGATAGCTGCGAGTACGCCGATGATAGCGATAACTACGATCAGCTCAACGAGGGTAAAACCCTTCTTAGCCTTGAGGGCCTGAAGCTTCTTTATCATTGTAAAGACCTCCTAAATAAAAAATTTTTTATGTATAACCCCAGCGGAGTTATATCCAATGCAATTAACAGAGGGTGTTCTCTGTTGTAAACTAATTATATCGCATGGTGTTTAAAATTGCAAGCTTTTTTTGAAAAAAAAACCTTTGAAATGCGATTTTCGTAAAAAAACCATGATAATCAGAATAAAAACTAGTGAAATTGCACAAACGCAAATGCTCTGTAACGAGCATTTGGTTGGCGAAAAGCCCGCAGATGCGCGGAAGTCTGCCCGACAGCGCACCTTATGTACGCCGCGGGTAGATATATGGTTTTATTGACAGCCGAATTATACACCCATATCGAGGTAACGCTTATACTCATTGGGATCCTGACAACGGCCGAGCGCGGTTTCGTTGGATATCTTACCCATGCGCACAAGTCTTGCGAGATCCTGATCAAGCGTGAACATTCCATTCTTCTTACCTGTTGCGATAGCTGTGGGAATCTGGAATATCTTACCCTCACGGATCATGGAGCGGATAGCGTCAGTTGCCGCAAGTATCTCCAGTGCGGCGCATCTGCCCTTGCCGTCCGATGTGGGAACGAGCGTCTGAGAGATAATACCAACGATGGAGTTTGCAAGCTGCGATCTGATCTGTCCCTGAGAGTGAGGAGGATAAACGTCGATGATACGGTCGATAGTTTCTGCCGCACCCGTTGTATGCAGTGTGGAGAACACCAAGTGACCTGTTTCTGCGGCGGTTACTGCGGCGTTGATTGTTTCAAAGTCACGCATCTCACCTACGAGGATAACATCGGGGTCTTCACGGAGCGCAGCACGCAGAGAGCCTGCGAAGCTGTCAACGTCCTGACCGATCTCACGCTGGTTTACCATGGACTGCTTATGTGTGTGCAGATACTCGATAGGATCCTCAACAGTGATGATGTGGCAGTTCTTCTGACGGTTGATATGGTCGATCATAGCCGCAAGAGTTGTAGATTTACCCGAACCTGTAGGGCCTGTTACAAGAACAAGTCCACGGGGCGCAAGTGAGAACTCGCCCAGAGTGCCGGGCAGACTGAGGTCTGCAAGTGTGGGGATATCGTTTCTCAGCAGACGGAGCGCTACTGCGTGGTAGCCGCGCTGTCTGTATACGTTAACTCTGTGACGGAAGCCCGAAGTGGAAACGTATGAGAAGTCAGTGTCAAGGCCCTTGGAGATCTGGGACTTGTGCTTGATAGATGTGATCTGGTTGATAATGTTTACAATGATGGGTTCAGTGCAATCAGGGTATCCGCTGAGCTTTCTGATGGAGCCGTGCAGACGTACTATGGGCGGAAGACCTGCGGTAAAATGCAAGTCCGAGCAGCCAAGCTCTCTTGCCTCGTCCAGAATACGGTTGATGTCCATGATGTTGTTATTACCTTCCACTTTGAACTCTCCTTTAAATAAAAAATAAATATGAAATAAAATGAAACAAAATGCATATTCCCAAAGGATAACGAAAGCGTATTTGCTTTTGTCAGCCTTTTTATACGGTATATGTAGCCTTTACAAGCTCGTCCATGGTCGTACGACCTGCAAGCACCATCTCTGTTACGTTGTCACGTAGCAGTCTTGTGCCGTTCTTCTTAGCCTGCTCACCGATCTCCTCAGCGGTAGCGCCCGCGGAGATAAGCTCCTTGATATCGTTAGATGTAACGATGATCTCATGGATAGCGGTACGACCTGAATGGCCCGTATTTCTGCAAGCCTTGCAGCCGCCCTTCTTGGGACGATAAATATCAACAGGCTGTGTCTTGCCTACAAGACGGAGATCTGCGGGGTCTGTAAGAGTATATTTTTCCTTGCACTCGTTGCAAAGCAGCTTAACAAGTCGCTGAGCGATGATACCTACAACGGAGGAAGCAACCATGTAAGGCGCAACGCCCATATCTACCAGACGGACGATAGTGGAAGCCGCATCGTTGGTATGCAGTGTTGAAAGAACAAAGTGTCCCGTGATAGCCGCACGGATAGCGATATCGGCGGTCTCACCGTCACGAATCTCACCGACCATTATGATATCGGGGTCCTGACGCAGGATAGAACGCAGAGCCGCAGCAAAGGTCATACCTGCCTTGTCGTTGATCTGACACTGGTTTACGCCGTCGATACGTTTCTCGACAGGGTCTTCGACCGTTACAATGTTAACGTTAGGTTGAGAAAGCTCACCAAGTGTAGCGTAAAGAGTTGTAGACTTACCTGAACCCGTAGGACCTGTAACCAGCATAACGCCGTTGGGGCAGCGGATTATCTGCTTGTACATCTCGTAGTTATAATCCGTCATACCGAGGTCGGTGATCCTTCTTGTCTTTTCATCAGCGGAGGAAAGTAAACGGATAACGCACTTTTCACCCCATACGCAAGGAATTGTAGATACACGGAAGTCCTGCTGAATGCCGTCAATGATCATACTGTAACGACCGTCAAGCGGGATTCTCTTCTCGGCGATGTTCATACCGCCAAGGATCTTGATACGTGTAATAATAGAGTTATGGAATGCGATCGGAACCTTCATATCCTGCTCAACAAGCTCACCGTCCATTCTGAAACGGATCCTTGTTCTTGTCTTAAACGCCTCAATATGAATATCTGTCGCTTTCAGTCTGAACGCTGTTTCCGCCATCATGTTAACCAGCTTAACGATTGGCGCATTATCGATACGCTCGCCTGACTCCTGCTGCTCAGCAGAGATCTCCTCGCCCTGAGCGCCGTCATTCAACTCGTTAACGGCACTATCTACCTGCTGCTGCGAGTAATACTTACCGATAGCCTCGGTGATGGCAGTTTTTGTGGAGATCTGCGGAACGATCTCCATGCCCGTCTGCACCTTCAATTCTTCAAATATGTAGAAGTTGATAGGGTCATTTGTTGCGACCATAAGACGGTTGTTATTTATTGCATACGCGAGTACAAGCTTTTCCTTAGCCTTTTCCTCGGGTATCTTCATAACCGCCTCGCGGTTTATCTGTGTGGTTGAAAGGTCAACAAAAGGAACCTTCAGTCTTATGGAAAGTGCCTGAGCAAGCTGAGTTTCGGACACAAGTCCCATCTCAAGCATAACGTCACCAAGCATCTTGCCATCAGAAGAACGCTGCTTTGCAAGCGCCTCCTCAAGCTGAGCCTCAGTAATGAAGCCGTTTTCAACAAGGATCTTACCTATAGGTAGGTTTTTGATAGGTGCAGCCATCTGCATTCTCTTCCTTTCGGGGTATTTGCGGCGTAAAATCCGCAGCCTGCGGCACGCGCCGCGTGGTTATATAGATAAAGAGGACGCTTATTGCAGCGTGCTCCGAATCTGCTTGCAAAAATTTCATATATATGATAGAATAATACTATCTTAAATGAAAGGGGTCACAAAAATGACAGCGTTTGAAATCGTTTATTGTGTTCTGGTGTTCATCTTTGGCTCTGTTATCGGCAGCTTCTTAAACGTCGTGATACTTCGCACGCCGCTGAAGCAGTCGCTTATTACCGAGCCATCACATTGTTTCAGCTGCGGAAACAGGCTGAAATGGTTTGATATGTTTCCGATATTCAGTTGGCTGATACTTCGCGGAAAATGCCGCTTCTGTAAAGCCAAGATATCTCCCCGCTATATGATAGTTGAAACTATCACGGCGGTAGTCTATACGCTTGCGTATCTGCGTTTCGGACTTTCGGGAGCTTGGTGGGAATTTGGCATCGCGCTTATCCTGTTTCCGATACTTATCGTGCTTAGTTGCATCGACATTGACCATTTCGAGATACCGTATTGGTGCAGTATAACCGTAGGCGTTATCGGCATCGCATCGTTCTTTATCCCGTTCAGTACAACGTTTACATTGGATTGGTCAGAGCGCCTCATTGCACTCGGAGTTGTCGGAGTTCTGTTCGTGGTACTCGTACTTATCGGCGGCATGGGCGGCGGCGACCTTCAGCTTATGCTGGGATCGTCACTGCTGCTTGGCTATAAAGCGTTCCCCGGTCTGTTTATCGGTATCGTTCTCGGTGCGATATATGGTTCAGTGAAAAAATACCGCGACCACAAAGCCGAGAAAGCAGCTTCCGAGCAGATAAAACAGGTAGCTCTCGATTGGTATCAGGAACAGTTAGACCGTGATGTAGGCTACGTCAAGACAGGTCACGATGACATCATTGTTGGCAGCATAACCAACGGACAGCCTGATATTGAATGGGAGTTTCTTGACGAAAACGCTTGGAAAGGCATTCCCGATAAGACCGCACTCAGTAAAGCACTTAGAGAAAACATAACCGATGAAAAAGAGGGCGGCTTCAAGATCTTCATCAAGGACGATCTCGTGGAGAAAGTTAAGTATTCGCGCCACATGGTATTCGGCCCGTTCCTCTCAATAGGAATAACCACCGCGTGGCTTATCGGCGATGTTATAGTAAACTGGTATATGGGTCTTATCTAAATCACTCTGCTCAGCTTGCCAAAAGCAGGCTGAGCACAATAATTTAAAAAACATTATCGGGGCGGGCTTACCGCCCCGATTTGTTATTCTTTTAGGATTACCCTGCTTCTTCGGTCTCATCGTCTTTAAATCCCGAGAATGTTCCGACCTTTCTCGAAACATAGAATATGTATATATCCTTCTCATTGGGATCAAGCTCTTTGACAGGGAAAATCTTGTACTTGCCCTCGGAATTTATCTGCATACTCTTGATATTGTTAATCTCGATATAGCTTGTGCCTCTGAAAATACGACCATAGTCCATCATATTTTCATCGTTGTAAATATCTATATCCAACTGTATGCCGGGATAAAGCGTAGTTTTTACTTCGGGCTTCGGGTCAATGTCATCAGTGATGATCTTTCCGTTTTCATCAAGCTCTACCTTCATAGACTCGCGATCAAAAGTGAATTGGGGATAAATATCCTCGTAAAAGCACTCTTCAAACACCGGTACCGAGGAGAGGAGGTTATAGTTGATATCGAAGCTCTCATTGTACAGCATAAATTTGTGGGGATTATTACCCTCGCTGTTGTTGCGTGGATTAGTATCCTCTACATACTTGATGCTGAGGCAATTCAGCTGATAATTATCGCTGTGGTCTTTCATGAAATCTGAAATTCCACCCTCGCCGCTGAAATCAGTATCATTACGGATCGCACCCTCTGCAGTGGTGATATCGGTAGATTTAGCGCCTGTATACACCTTTACCAAAACGGAGTTTCTGAGGGATTTGGAGATATAATGCTCTAAAGTGGTGGTAGTTCGGTCAGCACGCTGAGCAGTCTCATTTGTATCGACCATGCTGAAAACAGGTGCCATAAACAGCACTATGCCAACCATAAGCACACCTATCAAAGCGGTAGATACAATGACCTCGACCAACGTAAAACCTGCGGAGTTACGCTTTTTGAAGAGCCGTGTCAAATATTTCTTCATATTTATTGCTTCTCCTCTTTAGTATAGATGTAAGCACCATAGATATTGGGATTGAGTTTGCTTGTTTCTTTGCCGTCATCGTCATAGATGGGGAAGTTTTTATATATTGCCTTGCCGCCGCTCTTTGAAGCATTGGAGCCAAACGAATCTGTAGTGATCTGCGGGTCGCCCTCAAACACAACATAGAATCTTGTTGCGTTAAGATCGCTGAAGCCTTCGCCATAACCCGATTTAAACGGGATACCGATACGCATTGTGCTGTCGCTTATACGCTCAACGGTATACTTATTATACTCTGTACCCTTATCAGCAGTGGGACTATATGAGGTGTAACCTACACAAGACGAATTGCTCCATGTGAGCGAACTGTTGTTGACATAGCCATAATCCAGTATCTTTGCTTCCTTGTATATCTTGTAGATATAGGTCTTATCGCCGCTGATAACTTCCTTTTCGTCATAATCAACGGTGCTGCAGAAGCGCAGCTTATACTGGAGGAAAGTTGTTTCGTTAGGCTGGATAGCAGTTCCCATCTTAGGTTCGGGATTATTGCAATAGCACTCGATGAGGTATCTGGATTTACCTGGTACATTGTAGGAGGTATCTTTTACGACCTTTGATATCTCAATGTATTCAAGCCCCTTGCTGCCCGAGATTCTTGTATCATATCGAGCAGTCTGACTGTTACCGAATGCGCCTGCGATATCATCGGCAGTGGGCTTGTTGCCGCTACCCTCTTCGGTGCCTTTGTAATCGGTGTTACCAACGAAATAGTTCACACCATTAGCAGACTTTCCAAGCTCAGCACCTGTGACATCGCCATTCTCATCGCGTGTCAACTCATAAGTGCGCATACCGTAGTCCATGGAAACATCACAAAGAACATCGCCTGATTCGGTATCAACGAAATTCAGAGAGAAACTGCCCTTGGTTTCATCGGACTCGCTGTCCTTGTCGTATTTGTCCTCTTCGCCTACATAGTGCTTAGTAAGATACTGTGTTTCCACTTCGGTTTCTTTTGCAAATTCCATGTTTGAACGGCGTTCACTCACCGTGATCCTTATCATCGACAGGATCATTCCCGACATGATTGCAAATATAGCAAACGCAACGATTATTTCGATCAGCGTAAAACCGCTCTTTTTTGAAAAAAGTTTTTTCATATCGTCACTCCTTTGCTATTAATAACCTATCAGCGAGATCTTCCAAGACTTACTTGAAAGCTCTGACAGCGCATCGCTGCGGCTTCTGGAGCTCATCAGGCTTGTGGGCAGATACTCAGGCAGACAAGTAAGAATCGACATACTGTCTTTAAAGATATAGTCAGATACGATCATACCGCCGCAGAATCTTACAAATCCGCCGCCGGCGCCGTTACCGTATGCCTTAAAGGTCATATACGGTGCATAGATAAAGCCATAGAATCCATTCTGCATGATGCTCAGCTGTCCGTTCCACATACTGGGCATTATCATCTCGCCCGACATACGGATATCGGCACTCTCGCTGCAGGAAACAAGGAAGATGTTAGTTGTAGGATAAGCCACGCTCTTTGTGCCGTTGTCTGTAAGGAACATATATTCAGCAGAGCTCTTGCTGATATTAGCGATCTTCGCGTCTGCCTTCACGCGGTCGATACGATTTACGCACAATCCGTAAGGCTTGTCATTAGAATCCTTTGCAGGCTCCATTTCGGGGTTGCAAACAGGGCAGTAGCTGTATGTGAACTCATGCTTGGGACAATATATCTCAACCATTTTAGTTTCAATGCCCTTGGACTCACAAACCGTACACTTATCGGGGTTAGACTCGGTTTGGTAGTTGCAGTGCGAGCAATTATCGTCGCACTTTGTATGGATCAGATCAAGCATATTTTCTGCAGCAGTGTTACTAATAACAGTGCCGGGAACAAATATACGCTTTGTTCTGTCGGTAGCAGCAGCGTCAGTATTCTTCAGTTTGCCACCCATGAGGAAGAACAAGGTTTCGTGAATAACAAGGTTATTGGATACGTCCTGATATACAACGTCCTCGGGAATATCAATTACAACAGAGCCTTTACCACGAACGATTACAGACATCTGGAGCGCATCACTGTAGGAATCGCGGGGATACCACGAGAATGCTTCCTTGATCTCGTTTTCATCCTTGTCGAAATCACGGTTGTTTCTAAGCTGAATGATGTACTGGTTGTTTGGATCGTCACCTGTGTTTATTACAAGAGCGCAGTTATTAAAGTGGTTTCCTTCCTTAACATCGGTAAGGTCTTCGATAACGCAAGCTGTGTAATTGAGGTCCTGACCCTCTCCGAAGTAATCATCAAGGACATTACCGTCCTCCCAATCGAGATATTTAGTCCATGTATGAGGAGCAACGGCCACGCCATTCTTAAATGCCTCTTCAGTGCTGGTGTTGTAGTACAGCTTCACGCCATTATAGTCGTCGTTGTCGGGATCAAGCTCAGGGATATAGTCCTTCGCCTTGACCTGCTTGTTATCAACCTCATAATATTCTTCGCTGTCGTTGATCTTCCAGTTGGAATAGGTAACGCTTGCAGTACGGCTGTCGAGAGCGGCAGCCATCTCCTTCGGCGTCATTACTTCGTCGGGAAGTTTAGTATCGTTTCTCCATTGATCGCAAGGATTTGTGACAGCAACGCCATCATTGTACATTCCGCTGCAATATACCGTACCCTTTTTGTAAGAGCTTCCGCACGCTCCGTAAGCGCCGTCCTCAAAGTAGATGTTTCCGTATACGAATATCTTGCCGCCTGCGGGAACACTGACCTGATTGCCCTCAAGATACATATCGCCAAGAACATAAATGTAGCAATTCTTAGGCAGACCGCCCATATTATGGATATAATCGCCGCCTACCATCATAAGACCATATGCACTGTTTGTGCCAAGATAAATGGTCTGATTTGCCGCCTGTGTATATTTGTTTCTGATAGCCCAGACAACAGGCTCTTTAAGGTCACTTGCGCTAAGCGGTGCAGTCAGATACTCATTGTAAAGAGAGCCGCCTGTCGAAAGATTTCCGTAAAGCTTCAAGCTCATCTGACCTGTAACGCTTCTAGCTGCGCCAAGAGCCGCGTTCTCGTTATCAATAACGACATCAATAAAGAACTCGCCGCCCTCAAGGTAGGAGTCATTCGGTACATAACCTGTAGATGTAAAAGGATTGAATGCGCCCTGAGAAACCTTTTGCTCCTCAGGCTCCTGCATACTGATGTAGGAGTGTGTCGTTTCGATCACTCCGCCTGTTGATGTTGTGATGGCAATATCGAAGATCCTTAATTTCTTCTTACCGCTCATTTCGTCTGCCATACGAGTGATCGTAACATTGTATGCACCAAGCTGATCCACTTCTTCTTTGCCCGCTCCCGTTGTAGAGAAAGCAGCGAAGCCGTTTCCGTCGGTGGTTACAACATCACCCTCGTTTTCCATGCTTGTGAGAAGAGTAAGAAATTCTTTGCTACCCTCAGCAGTATTCCAGCTACCTTTATCTAAGCCCGCAATAATTGCATCAGACAAGGAGATAGCAGAACGGTAGGACTGCTCCTGATAGAACACCTTATACTGCACATCTCTGGAGCCAACTACAGAGAAGTACATTGCCATAACAAGAATCATAAGCGCAGTCATCAGGCTTAATACCATAAACAGAGCGGAACCGCGTCTGCTCAGGTATTTTCTGAGTGCGTGTTTCATTGTCATACCTCCTGTCGGCAAACGCCGACTGTCATACCTTTAGTTCTATTTGCAACAGCCTGCCGCATGGCGCGGCAAAGCTGTTATCTTCTGTGGATTATTACTGCTCCTGAGCATTGAGCTGCTCGGTGGGATCCTGCATACGCTCAACGCTGAAGAATGTAATGGAAGTGGAAAGCTGATAATAGTAGTCAGCGGGAGACTTTTCCTCTTCTTTATCCTCTTCCTCGGAGTCATTGCCCGAAGAACCAGCGCTGCCAGCGGGATCCTGAGGACGCTTCTCGCCGAGATGCTTATACAGCTGATCGATCGCTTCCTCCATAGATTCTTCCTCGATTTTCTCAATTTCCGCCTCGTAACGTTTCTCAACAAGAGGCAGAGAGATGGAAGCACCGTTAAGGATCATTGCTTTTCTGGTGTTCTTGCCGTTTTCAATCTTTACATAGTTGTTTATTTCATCTGCGAAATTAAGAAGATCCTCGGGTTCTACAACATTCACTGTAAACTCAACGGTGATCGCGCCTACTGTCTGCGAAACGCCGAGAGCGTTCTTCAGATTGTTCCAGCGCTCCTCGGAGGAGATCTCATCATCAGTCTTTTCAAGACCCTGAGTTACATACGTCTTGAGGGGGTATGTAACCTCGTCCTCGGTAAAGTATTCGGGAACAAGAGTAGCTGTGCTAGGCTCGGTCACAGTGAGAGACTCAACAAGAACGTTTGTTTTGCACTGCTCAAGGAATGCTCTGAATTCCATATCGGCTTCATATGTAGTCATTTCCTCAAAGAACATATCTGCAAGGCTCTCGCCCTCTTTGTAAGCGTCAAGCACCTGCTGCTTCAGCGGCTCTTTCAGAGCAGCCTCATTCTTTGCATTGTCAAGCTCTGTTTGCTTTGTGGTAAGAGTGGTACTGGAAGCGTTTAACGCATCTATCTTAGGTACGATGAAAAGCCATGTACCAAGACCTAAAATAAGTATAATGGCAATGATAAGTATGCCCATTCTTTCCTGTTTGCTGAGTTTCATTATTCAGCCACCTCCTGTTCTGCATTTGCTTCTTTTGTTTCAAGCTTTGCATTTACTTCGTCGTTGCCGACCTGAAGCTTCATTTCAACCGAGAATGTAAATATGGTATCATAAACCGATTCACCCTCTGTTCTGAGATAGCTGTAGATAACGCCATCGGAGGAATTCTCTTTATCGAATCCTGTATAGCTAACATTTGTGAAATAAGGCTCGTTGTGCTGATTAAGTACATTCTCAGTAAGATACTGAGCGTATTTCGACGGAATACCGGACGGATCGCCTTTGCATTTGCCGATAAAGTTTACTGTAACGTCGTAGCCATCGATCTCATAGCCGGAGATAAACAGCTCCTGTCCGGGCTCAAGGATATTTTTGATCGGCGACTCAAATCTCTTATACACATCGCTGAGCACCTTGGGCTGATAGTTAAACAGCAGCTTAACCTGATCCATGCTGGAGTTGTAGCTCTCAAAGCCCTCAAGCATAGACTTACGCATACCTACTATCTCAATGTCCTTCTGGAGCTGCGGAGAATCGATCTCAGTCTGAACAGCCTGTATCTCGCCTTTCTTATTATTATTAAGGATATCAAACACCAGTCCGACACCGAAAACAAGTGCAGCGGAAGCAACGCAGCAGCCGAGCAGACCCAGCAGATAGCCGTTCATGCCCTTGGATTCCTTTGCGGAAGTAGCCTCCAGCAGGTTGATGTGCTCAAGATCCTTGTTTCTGCGGTAGATAGCACCGATAGCGTTTGCGTACTTTGTAAAGTCGATCTCCGCCATTGTGATAACGGTGCTGGGTGTTGCAAGAACGTAAGCGGGAACGTTGAAAGAGGAAATAGCATTGGAAAGCTCGATAAAGTTCTGGATATCACCGTAGAACATTATCTCCTTCAGCGGCTTAGCGCCCTTACGGCTCTTGATGAACTGGATCATTCTGAACAGGTTGTCATAAACAGCCTTGGTCACATAATCAGGTGCATTGTCGTAGTCTGCGGGATCAATGTTGAAGTAACGCGAGAATACGATCTGATTGTCCTCATACAGGTTCATGTTGAGGAAGTTCTTATCTATCTGGATAAGCAGCAGAGGCATTCTGTCTGCCATCTTGGGAGTATTTACGATAAGACGTGTAACAGAGTTGTTGGAGATGTTTACAGCTCTGAGGTTAAGACCAATGTGAGAGAACAGTCTTACATATCCGTCAACAAGACGCTGGGGGCAGGCAGAAGCGATGACCTTGATCATCTTGTTCTTCTCCTCGTCCTCAACCTCGCCCGCGATGGTGTAGGAAATGTTGAACTCATTGGTAACGCCCATGTTGGACTGGATCATCGCCTCGATAGCAACGGTGTTCTTCAGGCTCTTGGGCTTGGGAAGCAGCAGCTCCTTATAAACGATGGAGCTGGAAGTGATGGATACGATAGCATCCTTTTCCTTGATGCCCTTTGTCTTGATGATATCGTTAAGCTCAGCAGCAACCATAGGAACATCGGTAATGTATCCGTTGGATACCATTCCGAGAGTAAGCTCGCGGATATCCGCGTCCTGTACTCTTACCTTGCTACCGCTGTGTACGCCGATAACAAGCTTGATTTGTCTGTCGGTAATATCAATTGAAAGCATATTTTCACCTCAAAATAAAATATAATGTTTTTTATTAAGCCTCAGCCGCCCCTAGGCGACATTTTTCCGCTTTTAAGACATCTCTGTCATGCCGCCGTACAGCATGGGGAACAGAGCAGCAAGTACCAGACCGATCATAACACCCATGATAATGATCATCAAGGGCTCCATCAGACCGACAAGCTTTCCGATAGCGGAGTCAGCTTCTTCGTCGTAATAGTCGGCAGCCTTGTTAAGGATCGTATCCAGCGTACCGGATTCCTCACCGACGTAGATGATCGAGGTGAACATACCCTCGAATATTTCCGTTTTTTCAATTGCCTTTGACATACTTTCACCGAGCTTGATGTTGTCAATAGCCTCGGCAAAGCGCTTGTGAACATATGTATTGGAGATAACTGCGACCGATTTTTCGATACAGTCTACAAGCTGCAGACCCGCACCGTAAAGGTTCGCCATGTTTCTTGCAAAACGACCTGTATAAATCGTACTCATGAGCTTGCCGACCTTAGGCATCTTCAGCACAAACTCATCGAATTTCAGCTTTGCAGAGGGTATTCGCATAACTACCCAAAAGAACACAACGATACACGCAATAACGATCAGGTAAACATACCAGTAGTTTATCATAGAATCGGAAATCGCCATCATTGCCGCGCTGAGGGGCGACATATCTTCGGGATCCATCATCGAACCGAACTGCGGCAGGATCATAGTGAACATCAGGATTACTACCGCGATGATAAGCACCAAAAGAACCATAGGATAGATCATGGCGCTCTTTACCTTATTTGCGGTCTTGTTTGCGTTGGCAAAGTGGTCGGATACACGGTTGAGTATCTGATCGAGCGTACCCGAAGCCTCACCCGCAGCAACCATGCTGACGAACATCTCAGGAAAAACGCCGGGCTTTGTATAAAGAACGTCAGAGAAAGATTTACCTTTCTGTACTTCCTCGTAGATATCGAGGAGGACTGCCTTCGCCTTTTTGTTCTCCTGTTGTTCCTGCAGAATGTACAGCGCTCTTACAAGCGACAGACCCGCCGACGTCATCGACGCAAGCTGTCGGCTTATAAACGACACCTCTTTAGTTTTGAACTTGTACTTAACATCAATAGCGTTGCTTCCGCCGACCTCACGATACTTTGTACAGTACAGATTCCGTTCCTTCAGCTTTGCCTGAAGGTCATGATAATCCTCCGCCATTTCGGTGCCTCTGACAAGCTTACCGCCGATGTCAGTGGCAACATATGAGAATTTTTTCACCGGATAACCTCCCATTCCCCTGCAATCAAATTGCAAAAATTAGCAACCGCAAAAAGGCGCAATTCGCCCTTTGCAGTTTTAAGTACATAAATTATACCATAATTTTGTCTTTATTTCAAGCACTTGGCTGACATATTTTGTAATTATTGGCACAATATAGGTTTTTTTTGTGTAGAAATTATTAAATTTTTTATGTGCAAATTAACTAAAACTTGCTGTTTAACGCAAAAAAGTTCATGCAAAACTATTCCTTCAGTGAACTGCACATTCATAAAGAGCCAACGCCGCCTGTCGGGTTACTTCAGCAAGTTCCAGCTTTTTCAGCCATTTTTTCGGCAGCGCACCCTCGCCGTGAAAAGCGCCGACGATATTGCCGCATACACAAGCGGTCGCCGTGCTGTTTCCGTCATGATTTGCCGCAAGCAGAAGCGCATTTTCAGGCTTCTCGCTGTGGCACAGCGCGCAATAAAGCGCTATCGCAAGCGCTTCGTTTGCTGTATCTCCCACGCCAAGCCGTTTAACAGCCTCCAAAGGAGCGATATCCGACGCGTCAAGTGAACGCGCATAGTCTAACGATCGGAAGCACTCCATGCAACCGTCATAGCCTTTCAGAATATAAGCCGCAACGTCCAGCGCCTCCTCGATATCAGAGCCGCACACAAGCTCTGCTACCAACGCACCTAGCACGCCCGCCGCAAGATAACCCGACGCCCCCGTGTGGGTTATCGCCGCAAATTCTGCCGCCATTCTGAATGCTCGCTCGCTGTCCTTGTGAAAATAAAGTCCCGCCGGAGCTACTCTCACAACGCCTGCACAACCGCAATTGTCGTTTATCCTGCTGGTGAGTCTGCCGTAATCATGCTTAGCTGCAAGCTTCAGCGCCGTTATGCAATCAACATCAGGCTCTCTTTGGTCAAACAAGCGTTCCTCGCGAAGCAGCCTTGAAGCAAAAGCCGCATCGCTGTCCAATACGTGAGAATACTCACGACTCGCAAGCAGCTTCTCCTGTGTATACAACCAGCGCTGGTACGCGTAAAAAACATAGGTAGTATAGCTTGAGATCTCGTTTTTGCCGCCAAGCCTGTCTGTCCACAGTATGCCCTCGGCAGTGAAAAGCGCAAGCTGTGTGTTTGCGGATATCAGCGCATAGCCGCTTTCTTTGTCAACATCAGGAGAGGTTATCCCCTTTTTGCCGAAAGCACGCGCTATATCACCTGTGTTCATGCTGCGCACAGGGTATCCAAGCGCGTCGCCAAGCGCACCGCCGAGCATACAGCCGGAAAACCTGCTCTCGGCTATAAGTTCCCCCATAAAGCACCTCCAAATGTACTGAATTAATATACCGTAACCATTTTATCACACTGCTTCGATAAATGCAAGAAAAATTCTTTATTAAAATAAGTATAGAAAATAAAGCTAATATATGCAATTTACACAGAAAAAGGTGAAAAAATCCTACGAAATCTCCCGAAAAAAGCTTGACAAGCTAAATTGAATCTGATATAATAACATAGTTAAGGCTTTTCACGACCTTAACTCCTTTCTCGCACAAAAGGTGCGGGATATAATCCAGAAGGAGGTGCTTATAAATGGCAAAGATCACAGAGAAGTATGAGGCAATCATCGTTTTCTCTCTCAAGAAGGACGAGGAGCAGATCAAGGCTCTCACAGCTAAGTTCGCTGACCTTATCAAGGAAAACGGTACACTCGGCGAGATCGACGAGTGGGGCAAGAAGAAGCTCGCATATGAGATCAACTACGAGTCCGAAGGTTACTACGTTCTGTACAACTTCGAGTCCAAGCCTGATTTCCCCGCTGAGCTTGAGCGTGTCATCAACATCACTGACGGCGTTCTTCGCTCCATCGTAGTCCTCAAGCAGGGCGCGTAATTACCAAAAATCTGCTGACACGGAGGTGCTTTCATGTTTAACAAGTGCATTATGATGGGTCGTTTGGTCAATGATCCCGAGCTTAAAACCACTCCCACAGGCGTAAACGTTGCAACGTTCCGCATCGCGGTTGACAGACGTTTCCAGCAAAAGGGCGAGGAAAGAAAGTCCGACTTTTTCAACGTGGTTGCATGGCGTCAGCAGGCTGATTTTGTCAACCGTTATTTTACAAAGGGTCGTCTGATCCTTGTTGAAGGCGAAATGACCACACGTAATTATACCGATAAAAATGGTAACAATGCCACATGGTATGAGATCGTTGCTGACAGAATCAGTTTTACAGGCGAGAAGTCACAAGGCGGTGCTTACAGCGACTCCTACGGCGCACCCGCTCCGTCCGCTCCCCCGCAGTATTCCGCTGCTCCCGCACCTGCGGCAGCACCCGTAAGCGATTTTTCCGCGGCAGAATCGGACGACGACTACCCGTTCTAATTTAAACAAATACCGTTTTACCTATACTAATAAGGAGGTTACAGTACCATGGCTGAAAAGTTTGAAAGAGCTGCTCATCCCGTTAAGCGTCCCAGAAAAAAGGTTTGCCAGTTCTGCGCTGACAAGTCCGAGTTCATCGACTACAAAGATGTTGCAAAGCTGAGAAAGTGCATGACAGAGCGTGCTAAGATTCTTCCCAGAAGAGTTACAGGCTGCTGCGCATTCCACCAGAGAGAGCTCACAACAGCTATTAAGAGAGCAAGACAGATCGCTCTTATCCCTTATACTGCTGAGTAATCAAAAAGATTTAAAGCTGCGTCTTATGGCGCAGCTTTTAGTTTTATAGGCAGCTCCCCGAGTATGTTTCGGGGAGCTTGCTTTTATTTCTCGTTGATCTTACTTCCGCTTTTAAATATAAGTCCCGCAAGAAGTCCAGCTACTATCGCAGCAGTAATGCCTGCCGCCGCTGAGGTAAGTCCTCCCGTCAGTGCGCCGATAAGCCCGTCTTTATCAACAGCCTCCTTGACGCCCTTTGCAAGCAGATTGCCGAAGCCGGTCAGCGGCACTGTCGCGCCGCCGCCCGCAAAATCTATCAGCGGCTGATAAACGCCTAACGCGCCGAGAAGCACTCCCGCCACAACGTACGACACCAATATCCTTGCAGGAGTGAGCTTTGTGAGGTCTATCAAAAGCTGTCCCACAACGCACAGTGCGCCGCCAACAGCAAAAGCTTTCGCATATTCAAGAAACGTTTCCATGTTCTGCCCCTTTCAGTATGAGGTAAGCTCTACAGCGTGTGCTATTCCCGGAATTGAACCGCCCTGCTGCACCATAGTCGTTGACATTAGCGCTCCCGTTGCACAGAACAGCACACGGTCAAGCTCGCCGCTCTCTATCCTCTTTAAGAAGTGACCGCACATCATTGAAGCCGAGCAACCACAGCCCGAGCCGCCCGCGTGAACGTCCTGCGTTGCACGGTCAAACAGCATAAGACCGCAGTCCTTGTGGTATTTTTCGATATCCACGCCGTCACGCTTGAAAAGGTCGTGAAGAAGCTCACTTCCCACAAGCCCTAGGTCGCCTGTAACGATCAGGTCGTAATCCTGTGGGTGACTCCCCATGTGCGTGAAATGGCGCGACAGCGTATCATAAGCCGCTCCCGCCATCGCCGCACCCATGTTGTTTACGTCGGTAACGCCCATATCCTCTATCTTTCCCACTGTTGCCGCGCGGATAAACGGCGACTTGCCTGTTGAGGCGACAAGTGCCGCGCCTGACGCCGTTGCAGTCCATTGTGCTGTGGGCGGACGCACTCCGCCGTAGTTCAGCGGAAATCTGAACTGCCGCTCCGCCGAGCTGAAATGTGACGAAGTTACAGCTATCGCATTGTCAACATACTTCGCATTTACCATCGCGCCCGAAAGAAGCAACCCCTCGGCAAAGGTCGAACAAGCGCCGTATATTCCGAGAAACGGAATATAGTAGTCCTTAAGACCATAGGAGGAGCTTACGCACTGATTCAGAAGATCGCCCGCGAACATCACGCCTATATTTTCAGGAGAAAGTCCCGATTTTCTCAGAACATGACCTACCGCTTTTTTCTGAAACTGTGCCTCTGCCTGCTCCCATGTGTCAGCATCGCCCTTATTGTCATCAATGACCTCGTCAAACTCTCCGCCGTAAGGCCCTTCGTTTTCTGCTTTTCCGACTACCGCGGCATAGCATTGTATCGAAGCGCGGTCATATCTGAATGTTTTTCCTGTGCAGTATCCCATTGTCCCTCCTATTTCATAAACAGCCCTACGATATAATATACTATACCATAAAGCACCGAAGCAGAAACGCCGTAGACGATAACAGGCCCTGCTATCACGAACATCTTAGCGCCAAGTCCGAGGACATAGCCCTCGGATTTAAAGTCTATCGCAGGCGATACTACCGCATTCGCAAAGCCTGTAATGGGAACGAGCGAGCCAGCGCCGCCATGCTGTGCTATCCTGTCGTATATTTCAAAGCCCGTAAGCAGAGCGCTCAAAAATATGAGCGTTGTTGAAGTAAGAGCACCTGCGTGCTCCTCGTTCAGTCCAAGATATGCATAAAGATTGAGCAGTCCCTCGCCTATAGTGCAGATAATGCCGCCGATAAGAAACGCTTTCGGCAGCGTTTTATACATTTTGGAGTTTGGCGAGCGTTTTTTCGCAAGCTCGCCGTACTCTTGGTTGGAAATATTCATTTTAAGCTCTCCTTGATTAAGGTTTTTCAATAATTATTCTGTCATTTTTTATTGGAAATACACATAAATTTATATTTTTCTGCGAATTAGCGAATTAAAGTATTGACAAATTAAAGGTTTTGGTATAAAATAATAGCAACAAGTTAATTGATTGGGAGGATAATTATGTCGATTATAAACGTTATGGAAGCCGTTGTAAAAGAAAAACTCAATGCCATGTTGGCAACAGAGGACTGCTGCAAATGCGAGCATTGCCTTGACGATATGATGGCTATTGCACTGAATAAGCTCCCCTCAAAATATGTAAGCTCCCACAACGGCGAGCTTTTCTCCAAGCTTGACGCGTCTGTTCGTCAGAATGCGGTTGATATCAACATCGCTGTTACAGCAGCTATCGACGCTGTTTCAAAGCGCCCCTCTCACTGATACACAAAAACACCGCTATCAACTAGCGGTGTTTAATAAATTAGCAACAAAGCCGCCTTTAATCAAAAGGCGGCTGTTTTATTTGCAGTATACATCAAAGCTCTAAATCGAAGCTATAGTCGGTATCTATCAATATGTATTCAAGCCCGTGCTTTTTGCACTGCTCAAGCGTACTGATATTGTCCTGAAGCACCTGCTCCATAGCACATTCATCATAGAGCCGTTTTTCGATAACATTTTCATACTTTTTTATGTCATCAAAATGACTTTTGATGTAGTTTTCGCTCATAACAAGACAGATGTATCTTATATCTTCGAGATATTTCTCCTCCATATCCTTTTTCCAATCAAACGGAATATAGCAGCCCTCGACAATAAGGCTCTGACCGTTTTCGATCGCTGTCTTTATCATCTCTTTGACTATGCCCCAGAGATATTCCGTCAGCTTATCGTCATCGTACACAGTAAGCGCTGTCTGTCCGCTGCGGATAAGTCCCATCTTCAGATGGTCTATCGAAAGATATGGGATTTTGTATTTCTCAAGAAGTCTCTGCGCAAATGCAGTTTTTCCCGTGTGCGAGGCTCCCGCAATAAGCAGAATCATTTACTTGCCCAGTTCATAGGCTCTGTTGGTGCAGGCTTCACAGCAGCGCTTAACATCACCTGTAATATCGCCCTCATACAGCTTTTCAAGACCCGCAATCGTCGTACCGCCTGGCGAAGAGACCTGCTTTATCAGCTCGTCAACTGTCATTCCGCTTTCGGTAAGCATCTTAGCCGAGCCGATAAGCGACTTTGCAAACAATCTCAGCGCCGCTTCCTTGTCTATCCCAACGCTGTCAGCGTAGTCTATAAAGCCCTTTGCATACAAGTATATAAACGCAGGTGAGCTGCCATTTATCGCAATTACCTCTTTCATTTTATCGGTAGGAACTTCCTCGGTAATTCCGCAGCTACCGATAACAGCGCGCGCAAAACCAAATTCCTCTTCGCTTACGCCCTCGCCGCAGCTCATAGCCGAAGCGCCCTCGCCAAGCATCATGGGAGTATTAGGCATAACAAGCACTACCTTTGCCTTTGGAATGGTATGGCTTCTGATAAACTCAGCAGAAATGCCCGCACAGATAGAAATAAACACGGTGTCCTCGGTCACTGCGGGTGCGATGGTATCAAGCACCTCGCCAAGCATCTGCGGCTTTACCGACAACAGAACGTATTTGCACTGCTTCACAACGCTGATCTCATCGTCACAGGGAGTAACAGGCAGCGAAGCAAGCTTTTCCGTGAATTTGTCATACGCAAACATCTCGGCGTCCATGCCGCTCTTTTTTATTCCGTTTATTATCGCAGCACCCATATTTCCCGTGCCGAGGATACCAAGCTTATTCATAAAATAACTCCTTTATACCTTCGAGGCATCTTTTTTGCCTTTAGATGCGCTCTGACCATTGAAAATGCTCTTGTACGCGGTCATTATCGGGAACAGCACCAGCGTAAGCAGCACTATATCCACAGGGCACTGTATTGCATTCTTCAGCAGTCGCGCAGGATAAGCAAGCAGTGTAGGCTCAACTATCCATGTGCCGTAGGTGAAGAACTTTGTAACGATGCTCGCAAGCGGCGTCATGATAAGGTTGCATATCACAACTACCGTCACCTTTGCGCCGATAACTCGCATAAGCTGCTTCCACGGAAGCACAGCAAGCTTATGCAGAAAAATTCCGTAAAGCAGTGCTATAACCACAACGTAGATAACAAACAGCTCGTTAAACTTATAGATAGAATACAGCACAAACGCTGACAATATCATAAGCGCCGAAAGCAGCTTTGCATTTATTCCGTTGAGCGCTGCCGTGTTCGGCTCAATGTTCGGCTTGAACATCTCCTTTGTGAACTTGACAGGCTGCAGCTTGTACAAAAACAAGCCATAAAGCATAGCGCCCGTTGCCTCGATAATGGTGTACATCGGATTGAATGCACCTATCTGCGGTGCGGTGAAAAAACCGATAAGGTCGGTGATAACACCCGCAAGCATTGACACAGTCGGTCCGAAAAGCATACCTATCGTTGCAAGCGCAAGAAACGCGAACGATATCTTCAATTCCTCCGTTACGTTTATAGTAACGGATTTCAGCGCAAGGTCAAGCGCTATAAGCACCGCCGTTACAGTAAGGCAGCGCAGACTTTTCAGCTCCAGTGCGGAGCTTTTGAACATTTTAAAAATTGCCATAAAATATCCTCCTTTACGCAATACATAAATTACGGACAAGTTATGGCAAAACTTATAGGTTTTATGTACAGCGAGATGCGAGCTTCGAACCGCAAGATCGGACAGCAATAAGCCCGCATCTGCTTCGTCAACCGCTCAACGGCAGGCACAAAGCCTAGCCGTTATTCGGTTTCCTTGCATCTGCAGACTTCTCGCCGCCCAAATGTAAACCGTGGGCAGCGAGCGCCATTGTAATCTTTTCGTCCCCTCGGCAACTCTCCGTCCAAAGGGCACTTAACGCTCAAAACTCTACTCTGTTAATAAAATTTATGTTATGCTCCGCACATGAGCACGGAGCATCAACAACTGAAAAAATTAAAGGCTGATCTCGTTTGCGATCTTGTAAAGACGCTCGTTGAAAGGCTTCTTCATGCTGAGAGCTTCCTGAATATCGAAATCGCAAACCTTGCTGTTCTGAAGACCGATAACGCGGTTGCCGATACCCTTTTCAAGCAGCTCTACTGCGTAATAGCCCATCTCGCTTGCCATTACTCTGTCGCGTACAGTGGGCGAGCCGCCTCTCTGAACGTGACCGAGGATAACGGCTCTTGATTCAACGCCGCATTCCTTTTCAATCTTTCTTGCAAGTTCTTCAACGCCGCCGATACCTTCGGCAACCATAACAATGAAATGCTTTT
>JAZNTS010000215.1:0-3328 GCA_045591905.1 Oscillospiraceae bacterium | reverse complement strand
AACTGACCCCGCTGAGGTTGGTGCGGTTGCAGACACGCTGCGCGGCATGGGCTACAACGTGGTTTCCGCTGAGGCTGAGCAGGTGCCCTCTACATACACCACGCTCACCGATGAGGATCACCTGAAGAAGATGAACCTCCTGCTGGAGCTGCTCGAAGATAACGATGACGTGCAGAACGTATGGCATAACTGGGAAGAATAATACAAAACGCCTCTTGAATGTGAATGCATTCGAGAGGTTTTTGTTGGCGAAAAAGTATTAACGTGACGTTTTTTCTGTAACTAAAGTGCATACTTTGTGAGATTAAGACAAATTTTGGGTTTGAATATTGATGTATATGTAAAATATTAGAATATTTTGTTGAAATCTGTTATAAGTTATGCTATAATACCACTATGCTGAAGTAAAGTGACAGGAAGGTGGTTCTGTACATTGTATAATTGCGTGGTAAATATTACTCTGTTCGGGGAGAATGATTGGTCGGCAGATCTGCTTTCGGGCTATGTACCACCCGAGGACTGTGAAATAGTTTTTCCCGAAAAGTCTGCAAATACGCCCGATTCGGTTGCTGTTTATTTCGGCGCTGAGGCATATCGCTGTAAGAGTGCTGAATGCGCATATTCTGTGTTGGTCACAGATGGAAGCGATCTTGACGGTGTTGATATCTCCGAATTAACGGCGGTGTGGCTTCTTCCATCGGACAAGGAGCTGCGTGCAAAGCTTATTGCTTTATATTTTAATCAGCTTATCTCTCAGATAAAGAACAGCTTTGACCACCGTATACTGAAAATTTGTTTTGAAACGGTTTCTGACAGCGTTCCTGACTTGATGTGGTTCAAGGATATGACGGGTGCGCATCTCATGGTAAACGATGCATTTTGCAAGGCGGTCGCCAAGACAAAGAAGCAGATATACAAGCAAGGGCACTACTACATATGGGACATTCCCAAGGAGGAATATGAACAGGGTGATTATGTCTGTCTTGAATCGGAGCAGCAGGTAATTGATGCAGGCGGCACTATCTGCCTTGATGAAAATGTAAAAACAAAGGCGGGAATGAAGCAGTTTAAGACCTATAAATCACCGATGTATGATGTGGACGGCAGTGTGTTCGGTACCTGCGGAGTTGCCCGAGATGTTACAGATCTGCACAAGATAAACAGCGAGCTTGCTGTTTTGCTGGAAAGCATACCCTTTGCGGTCATGATAAATGATAATGAAGGGGATATAGTCGGCTCCAATGCGATATTCAAGAATTATTTCCCCGATATTGCGGGGCTGACAGGCAAGAAGTGCGCCGAGTGGAAAAACACCGTTTACGAGCAGTCCGAGAACGGCGAAATAAGTGTTGAGCATAATGGTGATGCGCATATCCTGAAATTCATAGAGAATCCTATAAGTGATTCCTTTGGCGAGATAATCGGGTTTATCATCATTTTTCACGATATTACCGCTGAAAAGAACTATCAGAATCAAACGCTTCTTCATGCAAACACTGATTTTCTTACAGGGCTTAACAATCGCAGGAGTCTGTTTGCTCATCTGAAAAAGATGAGGAGCAATCCTCAGTTGTCGCTTATTACTGTCGATCTTGATAATTTCAAGAAGGTCAATGACAACTATGGTCACAAGGCAGGCGATAATGCGCTGATCCTTACTTCAAGGATAATCAGAGAAATATTTTTCGAGGATTTCACTGCCCGTCTTGGCGGAGATGAGTTTCTTGTGGCTGTCAGCAGGGCTGTTGACACAGAACAGCTTGAGCTGCAGCTTCAGAAGCTGCTTGACACATTGCTTAAGCATTTTAAAGCAGATGAGAGATTCAGCGTACTTACTGCAAGCGCAGGTGTTTCCTTGGAATTGTGCGGCGAGGGAGAAATGCATGATATCGAGGCTCTTATGCATAAAAGCGACGCCGCTCTATACACTGCGAAGAATGGCGGAAAGGGCTGCTATTGCGTGTATTCCGAGAAAAGCTGACATTCAGGGCATTATGTTTTTCAATACAACATAAAACTTAAGGGTTGAAGTACATGGTAAGTGCGGCAGCCCTTTAGCTTTGGCGCTATATTTGTATGAGCGCTTGCAAATAAATTAAAAGTGTGCTATTATAATATGGTATTCACAAAAAATCAAAAGCAACATATAATGGAGATGTAGCGATGGGAAAGATAGTAAGAACGCTGTCCGAGGACGGCAGTGTATTATGCTCGGCAATAGATTCGACCGATATGGTGAGAGAGCTTCAGCGTTTGCATGAAAGCACACCTGTGGTTACTGCGGCGCTTGGACGAATGGTCACAGCGGGCTCTATCATGGGCGCGATGCTCAAAAGTGATGGTGATACCCTCACACTGCGCGTAAACGGCGGAGGCCCTGCGGGAACTCTGATGGTAGTTGCAGACAACTGGGGCAACGTAAAGTGCTGCGCAGGTGACGACAAGGTGCAGATCCCGCTCAGAGAGGACGGCGGTCTTGATGTTACAGGCTGTGTCGGCAGGGACGGATTTCTCACTGTAGTTAAGGATATGGGACTGAAAGAGCCATATGTCGGTCAAATTCCTTTGGTTTCGGGGAATATTGCAGAGGATATCACGGCATACTATTCTATAAGTGAGCAGATACCTACCGTGTGCGCTCTCGGTATAGTCTTTAATGGCGACGCTACTGTAAAGGCTGCGGGGGGGTATATGGTACAGCTCGTGCCGCCTGTTATGGACACGGCGGTCGATGTTATCGAAAGAAACCTCGGCAGTATGGAGTCTATCTCGACAATGCTCGAAAAGGGTATGCAGCCCGAGGAGTACGCTATGATGGCACTGACGGGTCTTAATGCTGAGGTGCTTGATAGCTGGGAGGCTATTTACCACTGTGATTGCTCCAGAGAAAGGACGGAAAGGGTTCTTATCAGCATGGGCAGGGAAGAAATAGAAAAGCTTGCTGCAGAGGAGCAAAAAACAGAGGTTTGTTGTCACTTCTGCAATAAGAAGTATGAGTTTTCAACGGAGGAAATGTTGAACTTGCTCAAAGAAAAATAATTTCAGATTTTTTTTTAAAAAACGCTTGACAAAAGAGATTGAAACGTGTATAATATAATAGTCGTCAGGAACGAGGGAACAAAACCCGAGCGAATGACAGCTATGATGGGAGTTTAGCTCAGCTGGGAGAGCATCTGCCTTACAAGCAGAGGGTCACAGGTTCGAGCCCTGTAACTCCCACCATATGGCCCGGTAGTTCAGTTGGTTAGAACGCCGCCCTGTCACGGCGGAGGTCGTGGGTTCGAGTCCCATCCGGGTCGCCAATCGCTTATTAAAGCGGTTGTGCCTC
>JAZNTS010000214.1:0-2589 GCA_045591905.1 Oscillospiraceae bacterium | reverse complement strand
CCCAGCTTTTAAACTCCATATCATCATGCAGACCCAGCATATTCTGTTTTTTATCGAACTTGATACGATACGGCTTTTCGCTGTCGTTTGCGGTAGAGTTTCCACGCACCTTAACGCCGCCCTCAGCCGTGAGCCTGTACGCTTCATCGCAGTTCACCACATCTATCACAGCGTCAACGTAGTAATCCTTAGACAAAATGCGCTCGTTGTCATAAGTAGTGATATACACTGCGGGCATGGTCTTTTTCTCGGCTATTTCAGAGAAATCCTGCTCGCGTTCTTCGGTTTCTTCATAATATTGCAGCATCATATCGGAAAGATCTTCAGATGGAGGTACTACAACAGGTACAGCAGACGTTGTTGTTTTTTTAGTTGCTGCAGTGCTTTGAGCGCTTGAAGCCGTTGTCTGCGTTGTTGATGCAGTTGTAGGCTCAGTAGTTGATGATGTCATCGCTAAGGTTGAAGCCGTAGTTGCACCTGTGGTTTCGACTGTAGAACTTGCAGTCGTCTGCGGCGCAGAAGTAGCAGCTTCGCTCTTTTGTGTTTCGACGGGATTCGTGCTATCCGTCTTTGATGTTGCAGCAGAGGTCACCTCGGGAGTTACGACATCGGAAGCTTCCGACTGTACAGGAGCAGAGCTGCTCACTTGTGATCCATCGGCACAGCCTGCCGAATTAATAAGAAGTAATGCTAAACAAAAAAACGAGATCAGCTTCTTTTTCATACCATATCCCCCATAACAGATTTTATATAATAATACCATTATTTTCATACAAATGCAAGTGTTTTGTGAATATTGTGAGAATTTATTGTCACTTTTTTCTCATGTATGACTTTGAAATGAAAATTTTTAGAAATATTAAAATACTACTAGCATTTTGTATTGAAAAATGTTATAATAAATTGGTTAATGAATTGAAAGGCAGGCGAGCTGAAATAAGTTATATACAAAGCTTTAAGCGATTTGAAACCAAATATCTGCTCACGCACGAGCAAAAGGCCGCGCTTCTTGAGGCGGTAGGCTCGCTTCTCAAACAGGACAAGTACGGAGAATATTCAATATGCAACCTGTATCTTGACACAGATGATTTTTATTTTATCGAAACCTCGCTTGATAAGCCTATCTACAAGGAAAAGCTTCGCATCAGAAGCTATGGTAATGTATCAGGTCAGGATAATGTCTTTTTCGAGATAAAGAAAAAGTTTGACGGCGTTGTTTACAAAAGACGTATAACTATCCCTCACAGCGAAGCGGAAAGCTACATTAACGACGGAATAAAGCCGCAGAGCATTGACGGGTATCATGCAAATCAGATATTTAATGAGATAGATTTTCTGATGCAGAAGTACAAGCCTAAACAAAAGATATATCTCGCCTATGACCGAGAGGCTTACTTCTCTCCGCAATACCCCGACCTGCGTGTTACATTTGACAGAAATATCCGCAGTCGTTGGGAGGATATCACGCTTTCGCACGACAATGATACTTCCCTCCTTAACACGGGCACAGAGGACTACAGATTGATGGAAATAAAATCCTCGGGTGCGATACCGATAGGATTTGCAAGAATACTGTCCGAGCTTAAAATTCGCCCTGTATCATTTTCGAAATACGGCAACATATACAAAGCACGATGGTCAAAGCTCAAGGAGGAAAGTAATGAAGTCAAGACATAGGATAATTTGCTGCATATAGGCTTCTCTACGCAAAAAATCATAAATAACAATTGAAAGGTACATAACTATGACAGAGCTTATTTTTAACCAGATAGACCTTACCACAGGCGCAGGCTGCGCCATTGCAATGGCCGCTGCCCTTGTATGCGGTATAATTATTGCCGTTGTTTATCGACTTGGCGCCGACAGACCATCTAAATACATGACCATCACAACGCTTATCATGCCCGCGGTTGTGCAGACTGTAATAATGCTGGTAAACGGCAGCATCGGCACAGGTGTTGCAGTTGCAGGTGCATTCAGCCTTGTTCGTTTCAGATCGGTTCCGGGTACATCGCGCGATATATGCATTCTTTTCCTTGCGATGGCTTCGGGTATCGCGGCAGGTATGGGCTATATCGGCTATGGCGCGCTGTTCACGGTTGCAATTGCTGCTGTTGTATTCATTGCAGAAAAGATCATTCCCTCCGAAACTACAAAACGCACAAGACTGCTTCGCATACTTGTTCCCGAGGATCTCGACTACAGCGAGCTGTTCAACGACATTTTCAGCGAATACACTACACGCTGCAAGCTTAACAGAGTAAAGACCGTGAGAATGGGCACAATGTTCAATCTTCATTATCTTGTAACTCTGAAAGACCCCTCCAAGGAAAAGGAGATGCTTGACAAGATACGCTGCCGCAACGGAAACCTCACGATAAGCTGCGGAATACTCCCTCCTGTTCATGACGAGCTTTAATATCCTTACATAACAAGCAACGCCCCGAAGCTACATTCGGGGCGATTATTTTATTTCAGTATCTCATCGGGCACGATATCAGCCATTTTTTTATAGCCTGCCTTGCTTGGGTGCAGATGGTCGCCGCTGTCGTACTCGGGCAGAAAACGTGTCGGACGCTCAGGATCGCA
>JAZNTS010000213.1:0-9707 GCA_045591905.1 Oscillospiraceae bacterium | reverse complement strand
CACCCTTTTCAACGGGTGCAAAAAGAACTTCCTCGTCGGTTTCACATATCTTCTGTATAGTAGTTGCATTGAGCGATTTCGGCAGCAGCGTCCAGTAATCCTCGGTAACAACAAGACCCACAGTGTCGGCGTCCTTACCCTTTTCAACGTCCATCTGCATTATCTGCTCGTTTTTGTTTATTACCAGCGTATACTCAAACTCGTTAAAAGCCCAGTCGTATAGGTTGATATGGTCGGTAAATGATAAGATAGTATCTGTTGCCGTGCCGTCGGGATTGCAGTACGGCGCATTAAGCGTTACAAGAATGTAATGAAAGCCGTCACGCTCCGCTGTGGTAACTAACGCTCTGCTGCCGTAATCGACCTTTTCATAATCAAAGCTGCCATCAGCCTTTTTGTAGTAATATCTGTCAAGACTGCCTGTTTTTACGGCATGAGCACCCTCGAAATAGTAAGGGCTGCTGGACAACACCATCGGGTTTGTCTGATATACTGTATATCCATCGGGGTTTGCAGAGTTTGCGGGCATATCATAGGAATATGTGTCACATATCTCCATAAACCTCGGGTAATTATCCATCGCATATTTGGTTATAAGATAGAGGTCATATGCCGAGGTGTAGTTGTTCTCATCAAAAAGTCCATGCGGATTTGTAAAGTTTGTGTTTTTACAGCCGATCTCTTTAGCTTTTTCGTTCATCATTCTGACGAAATTCTCAATACTTTCGCCTCCGACGTTGTAAGCAAGGATATTCGCAGACTCACAGGCAGAGCATACCATCAGCGAATAAAGCAGATCGCGGTAGGTGATATTCGTCTGAAGAGGCTCTATCGCGGCGTTTGAAACGCCATAGAAGTTAGGGTTGTCAGCATTGAATTCGTTAAATGCCGTATAGGGCGTATATACATAAGTATTGAAATCCTTTATGTTCTCCAGCGCCACAAGGCAGGTCATTATCTTTGTGGTAGAGGCGGGATACAACCGCTTGTCGGCATTTTTCGACACGATCTCAATATCAGTATCAGCATTGACCATGTAGACAGCTTCGCTGTGAATGGTAAAATTCGGCGTAAAAGCCGCTGAAACGGAAAAACTACCGAAAAAAACACTGCAAAGTAAAATAATCGGTAAAATTATTGCAAATTTTTTATCTTTTCGCATATAGACAAATCCCCCATAATGAGTTATTATATAATATAGATATTATTTTATGATAATATTATAGCAAATCCAACACCTTATTGTAAAGTGGTTTTGCTAAATTGTAACCGAATTTTAATAATTTGTAACTTTTAAAAGGACGGAATACCTAATGATCTACATTACAGGCGATATCCACGGAGATTTCTCCAGATTCAAGGACCCTGCCCTGAAAAAGCTGCGCAAGAATGACGCATTGATAATATGCGGAGATTTCGGCTTTATTTGGGACGGAAGTCCGAAAGAGAAAAAACTGCTCAAGAAGATAGGTCGGCGCAGATACAATGTGCTGTTCGTTGAGGGCTCACACGAAAACTACGACCTGCTCGAAGAGTACGAGGAAAGCGAATGGTGCGGCGGCAAGACCCGAAAAATAAGCGGCAGACTTCGTCAGCTCATGCGCGGTCAGGTTTATGAGATAGCCGAAAAGACTGTTTTCGCTTTCGGCGGCGGACAAAGCGACGACACTGTCGATCTCGTTGAGGGTCAAAACTGGTGGCCGCGCGAAATCCCCAATGAAGTGGAGCTTGAATGCGGCATGGAAAACCTGAAAAAAGCCGACAACAAAGTGGATTTCATCGTCACCTACGAGCCGCCCGCAAAGCTGCATGATTTCATCGACCACAAAAGCGGCGATGTAAACCATATAAATACATATCTCAACGGCATTTATGAAAACACGGATTTTGCCAAGTGGTTTTTCGGAAAGCTGCACCTGAACAAGCTGGTGCCCCCGAAGTATCACGCGGTCTACGACAATATCATAATCGCCGACAAAACAAAGATAAAGAAGAAAAAGGAGCCTAAAGGCGACAGATCTTCCAGAAAAAAATAAGAAAGAAGAGGTAAACAACTATGGCAGAGATCAAATTTGAGATAACAAAGGAGCTTGGCGTTATTTCCGAAAACGCAAAGGGATGGACAAGAGAGCTTAACCTTGTAAGCTGGAACGACCGCGAGCCTAAGTTCGATATCCGCGACTGGTCGCCCGACCACACCAGAATGAGCAAGGGCATCTCCCTCACCGAGGAGGAGATGACGCAGCTCGTTGAGCTGTTCAACGCGCGCGACGAAGAGGACAGCTTTGAATGATCTTATAAACACACAAGAGGCGGGAACGACCCGCCTCTTTCTTTATTCCTCTGTTTTGATCTCGCCGTTAAAGCTGAGCTTTTTCCGCCAACCGCCGAACTTATAGCGCAAAATGCACATGACCGCAGTAAACAGCCATGTAAGACAGGTCGTGCCCCATACAGCCCAGTAGCCAACGCCGGGGATATTCATCAGAATGAACGCAAAGCCTATCCTGCCGATGACCTCAACGATACCGTTGAGAAGCGCAAAGCCCACATCACCCGCACCGTTGAGCATACCGCGCGTTATATGAATAAGTGAAAGCGGCACATAGAACAGCGCAGTGAGCTTCAGCGCCTTGTCGCCGATAATAAGCACCTCGGGCTTATCCACGAAAATTCCGACGATATTATATCCGAACAGCATGAAGATTACCAGCATGAACAGCGCAAATGCAAAGCCTGTCAATCTGGTCTTGTGATAGCCTTTCATCGCGCGCTCAGCCTTGCCTGCACCGATGTTCTGTCCCGCAAACGTCGAAACAGCGACATTGAGCGACACAAAAGGCTGCTGCACGAGCTGCTCAACACGCATTGACGCAGTATAAGCCGCCATGATATCCTCTCCAAAACCGTTCGCAGTCGTCTGCAAAGATATCATAGATATAGACACCAGCGCATTTTGCAGAGCTATCGGAACACCTGTAGCAAAGGTCTTGCCGATTATCTTCATATCAGTTTTCAGCTCGCTGCGCTGCAGCTTGAAGCAAGGGTTTTTCTTCAGTGCAAATATGATACTTCCAACTGCTGACGCACCCTGTGCGATAACGGTTGCAAGCGCCGCACCTTGAACGTCCATACCGAAAACAACGACAAACAACAGGTCGAGCCCTACATTCAGAACGCTTGCTACTATCAGAAAGTACAGCGGTGTGCGCGAATCGCCCAGCGAGCGCAGAACGGAATTTATCCAGTTATACAAAGCCACGGCAATAGTGCCGCCGCAGGATATCTGCATATACGCCACAGCGTCGGGCAAAAGGCTTTCAGGCGTGTCAAGAAAACGCAGCAGCGGCTCTGCGAGGAAAGTAGATACCACGCTTATAACGACACCAAGCGCCGCAAGAAGATATGCCGAATTTGCAATAAGCCTTTTGACGGAGCTTATATCCTGTGCACCGAAGCGCTGAGCTATCAATATTCCGGCGCCTGTAGCAAGTCCTATACACAGCGTGAAAAACAAATATGTGATAGAGCCTGTAGCACCGACTGCGGCAAGCTTGTCGCTGCCGAGATACTTACCGACTATTGCGGAGTCAACTATATTATATAATTGTTGAAAAAGATTTCCTACCAAAAGAGGCACGGAGAATTTCAAAATCTGCGAAAGCTCATTACCCTCGGTCATACTTTTTACATAGACTGCCATAGTTACCTCACAACATCAACTTTTACCTAGACAATTTTACTACACACTTCGCCGATTGTCAACAGGAAAATGATAGTATGAGAATAAATGGTATAAACGCACAAAAAGCGCCTTTGAATACGCCGCGAATGTTATTCAACTTCGCCGAATATATGATATTTAAGACCGTTTATTATATCGACTGAGCCAAAGACAGGCGTTGCTCCGTCACGCAGGAACTGCTCCACGCCGCTGCATTTAGTGCTGAAAACATCGTACGGCGGCAGACAGAAAAGCTCCCTGCCCTGCTCCAGTGCGTGCTGTGCCGTAAATCTGCAGCCGCTTATTTCGGGAGCCTCAACCACGAAAGTGCCATGAGCAAGACCCGATATGATCCTGTTGCGATGGCAGAAATAGTCGGGATCTACCGCGGTGTGCGGCAGCAGCTCCGAAATAACGGCGCCGCCGCTTGATATTATTTCTGCCCTTATATGAGCAGTTGAAGCAGGATAGTTCACAAGACTGCCGCACGCAAGCACTCCGACGGTTGGTGCACCTTTAGTTAGAGCCGCTTGATGAGCAGCGCTGTCGATACCAACCGCTAATCCGCTGACAATTTCGACATCAAGCGCCGCAAGCTCCGAGCAGATACGGCTTGCGGCATGGGAAGCGTAAGCACTCGGTCTGCGCGTGCCTACCACTGCAAGAGTAACATTATGCGTTAGCGCCGATACTGCACCCTGAACAAACAAAACTATCGGAGGCGCGGATATCTCGCGCAGCAGTTCAGGATAAGCCTCGTCCTCAAAGGTAATTATCTCAATACCGTTAGCTAAACATTCTGCAATAACGGCATTCACATCACGGCTGCGTATCTGTTGCGCACGGTACACTTCATCAGCAGTAAGAGAACTGCACTTTTTATCGCGTATAGCCTCGGCGGCTGCCCTAACACCGCCGTAGGCTTCAACTATTCCAAGTGTGCGCTCATTGTGCGGCAGCATTACCATCAGCAGCCACAGCCAAATTTCTTTGTTCATTTACATTCACCCCTTTATATTTGTACATAGCAGCTCGAATATTACCGACAAATGAACTGACATTCATAATTTGTTTAATTATAGCCCACAAATCTCTTTATGTCAACTTAAACAAAGAAAAAAGTCAAGCACAACATTTAGTGCGCTTCAGCCTATCGCAAAGCTTCAGTAAAACTCCCTGCATTATGGTGAACAAATGGTATAACAATGGGATTTTCACAAGTTTTTACAAAAAATGATTGACTACAGTATAAAAACGTGGTATACTATATAATGTAATTTATATTTCGGAGGAAGTTATGAGCAGTAATCTATGCAACAACAATTTCATTAAATTCTTTAATGAGATCGAGAGCCTTAGTATGCCACTTGATAAGCTTGCTGACGCAATCGGCTGTCTGCTGCCGACAATCGCGGCTGATATCTTTCTTGGAAAGACTGTTTTTGAATTTAATATCGCGCCGTCGCCATATAGTAACTGTTCAGACACTGTTAAAAAGGAGCTTTTCCTTTCTCCCGACGGCTGCGAGAGCGAAGCAGTGCAGAACGAGCAAACAACAGGCGACAATGCCACTGTGATTCTCAAGTCTTATCCCGTAAAAGGCCATATCTGGACGAAAGAAGAAGCGGACAGCGTTGAGTTTCTGCATAAAAACATTTTCCTTATACTTGGACGCGAAAGGCTTAAGGAGATCATATCCTCTTCCCTGTCACGCGACACGCTTACCCAGCTTCCGAACGCCGCAGGCTTTGTGGACATCGGACAGAGATTGTTCAAGCAAAATGAGCTGTATAAATACACCGCAATGTATTTCAATCTGAAAAAATTCAAAAGAATAAACGCTCAGATTGGTAGCAAAAACGGTGATGTTGTGCTAAAAAAATACGCCGCAACGATCCGTTCTCTGCTAGCCGATGATGAACATATCGCACGTCTTGGCGGTGACAACTTCACCATGCTTGTAAAGAAAAGCAATGTAAACGCGGTTCTTGATGCGCTTGCCGAAACGCAGATAGAGGTAGAGATCGGTAACGCAAAGCTGCCTTTTGTTATCTCCTCGCGCGTTGGTGTTTATCACATCGATCAAGGTGACAGTATGGGATATGTAATGAACTGCATTTCCACGGCAATAAACACCGCACGCCGCAGCACCACTGACGATGTTATAGTGTTTACAACAGAGATAATGAACAAGATCGAGCGCGAAAGAAAGCTTATGCACACTTTCCCTGCCGCGCTGAAGCAGCATGAATTTCTTGTTTATTACCAGCCAAAGGTCAGCCTCGCTGACAACACACTATGCGGCTGCGAAGCGCTTGCGCGTTGGAATCGCGATGGTGTGCTGGTTCCGCCAAGCGAATTCATTCCGATATTTGAGCGTGACGGAAGCATATGCGCACTGGATTTCTATATACTTGACTGTGTATGCCGCGATATCAGGGAATGGCTTGAACAAGGTCTTGAGCCTGTAACTGTATCGGTAAACTTCTCTAAGACCCATCTGCATAATCCCAATATCTCAAATGATATAATGGCAATTATCAATAAATATGCCATAGATACACGCTATATTGAGATAGAGCTTACAGAAATGTCAGACTTCAAGGATTACGAAGCGTTCAAAACTCTCGTAAACAATATGAAAGAAAACGGAGTTATGACTTCTATCGACGATTTCGGCACAGGCTATTCCTCGCTCAACCTGCTGACTGATTTTATGTTTGACGTTGTAAAGCTTGATAAATCCTTCCTCGATAACATGGCTCGCAGCGGCAGCGGCACTGATGAGATAGTAGTCAGAAACATCGTTAAAATGATAAAGGAGCTTGGAATGAAAGCTATCGCCGAGGGCGTTGAAACCGTAGAACAGGCTAATTTCCTGAAAGATATAGACTGCACGATGGTCCAAGGCTTCCTGTTTGATAAGCCCTTGTCAAAGGAAGAATTCCAAAAGCGCCTTAAATTAAAGGAATACAACCAAATGATTTGATGTAATGTACATACCATGCCCCGTGAGCAATGCTTATCGGGGCATTTTTATACAAGTATTTTCGCTGCCGCTTGACATTATAAAAAAAATGTGCTATAATTAACCTTGCTTTAGCGATTTAAAGCTTTTTAGCTTTACAGATTTTAATTACAGAAGAAGGAAACGGTAACAGGTAATGAACACACAAACGGCGATATTCATTATACTGGGCATATACGTTGCGATGATGGTCGCGATCGCCCTGTATACATCAAGAAGAACAAAATCGGTCAACGATTTTATGCTCGGCGGCAGAAATGTCGGCCCGTGGCTTACGGCTTTTTCGTATGGCACGACATACTTCTCTGCTGTAGTATTTATCGGCTACGCGGGACAGTTTGGCTGGGACTACGGAGTTGCAGCGGCTTGGATAGGCGTTGGAAACGCGGTGCTCGGCAGCCTTATCCCTTGGTTTGTGCTCGGCAAAAGAACGCGCCTTATGACAAACCATCTCGGCTCAAAGACAATGCCCGAGTTTTTCGAGCAGCGCTTCGGCTCAAAAAATCTCAAAACCGCGTCTGCGGCTATCGTATTCGTCTTTCTTATTCCCTACACCGCCTCGGTGTACAACGGTCTTTCAAGACTTTTCGGCATGGCGTTTGACCTTGGCGAAAACGGCTATGTTTACATAATCATCGCAATGGCAGTGCTTTCCGCTGTTTATGTAATGCTCGGCGGCTACACCGCAACTGCATTCAACGACTTCTTCCAAGGTATAATAATGCTGATTGGCATATCCGCAGTAGTTATCTGCACCCTTAACGGAAAAGGCGGACTCACAAGCGCTGTAGAGCAGCTTGGTCAGATCGAAGTAAACGGAGCAAACGGTACGCTGAACAGCCTTTTCGGCCCCGACCCGATAAACCTTTTCGGCGTTGTTATCCTTACCTCGCTCGGTACATGGGGACTTCCTCAGATGGCACAGAAGTTCTACGCCATCAAGAGCGAAAAATCCATTTTCACAGGCGCTATCGTATCAACTTTCTTTGCGCTGGTAGTAGCTGGCGGCTCCTACTTCATGGGCGGATTTGTAAGACTTTACAACGACAGCTCTGTTGCAAAGGACGAGCGCGTTCCCGCACTGCTTGCGCAGGCGCTCCCCGAGCTGCTTATCGGTCTTGTTGTGGTACTGGTGCTGTCGGCTTCGCTTTCTACCCTGTCATCTCTTGTTCTTACTTCCAGCACGACCCTCACAAACGACCTTATCAAGCCCCACGCAAGTAATATGCATGACAAAAAGGAAATGCTCATCATGCGCGTGCTTATCGCAGCTTTCCTTATCATCTCCGTAGTTATCGCTTGCAACAAGAACGCTTCCATCACAACGCTGATGTCTTACTCATGGGGCGCTCTTTCGGGCGCGTTCCTTGGCCCGTTCCTGTTCGGTCTGTTCAGCAAAAAGACCAGCAAGGCTGCCGTTATCACAAGCTTTGTGACAGGTATCGGCATAGCCCTCGTTCACATGGTACTGTTCAGCCTCGGCTTCTTCCCCGAGCTTGTTGAGGCTGTAAAGGCACTCAACTGCCCGCTGAACCTCCTCTCACCCATCAACGCCGGTGCTATCGCTATGATACTCTCGATTGTTGAAGTACCGATTATCAGTATGTTCACAAAGGCTCCCGCAAAGGAAGTTGTTGATGAGGCTTTCAAGGCACTTGAAAAGTAATAATATCAATGAATTACAGCAGTCGTTTTCGCGGCTGCTGTTTGGTTTTAACGCCAAAGTAACATTAAATAAAAAAAACGGCACAATTTAGGCTATTTTGTATAAAAAAATCAAAAAGTATTCTCAAAAACCACAATATATGCTATAATTATTATGTATTTCGTGTTACTTTTTAAGAACACTGTTTCGGAGGTTAAATTATGGCTAAATTAATGCTTGGTAATCAGGCTGTTGCCCGTGGCTTATACGAAGCGGGCGTAACAGTCGTATCCAGCTATCCCGGCACACCCAGTACCGAGATAACAGAGTTTGCGTCCACCTATCCCGAGGACGTTATGCACACAGAATGGGCTCCCAACGAAAAGGTAGCTTGTGAGACCGCTGTCGGCGCTTCTATTGCAGGCGCACGCAGCTTCACTGCTATGAAGCACGTTGGTCTTAACGTTGCCGCTGACCCGCTGTTTACAGCGTCTTATACAGGTGTTACAGGCGGTATGGTCATCGCAGTTGCAGACGATCAGGGTATGCACTCCTCTCAGAATGAGCAGGATTCCCGTCACTACGCTATGGCTGCAAAAGTTCCCATGCTGGAGCCGTCTGACAGCGGCGAGTGCAAGGAATTTACAAAGCTTGCTTATGAGATAAGCGAAAAGTTCGATACTCCTGTTATCCTGCGTCTTTCCACAAGAGTTTCCCACTCGCAGAGCGCAGTTGAGGAATGCGACAGAGTTGAAAAGGCTCTGCCCGAGTATCAGAGAAACGTTGCAAAATACGTTATGATGCCCGCTTACGCAAAGGCTAAGCACGTTGTTGTTGAGCAGCGCACCGCTGACCTTATCAAATACGCTGAAGAATGTCCTCTTAACACCGTAGAAATGAATGACACAAAGATCGGCGTTATCACCGCAGGTATCGCATATCAGTACGCTAAAGAGGCTCTCGGCGAGAACGCAAGCTATCTGAAGCTTGGTATGGTATACCCCATGCCCGAAAAGCTTATAAAGGACTTTGCCGCAAAGGTTGACAAGCTGTATGTTATCGAGGAGCTTGACGATTTTATCGAAACTCACTGCCGCAAGCTAGGTCTTGACCCCATCGGAAAGAGCCTGTTCACCCTTATCGGCGAGTACAGCCAGACCTATCTCAAGGAAAAGATACTCGGCGAAAAGAACGAATGTGTTGATTTCGGCGAGAATGTTCCTGTACGTCCCCCTGTTATGTGTGCAGGCTGTCCGCACAGAGGCGTATTCAAGTCGGAGGCCAAGCGGTCTTAGGAAGACAATTAAACT
>JAZNTS010000212.1:0-2705 GCA_045591905.1 Oscillospiraceae bacterium | reverse complement strand
CAGCGCGTCTGCAACCGCACCTACCTCAGCAGGGTCAGTGGTTATCTCAATGCAGCCTTCCTCAAAGCTGAAATCGTCAGCACCGCTTTCAAGGATATCCTCCATAGCCTTATCCTCGTCGATATCTCCGTCCTCATTGTCAATAATGACGATACCCTTGAGCGAGAACATAAAGCTTACGCAGCCACTTGTACCCATGTTGCCGCCGCACTTATCAAAATAGTGGCGAACCTCGCCAGCAGTTCTGTTTCTGTTGTCGGTAAGACAGTCAACTATGACCGCAACGCCGTTAGGGCCGTAGCCCTCGTATACACAGTTCTCATAGTCGTTCTTCTCGCTGCCGCCCGCAGCCTTTTTCAGCAGACGGTCGATGTTATCATTAGGAATATTGTTGGACTTAGCCTTCTGGATAAGGGTAGCAAGCTTCGCATTGTTAGCAGGGTCAGCGCTGCCTGTTTCCTTGATGCAAACAAGTATTTCACGGCTGATCTTTGTAAAGACCTTAGCTCTTGCGCCGTCCTTTTCGCCTTTCTTACGCTTGATGGTACTCCATTTAGAATGTCCTGACATAGCTTATATCTCCTTCTTTAAAAATGCATTATTGAATGCCCTAAGGCAATTATTAAGGGCATCTCTAAAAACCGGTTTAAAAGGGAAAATACGCAGAGTACGCCAAATGCAAGGAAAGCCGACGAAGCAAGGCTGTATGCCTTACAAGGAGGCTTAACGCAGCAGTTGGTGTGCTATGCTTATTTTCGCTTAAACAAGGTTTTTAGAGGTGACCTAACTAATTCAGGGGCTGAAAACCCTTTCCGAACACATCTCCCGCGCTCGTCACTATCACAAAAGCCGACGGGTCGGTATCTCTTATCATACGCCTTATCTTGGTGTAATCACTCTTGTACACCGCCGTCACTATAACGTGTCTGTGCGTGCCGCTGTAAGCGCCCTCGCCCTGAAGCAGCGTTACTCCGCGGTCTGCCTCGACAAGCCTTTTTGATACCTCATGGGGTATTTCGGAAAACACCATCAGCAATCGGCTTTCCTGACCGCCGTAGACCAGCATATCCACAAGCTTCGACTGAACAAATACCGATATCACGGCATACAGCGCAGCGTCAAGGTCACGGAATACCGCAAGACCCAACAGTATTATCACCGCGTCGGAGAAGAACTGTATCTGCCCCAGCTTTAGATCGGGGTGAAAACGGCTCACTATCTTGGCGATGATATCCGTTCCGCCCGAGGTCGCACCTCTTGCATAGGTAAGCCCTATACCCGCACCCATCAGAACGCCTCCGAACACTGCCGCAAGTATACCATTTCCGCCGTCAGCATTATAAAGCGGCATATCTGCGAACACAAAATCCGTCATAAGCGTTATAACCGCAACGGAAATAAGAGTCTTGACCATTATTTTTTTGTTAAGCAGCACAAAACCCACGATTATAAGCGGAATATTAACCGCCGCTATCAGCAGTCCCAGCGGAAGCGATGTCAGCTCCGACAGGATTATCGCGATACCCGTACCGCCGCCGGGCGCAATATCATTCGGCGAGATAAAACACACTATTCCAACCGAAAATATCGCCGCTGCAAGCACTATCACCGCAATATCTATCGTCCACTCAGCCAAAGCTGAACGCTGTTTTCTGATCATATACGCTCCGTTCTGCCGCTTATCGGCAGAGCGTATTACTCTAGATCAATCACCGACAGGCAGCGCTTTACAAATTTCATTGAAAAGCTGCTCTACCCTGTCATACTGCCCTGTTATGCTCAAAAAACCGAACAGCGTTTCCAGCGCGGTCGCTCTGCGGTATTCCGAGGGCTTTGCGCTTTTGGGGACGGATATTCCGCCTGCGTTTCTGCCTCTGCGGAGGATATCCGCCTCTTTTTCGGTGAGCATCGGCTCTATCACCGATACCGCCTCACACTGATACGAAGCGCGCACCTGCTTTACAGCAAGGTCGTGAAGTCTGCCCGCATTCGTACTTCCGCGAAGCACGACCTCTCTGCGCACAAGCTGCTCATAAACGCTGTCGCCGTAAAAAGCGAGAACATTCGGGCTGTATTGGGACGCTTCCTTTTCGGTAAGGGCCATGAGATTCAACCTTTCAATATGTAGTAAACGTAGCTGTATTCCTCGCAGTGAAGCTCAAACATATCCGCTTCTTTCTGAAGCTCACGCATTCCGACCGAGGAAGCTTCCTCCTTATGCAGACAGATAAAGTCCTCCGCGGCTTTCAGCAGCGGTCTGTAAAATCCGTCAGTCCAGTCGCTTCTCGGAGAGATGTAGAAATCCTGCACCGCAAAGCCTGCCTGTTTTGCTGCAAGCAGCACCTTGTCAAGCGGTGTGATAATGCCAAAGCGTTTCTTGCAGAAGCTCACCGTATCGGGCGACGGCTCGATAAGCCAGCAAAGCGTGCGATAAACCACCACGCCGCCCTTTTTACAGCGCTCTTTAAGCTGACCCAGCCTTTCAGCGGGAGTTTCAAGCTCTGCAGCGCTTGCGCACCAGATAACATCGCATTCAGCCGCACTTTCGGGAATTTCATAGCTTTTTACGAACTGAGCCCCCGCTTTTTCAGCGCGGCTCTCATCGGTTATCAGCGCGGTGACATCGTAACCTGCCTCGCGAAGAACAGCGGGAGTTACCGCTTCATCGCCGAAATAAAGCGCTTTCTTTCCGCCCGAAAGCATCG
>JAZNTS010000211.1:0-3872 GCA_045591905.1 Oscillospiraceae bacterium | reverse complement strand
GTTTGCAACGCCGTGGGGGAGATGATGGAACGCACCCAGCTTGTGAGCCATGGAGTGGCACACGCCGAGGAATGCATTAGCGAAAGCCATACCAGCCATGGTTGCGGCATTTGCCATCTTCTCGCGCGCTTCATAATCGTAGGAAGCGCCCTTTGCGGCACTGTCGTAGGCTCTGGGCAGATAGTCAAATATCATCTTAAGGCTTCGCATAGCAAGACCGTCTGTATAGTCGGTAGCCATCACGGAAACAAGCGCCTCAAGGTCGTGTGTAACTGCGTCGATACCCGAAGCCGAGGTGAGGCTCTGCGGGCCAGTCATCATGAGGTCGCAGTCAACAATAGCCATGTTGGGCATAAGCTCATAGTCGGCAAGGGGGTATTTCGTGCCTGTCTGCTCGTCTGTGATAACGGCAAAGGGAGTAACCTCCGAGCCTGTACCAGCGGAGGTGGGAACGGCGATAAAATAAGCCTTTTCGCCCATCTTCGGGAATGTATAAACTCTCTTGCGGATATCAATGAAGCGCATAGCCATATCCATGAAATCAGCGTCGGGGTGCTCATAAAGTACCCACATGATCTTAGCCGCGTCCATAGCGGAGCCGCCGCCGACAGCGATGATACAGTCAGGCTCGAAGCTCTCCATCACCTTTGCGCCTGCCTTTGCACAAGCGAGGGTGGGATCAGGCTCAACATCGGAGAATGTGGTGTGGGTGATGCCCATTTCGTCCAGCTTGTCGGTGATGCACTTTGTATATCCGTTTTTGAACAGGAAGCTGTCGGTTACGATAAATGCACGTTTCTTGCCCATGACCTGTTTAAGCTCAGCGAGAGCAACGGGCAGACAGCCCTTTTTGATGTATACCTTTTCTGGTGCTCTGAACCAAAGCATATTCTCTCTCCTCTCAGCAAGCGTGTTGATATTCAGCAGGTGCTTTACGCCTACGTTTTCGGAAACGGAGTTTCCGCCCCAGCTTCCGCAGCCGAGAGTAAGGGACGGCGCAAGGCTGAAATTGTAAAGGTCGCCGATACCGCCGTGCGAGGAGGGTGTGTTTATAAGCATACGACAGGTCTTCATGCGCTCTGCGTATTCGTGGATCTTTTCGCGCTCGGTTACCTCGTTGATGTAGAGGGAAGCGGTATGACCGTAGCCGCCGTCAGCGATAAGTCTGTCTGCCTTGTCGAGCGCCTCAGCGAAGCTTTTAGCCTTGTACATAGCGAGGACAGGGGAGAGCTTTTCGTGAGCAAACTCCTCGGAGATGTCAACGCTCTCTACCTCGCCGATTAGTATCTTGGTGCTTTCGGGTACGTCCACTTTTGCAAGCTTTGCAATGGTGTAAGCGCTCTGACCAACTATCTTAGCGTTCAGCGAGCCGTTGATGATGATAGTTTTGCGTACCTTGTCAAGCTCCTTTTCTTTAAGGAAGTAGCAGCCGCGCGCTTCAAACTCTTTTTTGACCTTATCGTAAAGCTTTCCGACAACGATAACGCTCTGCTCAGAAGCGCAGATCATGCCGTTGTCAAAGGTCTTGGAGTGGATTATGGAGCTTACAGCTTTCAGCACGTCAGCGGATTCGTCGATGATAGCGGGTGTGTTACCTGCGCCAACGCCGAGCGCGGGTTTGCCGCTGGAGTAAGCAGCCTTTACCATGCCGGGGCCGCCTGTTGCGAGGATTATGTCAGCCTCTTTCATTACCATATTGGTAAGCTCCAATGAGGGAATGTCTATCCAGTCGATTATGCCCTCGGGAGCGCCTGCCTTAACGGCAGCTTCAAGAACTATCTTTGCCGCCTCAATGGTGGACTTTTTAGCTCTGGGGTGAGGGCTGATTATGATACCGTTTCTTGTTTTAAGCGCGATAAGCGTCTTGAATATCGCGGTCGATGTAGGGTTAGTTGTGGGGATAACAGCAGCAATAACGCCGATAGGCTCTGCGACCTTTGTTATGCCCGCAGACTCGTCGCGCTCGATGATACCGCAGGTCTTGGTTTCTTTGTAAGCGTTGTAGATATGCTCTGACGCATAGTTGTTCTTGATTACCTTGTCCTCAACAACGCCCATGCCTGTTTCCTCAACAGCCATTTTCGCAAGGGGAATCCTCTGCTTGTTGGCAGCAGACGCGGCAGCAAGGAAAATCTTGTCAACCTGCTCCTGAGTGTACTCTGCGAAAGCCTTCTGCGCCTCTCTCACTTTTACGAAAGCGGCTTCAAGCTTTTTGGTGCTGTCTACAATTTCGTAGTTGTTCATAGCGTTTTCTCCTTGTAGTTCATGGATAAGCCGTGATCTTCTGACACAGCGGCAAGGCTTATTATGCCCTGTGCGGATATTTATATGATATCTAATACTATTTTACACTGCTGTTAAACTTTTGTCAATCCCTATTTCGAATTTTGTAGAAATTACCGTTCAGCGTTGTAAGCTATTAACTGTTATAGTGCAAAATAAACAAGGGCAGACAAAGCCGCCCTCGCAATCACGTTTTACCGTATTAATCTCTTTCCAGTGCGGAAATACCGCTTCTTACCATCTTGACTATGCCGAAAGGCTTCAAAAGGCTGATAAAGCTGTCGATCTTTGCAGGCTCGCCCGTAAGCTCCAGCATTATGCTGTCGGTGTGGATATCAACAGGCTTTGCGCGGTAGAGGTTTGCGATTTCGATTATCTTGTGGCGGTCGTCCTCTGTTTTTCCTGCGCGGATAAGTATATGCTCACGGCATACCGCATTTTCGAGGATATTTACCTCCTGCACCTCATAAAGCTTCAAAAGCTGGTTTTTTATCTGCTCAAGTATCTTTCTGTCGCCTGCGACAACGATGGTCATTCGTGATATTTCGGGAGTTTCGGTTTCTGCAACGTTGAGGCTCTTGATGTTGAAAAATCTGCGACTGAACAAGCTTGCAACACGCAGAAGCACACCGTTGTTATTGGCGACTTTTACGGATAATACATATTCTTTCATGCCTTATTCCTCCGTATCAATGTGGGTTATCGGGTCAACAACGGGCTTTCCTGCGGGAATCATGGGAAGCACATTGATGTCGCGGTCGATGCGCACTTCTATCATAACAGGCGCGGATTTTGATATCTCCAGCGCGTTTTTCAGTACAGGCTCGATGTCATCGCACTTTTCGATGACAAATGTTTTGATGTTGAACGCTTCGCCAAGCTTAATATAGTCAATGTGGCGCGCGTCGAGCGTAGTTTGGCTGAAATGCTTGTTGTAGAACAATCTCTGCCACTGCCGCACCATGCCGAGAACATGGTTATTAATAACAAGCTGAATGATGTTGATTCCGTGTGTGGAAGCGGTAATAAGCTCGTTGAGGTTCATCGCAAAGCTTCCGTCGCCCGCGATGTTTACAACGGTCTTGTCGGGATTTCCTACCTTAGCACCGAGAGCAGCTCCCAGACCAAAGCCCATCGTACCCAGACCGCCAGAGGAAACAAAGTGACGCGGCTTTTTAAAATCGTAATACTGTGCCGCCCACATCTGATTTTGTCCTACCTCGGTCGAGATTATTGCCTCGCCGTTTGTAAGTTCGTCAAGCTTTTCAATTACCATCTGCGGAGTAACGGGGAGAGCCTCCGTTCCTACCTGAACAGGCTCGCCGAAGTCGCCGTCGAGTATCTCGGCGCACCATTCGGGGTTGTGCTTCTGTGTAAGCTTGCTGTTAAGCTTTTTCAGCACCTCTGCAACATCGCCGTTTATCGTTGTGCAAACGTCGATATTTTTGTTGAATTCCGCTGGGTCGATGTCGATATGTATCATCTTGGCGTTTTTTCCGAAAACGGAGGTGTCGCCTGTAACTCTATCTGAGAAACGTGTGCCTATTCCTATGAAAAGGTCGCAGTGATTTAGCGCATAGGCAGCTTTT
>JAZNTS010000210.1:0-6167 GCA_045591905.1 Oscillospiraceae bacterium | reverse complement strand
TGGCATGGGCGGATTGGCGGCAGGCGATAAGGTAAGCTCCTATGTAGTATCCTCGCTTCTGGGAATGCGCGACCTTATAAGCGGCTGTAATGTTGCGGATAAATTCAGACAAACCGTATCGCAGTTAAACCACGATGTCGTTCTCGGCGAAACGGGCGGAGGCTGTACTCTTGCGGCAGTTTACTGCCGCAGCGACGGTATTTATTGGTGCAGCGTTGGCGACAGCCGTATATATCTATTCAGAAGCGGAATGGTCTTTCAACTGTCCGAGGACGGTGATTATCAAAATCAGCTCCTTGACGACGTCATTACACAAAGACTCTCGTTTGAGGAGATGATCGAAAACGAAAAAAAGGACTCGCTTGTGCACTACATAGGTAGCAAAAGCGAACCGATACCCGATGTGAATATACGTCCGCTTGTCCCGCGCTCGGGCGACAAATTGCTTATATGCAGCGACGGCGTATACAATGCGCTTTCCGATGAGGAAATGTCGTTTGCACTTTTAAACCCCGCACAACAAGCGGCAGACGCACTTGCAAACGCAATAATAAACAAAAACTATACAAATCAGGACAACAACACGATGATAGTCCTAGAATTTGTTTAAAGAAAGGGAATTTTTATGAAAACAGTAATGAAACGCTTTGCTATTCTTATGATGGCGCTGTTGACGCTGGTAGTAAGCAGCACAGTAACTTTCGCTGACACAGTGAAGATAACCAACCCCAACGAAGCAAGAAATGCAGTAGTATGGATAAAGGTGCCTGCCGGCGACGTCTATTATTCGGGAACAGGCTTTGCCATCGGCGATCCAAACGAACCCGTGGAATATATCGTCACAAACGCACACGTAGTAACAATAGATAATAAAGGTACAATCGGTTCAAAGGTTATGGTGTACTTTTCGGAAGCACAAAACGACTATGTTATCACCACAATTTACAAGGTCGACCAGCAAAAGGATATCGCTATCTTAAAGCTGCCCGAGCCTACAACAAAGCGTACCGCACTTGTGCTGTGTCCATCAGACGAAGTGGATATGAACGGTGAGGTCACCGCCTTGGGATATCCGGGTATGTCGGACAAACTCAACGACAACAAAAAACATGACATGAATGACATTACCCTCACAAGAGGTATAATTTCCAGAAAATTTTATGAAAATGACAGAATGCGTTCTATGTATCAGATGGACGCATATATCAATCACGGAAACTCCGGCGGTCCTCTTGTCAACGCAAAGGGCGAGGTTATAGGTATCAACAGCGAGGGAATCGCAGGTGAAGCAAATGTTAATGCTGCAATTTGCATCGACGAGCTTATCAATCTTGTTTCGCGCGAGCAGGTAAACTATGTGCTGTCCACTGACGCCGCTCCGTTCGACCCCACTCCCATCATTATCGTTGCGGCAGCAGTTGTAGTCGTAGCGGCAGCAGCGGTAGTTGTAGTAATCATGATGAAGAAAAACAAGGGTCAGTCCGCTCCCGCTCCTGTAAGTGCAGCAGCACCCTCAAAGGCAGCCGCTCCTGCAAGCAACAGCTCCGCAAGCCCTGTTATCATCTGCGAAAAGGGACTTCTTGCAGGTCGTTCTTTCCCCATCGGAGCAAGCGTTATTATCGGCAGAAACACACAGAAGTGCACCATTTGTTTCCCTGTAGACGCAAAGGGCGTATCGGGAGTTCACTGCGAGATACGCAAGTCAGCTAACGGATATGAGATCATCGACCGCGGCTCTTCCTACGGTACGACCTTAGGAAACGGTCAGAAGCTCACGGCAAATGTTCCTGTGGCTATCCCTAACGGAACATATTTTATGGTAGGAAGCGCTGAGCAGCTCTTCCAGATAAAGTATTGATATGAATATTGATTTATACAGCTATTCGGGAATTGGCGGCAGACCCGTCAATGAGGACAGTTATGTAACAGGTAACGGCTATTTTATCGTGTCAGATGGCCTCGGAGGTCACGACAACGGCGAATTAGCCTCAGGCGCAGTTACACGTTATATAGCAGAAAATTTCACTTCCCCCGACCTTTCAAACGAACACATCTCAAGCCTTATCCTAGGCGCAGATGAAGCGGTAAAGCAGCTTGGTGAGGGCGGCAAGGCAACGCTTGCCGCGCTCTTCACCGATGGAAACATGATAAGGCTCGACAACATCGGTGACAGCAGAGTTTACTATTTCCGCGGGGGCAGTATCCTTTTTCGCACCAAGGATCATTCGGTATGCCAAGCGTCCGTTGATATGGGACAAATGACTGATATTGACGTGCGAAAAAGCGCCGACCGTTCGGGATTGTTCAAGGTGCTTGGTGACAGCGCTCCGCTTAAATTGCCGAAGCCCTATGATCTTATTGACCCGATAAACGGCGACGCATTTCTGATATGCAGCGATGGCTTTTGGGAGCATATTTACGAAGCCGAAATGGAAGCCGATCTGCTAAAATCAAAAAGCGCAAAGGAATGGCTCGAGCATATGCTGAAGCGGCATTTGGTACGCTCAAAGAACAGCGGCGACAATTTTACCGCAATATGTGGAATTATTAAATCAGAAAAAGTCGTACCATATACTGTAGCCGCGCCCGCCACAAGGTCTGTTGCTGATATACCGCGAACAGTTGAACTTACAGAAGCTGCGGCACAATCGTCTGTGTCGCTGAAAAGCAAGATCATTATAGCTGTCTGCGCACTGATAGCCACAGCAGCCGTGGCAGCAGCAATAATGCTGCTTGCAATGAACAAGGGCGGCTCAGAGGATTCGCCTATTTCATCATCTTCGGGAAACCAGACTATTGAGGAAATGCCCTCGACTGAGGAAAGTCCCTCGACTGAGGAAGCACCCCCGACCGTAGATACTCCATCTACTGAAGAAGCTCCCAGCACCGAGGAAGCGCCCCCGACCGTAGATACTCCATCTACTGAAGAAGCGCCCACTACCGAAGAAAGTCCCTCTACCGTCGAAATACCAAGTGAGCCTGATGATCAAAACGAGCCGTTTGTCCCAGAGCTTCCCGATATCTTACCCCATCTTGAACCGTCAATACTGTAATAATTGCGGAATATTATTATGTAACGCGAGGTAAAAAACAATGATCGAAATAAATGGCAAGCATTTGTGTGAAAGCTGCTTTTGCGAGATGACGGAAGGCGCTTTCTGCGCAAACTGCGGCTATAACCCAAATACGACCGCCGGCGACCCTACGATGCTGAAGCCGGGAAGTGTTCTTCTCGGAAAATATGTTGTCGGAAAAGTAATAGGCAAGGGCGGCTTTGGAGTTACATATGTGGCATACGATGTCACCACACAAAAAAAGGTAGCGATAAAGGAATATTTCCCTTATGGCGTAGCGCTTCGCGCCCCCGGTACAACTACCGTTTCCGTTTCATCAATGGATAATGCGGAAGCATTCAGAATGGGCGCTGAAAAATTCTATAACGAGGCAAAGATGGTATCGCGGTTTAACGGAAACCCCAACATTGTCGGAGTTCATGAGTTCTTTTATGAGAACGATACCGTATACTTTGCCATGGAGTATCTGCAAGGACACACACTGAAAGACCATATCAAAACTCACGGTGTATTGCCCCCCGCACAGGCGCTTTTCATCATGAACAACGTTTCCAATGCGCTTATGGCGGCACACAGCTCAAATGTTCTTCACCGCGACATTTCTCCCGACAACATAATCCTCTGCGATAACGGCAATGTTACGCTGATAGATTTCGGAGCGGCAAGACAGGTCGTGGCAGAACACTCGCAAAGCTTTTCGGTTATCTTAAAGCCGGGCTTTGCTCCTCTCGAGCAATATCAGAAAAAGGGCAATCAAGGCCCTTGGACAGATATTTATTCACTGGGAACAACCATCTATCATGCGCTCACAGGCGATATTCCCGAGGATCCCATGTCCAGAATCGATGATGACGAGGAGTTCAGCTCCAATGCTTATGATATTGAGCCTGAGCTTTGGGCAGTTATCCAAAAGGCAACTCAGCTCAAGGTGGAGGACAGATACGGCGACGTTTTCATGCTGAGAAACGACCTCAGCCGTATCTCATATCAGCCCCAGCCTGTTATAGTTCCGACCGCGGATACAAGCGAAAAAATGCCTGAATTTCAGACAGCCGTTCCGTTTGGAATGACGCAGATGGGTACAGCCACAGCAGTGCAGACTGTTGCGAACTCCGCGCCCGCGCAGAAGAAAAAGTTCAATTTTGCCGAGTTCTGCAAAAAGCACGGGAAGATCATCGCGGGTGTTGCAGCAGTGTTGGTGCTTGGTATCACCGCAGCGATAGTTATTCCAAACGTGTTGCAGACAGCCGACAAGCCCGCCTACACAAGCGGCGACTATTCTTATGATAACGGCTATAATGACACAAGCAGTTCAACTTCAGAGCCGAACTCTTCGCAGGATAGCACATCATCTTCGCAGGGCGGTTCGTCCTCCTCAACGCAGATGGATATCACAGAACTGAACACATTGGCTTCCCAAATAAAAAGAGATTTGGATACTGCAAACACAGCTTATGAAGCAAAAGTCGGAGGAGGCGTTAGCAGAGAACAGCTGTTCGGCTATTTCAAAGTAACCGATGACGGCAAGTGGTCTATGACGTTTGACGAGTTTGATACTAATGAACACTTGTCTTATCTGTTTGATTATCTGAAAAAAATGCACCCCGATATGAGAGATATGTCAGTTTGCGTATACAAAACATACAACTCAAGCTTCGACCTTGTCACCTGCACGCAGGGCGCGGATTCTGTAAACAGTCTTTCGAGTCTGACGCAGTATATTATTGATTCTATTTGGGTATGGGACCCGTCCGCATTTAAATATGAAATCGGCACCTTTGAATGGGAGGGCTCGACTGTGGGCGTTACCGAGGACGGAATGTTGGTAGGTACCTATCCTGTTTTCGGCGCAAAAGGCTCAACGTCACAGAATACAACATCAGAGCCCGAAGCTCCGTCTGATGAAAAGTTATTTGAAATAAAGGACGCTAATAAGCTTGCTGATGATATCCGCTCCAGATATTCCACTAAGCTGGAAACAATGTCGCTCAATGGCTCGGGCAGAAAAACAACTACGCTTGAACTGGTACGCATTGAAGTAGATGGAAACGGATATTGGTCGCTTACAGGCCTTAATCCCGATTATTACGAAACTGTTTCGGCTCAGGGACACAAATGGAGATGGGAATCAAGTGCAAAGGGTATCAAAGCAGATTCAGGGCAATCAGATAATCATACCGCAAATATGCTGCGTTATCTTGCAGAGTGCTTTCCTGATGTAAGAAACTGTGCAATGTGCTTAGGCATTAAAGGTATGTCCTGCAGCTTTATTGCCCTTTCTTACGATATCACAGATGCTGACCGCCTTATGGAGATCGTAAACGAAATGGACATTAGCGGCATTAACTATGACGGTGCCGGACAATCCTATATCTGGGACGGAAAAACTGCGGGTCTTACAAAGGATGGAGAGGTGATCGGTACCGACCCGACTGTAAAGCTAAAATAACCGCAATACCAAGTTAAAAAGGTCAAGCCAATATCTGCACTTGACCTTTTTGGCGATTTGTGATAGAATAAAATAGTTTATTCTGTCGAAAAAACTACCCAAAGGGGGATCTGAATGATCGAAATAAACGGAAAGAAATTATGCGAAAATTGCTTTGAGGAAATAGCAGGCGAGAAATGCAGCTGCTGCGGCTTTGACCCGTCCGACGGTGTGCTGGATCAATCGCTGCTCGCTTCGGGAAGCATACTGTCAGACCGCTATGTTATCGGACAGGTAATAGGAAAAGGCGGCTTCGGTACGACATATCTTGCTTATGACGCACTTGTGTGCAAAAAGATCGCCATAAAGGAATATTTCCCTTACGGCATTGCACAGCGTACTTTTGAAAGTGCCGATGTATCTGTTTTGTCCGAGGATAACGCACAGGCGTTTAAGCTTGGCGCAGAGAAGTTCTACAACGAGGCGAAGCTGGTTTCCAGATTCAACGGAAATCCAAACATCGTGGGCGTTTACGACTGCTTTTACGAAAACAACACCGTCTACATGGCGATGGAATATCTCAGCGGCTGCACCCTAAAGGAGTATATCCGCGAGCACGGAGAAGTCGGATCGTAGCCATGTCGATCTGTGAGCCAAGGAGTTGG
>JAZNTS010000209.1:0-5176 GCA_045591905.1 Oscillospiraceae bacterium | reverse complement strand
CTTAATTCCCTCGTTGAAAAGCACAAGCCCTCTCAGATAATGATAGAGTTCAACGGTATGTGGAGCCTTCGCAATATGGCGGTAAAAGCTCCGAAAAACTGGATATTCTATCAGATTTTCATGTTTGTGGATCATTCGCGCTTTGATGTTTATATGAACAATATGCGTCAGCTTTTGTCTGATAATATTGCGGTTGCGGATATTGTTATCTTCAATCGCTGCGAGAAGGACAGCATCGACAAGAAAAAGCTGCGCCGCACCACAAAGGCGCTCAATCCGCGTATTGAAATGATGTTCGAGTATAATGACGGCAGCGTTGAACAAGGATTTCAGGGCGAGGACGATATGCCTTTCGATGTTAAGGCAGACCCCATCGACGTTATTCATGATGATTTCGGTCTGTGGTATGTTGATATTATGAGCAACGCTCCGCGCTATAAGGGAAAGAATGTGCGCGTGAGAGGGCTTGTGTACCGTGCTTCCAATGTGCCCGAGGGCTATTTTGTGATCTCACGCCGCGCTATGACTTGCTGTGCAGATGATATCGCAGTTATCGGTATACTTGTAAAGTCGCCCGAGGCTAAGAACTTCGCCGACGGTGAGTGGGTCGAGGTATGCGGCGAGATAATCTCCGAGAAGCAGTCGGCTTACAAGGGCACAGGCCCCGTGCTTGTTGCAAGGACTATTGCGCCTACCGAAAAGGCTGATACGGAGCTTGTTTATTTCAATTAACAGGAGATACCATGTTTGAATATATCACATCTGAAATGATTGAGCACAGCCTTAAAGCTATGGCTGTGCTGGATATCATTTTGATTCCTACCCAAAAAGCTTGGTTGAGAACGGTCGCTTACGCAAAGGAAGCAGATCATCGCAGAGCTGTTGTCGATAATGGCTCGGGTGACAGCCTTATCGCGGTGTTTTCCGACAACGGTACGCTGCTAAAGGGCTTTGACCATGAAAGCGAGCTTAATCAGTTCGCTGCTGAAGAGTGGGACAACGCTTTTTTTGAACGCATCTATGGCGGTGTGCCAAAATCATTGAGAGCATTACTCAGCGATGATGATATAGATAATACAACTTTTTGCATATGGTGCTGCAACGGTTCTGCTGCGTGGCAGCAAAACGAAGAGCCTGCTCCTGACGACGATGACGGCGGCAAAGATTTCCTGCTGGGCTATGTACATCAGACAGCAGAGAGTTGGTGCGATTGGGCAAAGTATTATTATGAACGGGAATTTGATGCATCAGCAGTTGAAAAGATATACTCAGGTGAGGTTACCGCCGAAGATATACTTAAGATCAATCCGCAGTGCAATATCCAAGAGGCATTATCGGAGATAGCGGAAATATAAAGCGTTTGTGTAGCATTCCTTAATTGCTGCACAATAATTTTACGGAGAGAAAACTATGTTCACAGTAAGACTATCCGATGACGGCAGGGCTGTCGAAATACTCGATCAGACGCTACTACCTAATGTGATTAAATATCTGCGGCTTGAAACTGCCGATGATATTTATGAGGCTATTTTTTCGCTGCGCGTACGCGGAGCGCCCGCAATCGGCGTTGCGGCGGGTTTTGCCATGTATGTACTTGCTCAGAAGCTTCCCGATGACGAAGCTTTTCTGGAGCGCTTGAGGCTTACAGGTGAATATCTGTGCTCATCACGTCCGACCGCTGTAAATCTCAGCTATGCGGTGTGCCGAATGATAGCGGCTGCTGACGCAAATGCCGAGCTTCCGTATGAGCAAAGACTTTCCGTGCTGAAAAAAGAGTGCATGGCTATCTATAACGAGGATAGAGCCATGTGCCGCGCTATCTCTGAAAACGGACTTACATTGGTTAAAAGCGGTGACGGAATACTTACACACTGCAACGCAGGTGCGCTTGCTGCTACCGAATACGGAACAGGACTGGGTACTCTGCTGCTCGGTAAGGAGCAAGGCTATGATTTCAAGGTCTACAGTGACGAAACAAGACCTCTTTTGCAGGGCGCAAGGCTCACTTCCTTTGAGCTTAATCACGCAGGTATAGATGTAACTCTTATCTGTGATAATGCCGCATCGCTGCTCATGAAGCAGGGCAAGATAAATGCTTGTTTTGTTGGCTGTGACAGAGTTGCGGCAAACGGTGACGTTGCTAATAAGATAGGAACGCGTTCCGTTGCCATAAACGCTAAATATCACGGTATTCCGTTCTATGTATTCTGTCCGTCATCTACGATAGATTTTGATTGCAAGAACGGCGATGATATTACTATTGAGGAGCGCAGCGGCGATGAAATAAAGAATATGTTCTTTAAAAAGCCGATGGCTGAAAGTGATGTCAAGTGCTACAATCCCGCGTTTGATGTAACTGACGCGGAGCTTGTTACTGCAATAATCACCGAGAAGGGAATAGCGAGGTATCCTTATACAAAGAGCCTTGCGGAGCTGTTCGGAAAGGACTAGTATATGATAAAAGACGACCGTTTTGACGGCGGCAGACCCTTTGATTGGGGCAAAGCTTCTGAGGACTACGCTAAATTCCGCGATATCTATCCGCCTGAGTTTTACGAAAAGCTCATCTCGTTGGGTCTGTACGAGCGCGGTACTTCTGTCCTTGATATAGGCACGGGAACAGGCGTTCTGCCGAGAGCACTTTATAACACAGGTGTGGATTTCACAGGCACAGACCTTTCGGTCGAGCAGATAGAACAGGCAAGACGTATCTCCGCTGAAAACGGCATGGATATACGTTTTGAGGTTGGCGGCGCAGAGGAACAGCTTTTTTCAGATAACAGCTTTGATGTTATAACCGCGTGTCAGTGCTACTGGTATTTTGACCACGAAAAAGCGGCAAAAACGCTGTATTCACAGCTAAAACCGCATGGCAGGCTTGCATTTATTGTCATGAATTGGCTGCCTTTTGAAGATGTGATAGCCGCAGACAGCGAGAAGATGGTGCTGAAATTCAATCCCACATGGAACGGCTGCGGCTTTAAAAGATCGCTTATCGAAGCGCCGCAGGAATATCTCGAATACTTCACGGTGGAGCGTCAGGAGCAGCTTGATCTGCGTGTTCCGTTTACGCGCGAAAGCTGGCACGGCAGAATGAAAGCATGCCGCGGAGTAGGCGCAAGCCTTAACGCAGAGGATTATGCGAGATTTGACAAAGAGCATTTCGAAATGCTGAAAAAATATCCCGAAAGCTTTGAAATATTGCATTACGCGGCTATTACGATACTCAGATCAAATAAGGAGTAAATATATGAAACTCAGATTTTACAACGCTAAGATACTTACAATGGTCGATGATAATATCATTGAGGGCGAGCTTCATACCGACGGCGGTAAGATAACCTATGTTGGTGCGCCGAAAGCAGAGCAGGGAAGCTTTGACCGCGAGATAGATCTCAGCGGCAAGCTGATAATTCCCGGCTTTAAGAACGCTCACACTCACGGAGCGATGACGTTTTTAAGAAGCTTTGCTGATGATCTTCCGCTGAATGATTGGTTGTATCAGCAAGTCTTTCCGCATGAGGCAAAGCTGACGGAAGAGGCTATCTATGTTTTCACGCAGCTTGCAAACATGGAGTACCTAACAAGCGGTATCACGTCAAGCTTTGATATGTATTTCAAGCTTGACAGCTACGCAAAGGCAAACACCGACATGGGCTTCAGAACAGTGCTTTGCGGCTCTATAAACGATTTCGGCGGTACTGTCGAGGGCATTGAGGAGGAGTACAACAAATTCAACTCCTATAACGAGCTTATCAGCTATCAGCTTGGTTTCCACGCTGAGTACACAACCAAGCGCGAAACGCTTGAGGGTATGGCGACTCTTTCGCAGAAATACAAGGCACCTATGTACACCCATAACAGTGAAACAAAGTCCGAGGTCGAGGGTTGTAAGGAGCGTTATGGCATGACTCCCACTCAGCTTTTCGACAAGCTTGGTATGCTTGAATACGGCGGAGGCGGCTTCCACTGCGTTTGGTTTGACGAAAAGGATATGGAGATATACCACGACAAGGGTCTTTACATGGTAACAAATCCATCGTCTAACTTAAAGCTTGCAAGCGGAATTGCGCCCATCTGCGAGATGAAGCGTAATGGCATGACAAATTTTGCTATCGGAACTGACGGCGCTGCAAGCAATAACTGTCTTGATATGTTCCGCGAGATGTTCCTCGTAACGGGACTTCAAAAGGTGAGAGAGTATGATGCTTCGGCTTGTCCCGCATTTGACGTATTAGAAATGGCTACAAAGGGCGGCGCTCTTGCAATGGGACTCAAAGACTGTGACGTTCTTGCAGAGGGTAAATGTGCGGACTTTGCTGTTATCGACCTTATGCAGCCCAATATGCAGCCGCTTCACAACATCGCGAAAAATCTCGTTTATGCGGGCAGCAAGCAGAATATCTGCATGACTGTAGTAAACGGCAAGGTGCTTTACGAAAACGGTAAATTCCTTACCGTTGACGCAAATGAGGTTTACGAGAGAGCAAATAAGCTTGCTCGCGAGATCTGCGGTTAATTTCGGAAAATTTATTCATACAATTTCCTTTAATATTTTTTGCTCAGACGAAAATAATACTCTTGCAAGGAAAAAGTCCTTGCGAGATAAAAAAGCATATATTAAGGAGATAATTATTATGGCTTCCAACAAGCAGAATAAATCCGCACTCAACAGCATCAAGATGCAGGCTGCAAGCGAGGTAGGCGTTGCTCTTAACAACGGCTACAACGGCGACCTCACTTCCAAGCAGGCAGGCTCTATCGGCGGTCAGATGGTTAAGGATATGATCAATTCCTACAAGCAGCAGAACGGCGGCAACGCTTCTTCTAACAGCTAATAGAGCTGAATAAGTGAATAAACAGAACTCCCGCGCAACAGTGCGGGAGTTTGGCTTGTCAGTTCTGTTCTTTTTTGCGGCATTCGCAGCATATTCCGTTGAGATTAAGCGTCACAACGGTAAGCTGGTGCCCGTATTTTTCGGTGATAGTTTTGTTAAGCTCGTTAAGCTCGGTAAGCTCTACATCGTACACCTGCTTGCAGTCGTCGCAGACCATGTGATAGTGGTCGTCTGTGCGCCCGTCGAAGCGGTCGCTGCCGTCAGCAATCCGTATTTTCAGCAGCTTTCCCATTTCGCTTAGCTGATTAAGATTGCGATACACCGTGCCAAGGCTGAGA
>JAZNTS010000208.1:0-12816 GCA_045591905.1 Oscillospiraceae bacterium | reverse complement strand
GACCGCTTGGCCTCCGACTTGGCTCCCACAGAGACTGTTGAAAGCCCCGAAAGCTCACAGCCCGAAAGCACAGAAGCCGCCCCCGAAGCAGAATAAAGGAAGACAAAAATGGAACTTGACCTTACCGAGATAAGAAAAGATATCGACAAAATAGACGAACAGCTTCTTGAGCTGTTCAAGCAGCGCATGACCCTTACAGGTGACGTTGCGCGCTATAAAGCCCAAAATAATATGGTCGTATTTCAGGGCGACCGCGAAAAGGCTATCATCGAGAGAGTTAAAGAAAACTCGCCCGAGGAGCTAAAAAAAAGTGCCGCATTTTTGTTCATGAATATAATGGACATATCAAAATGCGCACAGGCTAAGGATATAACTCCCGATGACGCTATAGTGCATATTTCCTGCATAATGGACAGACCCTCCGTTGCCGTTCAGGGCGTTGAGGGCGCTTACGGTCACGCGGCATACAACAAGCTGTTCAAAAGCGGAAACGCAAGCTTCTACGCAAGCTTCGCCGAGGTCTTTGAGGCGGTTGAAAACGGCGATGTCGATTACGGAATACTCCCTATCGAAAACAGCACAGCGGGCGAAGTAACAGTCAACATGGAGCTTCTCGAAAAGCACCATGTTTTCATCAACCGCACCACCACCGTGGAATGTGCTCATGTGCTTGCCGCCAAAAAAGGCGTTAAGGAACAGGATATAAAGATCCTGTTCGGACACGAGCAGGCTATCCGTCAGTGCGACAGCTACATAGAGGGCAGACGCGACCTCACAGTTATTCCCTACCACAACAACGGTGCGGCGGCGCTGATGGTATCCGAAAACGCAAGCAGCGAGCTTGGCTGCATCTGCTCCGAGGAATGTGCAGAAATGCACGGTCTCGATATACTCCACAAGGGTATTGCGACCGACCCTAACAACGCTACGCGCTTTATCTGTATCTCGAAAAATATGGAGGTCTACGACGGCGCCGACACCATCGCAGTGTCGCTGTCTATACCAAACATCGCAGGCTCGCTTTACCGTATGCTTACTAAATTCGCAGTAAACGGCATAAACATGAGCAAGATACAAAGTAAGCCGCTGCCTGTTGATATAAGACTGAAATACCCCGATGACCATATGTTCTACATTGAGTTCCCCGGCAATATCAACGATTCCACAACAAGAAAGCTGCTGAAGAACTTTGAAACTGAATACAACTACTTCAAGCTGCACGGCAATTTCTGATAATACCACCGAGGTGAATGCTTTGTTTTCCGCAATTATTCTCGCCGCCGGAAGCTCCACGCGAATGAACGGCGCAAATAAACAGCTTGCCGAAATAGACGGCGTTCCCGTTTTCGTGCTGAGCGCACTTAATTTCGACCGCTCGGATATGGTCAGCGAGGTTATAATCGCCGCCCCCGAGCACCAAGCGGAGCAGTATCTCGGTATTGCAAAAAGCTTTGGCATAAGGAAGCTGAAATGCGTTGTTTCGGGCGGTGCGACAAGAGCGCTGTCCGTTAAAAACGCACTTTTCGAGGTATCGGAAAAATGCAGCTATATCGCGATACACGACGGCGCAAGACCGCTTATTCCCACTTCGGAGATAGACCGCGTTCTTACTGACGCCGAAAAGTACGGTGCTGCTATTGCAGCCGCTCCCGCAGCGGATACGGTGAAGCTTGTCGGTACAGACGGCTGTGTGGAAAGCACTCCGCCGCGCGACAGACTTTATTATGCGCAGACTCCGCAGGCATTCAAAAAGGAACTGTATCTTGAATGTCTTGAAAAGCTCGGCAGCGAAGCGGAGACTCTCACCGACGACAGCGCGCTGATTGAACGATGCGGCGGTTCGGTGCATATAACCGAGATGACCTGCTGCAACATGAAGATAACCCGCCCCGACGACCTCGCGGCGGTAAGCTCAATATACCATAACAGAAAGACGGTGTAAAGCATGATCAGAATAGGTCACGGCTATGATGTTCACAAGTTTGCTCTAGAAAGACGCTTGGTGCTTTGCGGCGCTGAGATACCGTGCGAATACGGTCTGCTCGGGCACTCTGACGCAGACGTTGCGGTACACGCACTGATGGACGCGATACTCGGCGCGCTTGCGCTCGGAGATATCGGCAAGCTGTTCCCCGACAGCGACCCGCAATATAAAGACGCTGACAGCATGATGCTGCTGATGGAGGTAAATTCGCGTATGCTGGAGCGCGGCTATGCCCTCGGCAATCTCGATATAACGATAATCGCCGAGGAGCCTAAGCTCTCCCCGTATATCCCCGAAATGCGCGGCAACCTCGCCTCCGCATTCAACTGTGACATTGGCAAGATCAGCGTTAAAGCCACCACCGAGGAGGGGCTCGGGCTTGCAGGCAGAGGTATCGGCGCTCATGCAAATGTGCTGCTGGTGATGCAATAAGGAGAAGCGAAAACATGAACATTCCCAATATACCAAACAACAGTCTTACTCATGAGATAACAGAGCTTGTTGGCATCTGCGAAGAGCTTCACGAAGAATATACCTTTATGTTTTGTGAGCCTGCTTCTGAAGAAGCGCTTGCGGCTTGGGAAAATGAAAACGGAATAAAGCTTCCTGAAAGCTACAAGGATTGGCTGAGATTTTCAAACGGCGCTGTCATTCGAGATAGTTTAGTGCGTTTTTACAGCCTTAATGCTCTGGAAGTAAAAAACGAACTGTTTGATGATCTCGTTGTGATAGGTGAACTTATCGGTGATGGAGAACGCCTTTGTTTTTCAAAAAGTACGGGAAAAATTGTGAGAAACAATCATGGAGAAGAAAGAGAGTACGAGGATTTCAAATCTTTCTTAACGCTAATGGTAATACGAATGTTAAAACGATAAGATATTACAAACGAAAGGCGAGCTATGCAAAAAATACTTGGCTATATCCGACGCGCCTGTCAGGAATTTGACCTTATTGAGGACGGCGACCGCATCGCAGTGGGCGTTTCGGGTGGCAAGGACAGCCTTGTGCTGCTGGCGGGACTGGCGCACATGAGGCGGTTTTACGAGAAAAAATACGAGATAGTCGCAATAACGCTCGACCCGCGTTTTGGCAACGAGGACGGCGACTATTCCGCAGTTGAAAGGCTGTGCGACAGCCTCGGCGTGGAGTTTCACCTGCTGCGCACCGATATCGCTGAGATAGTGTTCGATATCCGCAAGGAGCAAAGCCCCTGTTCGCTGTGCGCAAAGATGCGCCGCGGCGCGCTGCATGACACGGCAAAGCAGTTCGGCTGCAACAAGATTGCGCTCGGTCACAACAACGACGACGCCATCGAAACGTTCATGATGAACCTTTTCAAGGAGGGCAGGATCGGCTGTTTTGCACCGATATCCTACCTCTCGCGCAAGGATATCACTATGATAAGACCGCTGGTGTTCGCGCCCGAATACGCGGTGATGTCCTGCGCAAGACGCAATAATTTTGAAGTGGTGAAGTCAAAATGTCCCGCCGACAAGGCTACAACACGACAGACGACAAAGGAAATGCTCGCAAAGATGGAGCACGAAGACAAGGGCATAAAGCAGCGTATCTTCGGTGCTATGCGAAAGGCCAACATAGACCGCTGGGGCTACAAAGAGGATAAATAACAAAGACCCGAGATTATAAACATTCTCGGGCTTTTTACTGCAAAGAAGTCTGACGGAAATAAATTCAACAGCGTATTGCAAACTTTCGCAAAATATGCTAAAATATATTTCAGTATTGGGAAACAACGCACGGAGGGATAATAATGCGCGTTTTTATATCACATTCTTCGGAAAATTCCGCTGAAGCCGAAAAGATATGCGGATATATAGAAAAAGAAGGACACAAATGCTTCCTCGCACCGCGCGATATACGCTCGGGTCATGAATATGCAGAGGAGATCATAAACGGAATAGACAGCAGTGACGTGATGCTTCTGCTGCTGTCGGAAAAGGCTAACAGCTCACCACACGTTTTGCGCGAGATAGAACGCGCGGTAAGCAAGAAGATCGCAATTATGGTGTATAAACTTGAGGACGTGAAGCTTAGCAAGTCTATGGAATACTTCCTTATGACGCACCAGTGGCTCAACACAACATCAGGTGAGGACTACAGCACCATCACAGCTTGTATAAACGAATTTGCAAACAGACGGGACAATAAAGATACGCAGTCCGAGGAAATACCTCTGACAGAGCCTGCGCAGAAATACAATATAGACAAAAAAAACAAGCGTGAGCCTGCCGTTATTGTGACCGTTGTTGTAGTTGCTGTAGCAGTTGTGCTGTGCATCGTCGGAGCAGTCATAGGCTTCGGCTTGCTGAACCGCGACGATACACAAAGCAGTCTGCCCGAAGCTTCCGAGCCGACAAGCAGTTCCGCTGTAGAAAGCAACGAAGCTCCGCCCGCAACACAGCAGAGCACTTCAGCCACTACACAGACCGAGCCTGCAACGACCTCTGCGACTACCGCGGCAACCACTGCATCTTCGACAACTACCTCCGCCACCACAGCATCAACAACCACATCTGCAACTACGCAAACTACAACATCAGCAACGCAGACAACGACCTCTGAAAAGCCTGTCGTTTCTGAGCCTGTGCCCGCAGAACGCTTCGCTCTCGGTGATACGATAGTGCTCGGCGAATACAACGACGAGCCGATAGAATGGCGTATCATAAAGTTCTCCGACGATGGAAACTCGGCGATTGTTATTGCCGACAGGATACTTACTATGAAATGCTTTGACGCTGCCGAGGGCGGAAAATACAACTATCTTGACGGCAACTACTATTGGTCTGAGGATACCTCGGCGCTCACCGATGAGCAAATGCGTCTTATCCGCGGCGACAACCGCTGGGAGCTTTCCAACATCAGAACATGGCTTAACTCCGACAGAGAGTATGTTACATATAACGATCAGCCGCCGTCACTCGGTGCGATGTCCGAGCTGACAAACGCCTACGATACGGAAAAAGGCTTCCTCAGCGACTTCAGCAAGACGGAGCTTGCTGTGATACTCACTACAAACGTTGAAACAAACGGCACTGTCACCAATGACAGAGTGTTCCTGCTCTCAGAAGAGGAGCTTGAATGGATGGTAGAAGCTGACGTAAGCAAGTACGGCAGACCTACTGACGCTGCTGTGGAACAGGATATGTCCGCATGGTATCAGCTTTATGTTAATGAGTACAGTGTAAATACGCATTATTGGTGGCTGCGCAGCACAGACGCCGACACTGTATGCGAAGCTCACACAGTAACAAACAGCCTTTACGGCGGCAAGATCTCAAGTGAGAGCGTTGGTCTTGAGGGCTTTGGCATACGTCCTGCAATGACGATCGATCTCAGCAGCGGCATGATCGTTGCGGAATAATTCGGGAGAGCTTTATGAGATTATCTGATTTAGAACGCTTCAATGAAATAGTAATTCAAGTACACGACAATCCCGACGCAGACGCGGTCGGCTCGGGATATGCACTGTACAGATATTTTGAAAGCCGCGGCAAAAACGTAAGGCTTATATACAGCGGCAAGAATATTATCAGCAAAAGCAACATGAAGCTTATGATATCGGAACTGGGTATTCCGCTGGAATATGTGCAGGAGCTTGACGACCCTGAGCTGCTGATAACTGCCGACTGTCAATACGGTCAGGGCAACGTGCAGCATTTCGACGCGCAAAACGTAGCTATGATCGATCACCATGCGACAGGCAAGCAGTCCGATGATATGGCTGAGATACGCAGCCATCTTGTAAGCTGCTCCACTATCTGCTACTCCATGCTTACAGCAGAGGGCTTTGATGTAAACGAGGACGTGCGTATAGCAACTGCGCTGTATTACGGGCTTTACATGGACAGCGGTCAGCTATCTGAGATCAGTCACCCGCTCGACCGCGATATGGTGGATTTCATGCAGTATGACAAGGATCTCATTTCGAGATTCAGATATGCAAATTTCAGCATATCCGAGCTTGAAACCGCGGGTATTGCGATAACCAATAACAACTACATAGAAGAATACCGCTCCGCTATCGTAAGCTCCGAGCCGTGCGACCCGAATATCCTCGGAGTTATCGGCGATTTTGTGATACAGGTGGATAGTATTGATACCTGCGTTATCTACAACGAATGCTCGGGCGGCTACAAGGTGTCAGTCAGAAGCTGTACTGTAGAGGTCGCCGCAAACGAGCTTGCCGCTTTTCTGACAGACGGCGTAGGAAACGGCGGCGGACACTTCAACAAGGCAGGCGGATTTATAAGCGTCGAAAGGCTGAATAGAGAATATTCGGGCGACATCGAAAGCTTTCTCCGCAAAAGAATGGACGAATACTACAAGGGCTATGACGTGGTGCGCTACACCGACAAGCCTGCAAATACCGAACAGCTTCGCCGCTACCGCAAAAAGAAAGGCGAATACGGTTGGCTTAAGTCTACCGATGTGTTTGCGGCAGGAACTCAGTGCAAGATCAGAACGCTTGAGGGCGACGTTTTTATCACCTGCAACGATAACACCTATATCATGATAGGCATAACAGGCGAGGTATACCCCACTGAAAAACAGGTGTTCGAAAGCCGCTATACAGCTACTGATGAGCATTTTGAGCGTTCATTTGAATATTCCCCCTCACTTATCAACCTGTCGGAAGCAAGGATATGCAGACTTATGCCGTACGCCAAAAAGTGCTATTCGGGCGAGGGCGCAGTCATTCTCGCAAGGCCGCTGCAAAAATTCACAAAGGTATTCACCCGCTGGGATTATGAGTCCTACATGGCGGGAGTGCGCGGCGATATGCTCTGCTGCGCAGAAAATGATACAAGGGATATCTATGTTGTAAAAAAGGAAATTTTTGCGATGACCTATGAGGAAATCTAAACCTTGCAATAAAATGACCCGTGAAGTTTTTCACGGGTTTTTTATGAATCTAATAGAGATCTATCGCTATATTTGATTCAAAAAATCATCTGCTTCATCTCTGTTTTTAAAAACAATAATATCTTTGTCAGAATATTTCTCTAACAACGCAATTATCTCAGGTCGGCTCTGAGAATTAAAGCTTTTTACAAACTCAATAAACTCTACATCTTCTTCGTTTTCATTCTCTATCCACGGTATATCGGTGCGCGCCTTGCCTCTTCTTTCCATGATGCCATTAAGACATATATTCGGCGGATAGTCCAAAAAAACGACCGTATCGCACGCTTGCAATCTTAACTCTATCGTAGAGCCATAATTACCGTCAATGATCCATTCGTTTTTTTGAATTGCATTTGACAACCGTTCACGAAAAACAGACCTCTCAACAGTTGTTCTGTCAGGATTCCAATACATCATATCCAAATGAAAAAGCGGAATACCTGTTCTTTTGTGAAGCGCTCTTGAAAACGTGCTTTTGCCGCTTCCGGGGCAACCTATCACCATTATCTTTTTCATATCTTTTACCTGCAAAGCCGCTTTTGACATCAATATCAAAAGCGGCTGTTTTTATTGCTGTTTCTTTCTGTCTATGAGCTTACCGAATCGTGACGGCGGCTTTTCCTGCGGCGCTACAGCGGCTAACGGGTCGGGCGCTTCAAACCAGAATGTGCTTCCCTCTCCCACGACGCTGTTCACACCGTAGACAAAGCCATGCAGCTCCAGTATATTTTTCACTATCGAAAGACCGATACCGCTGCCCATTTTTGCACGTTTATGAGTAGCCGTGGGGTCGTTTGCGCGATAGTACCTATCCCAAACATAAGGAAGCTCCTCGGGGGAGATACCATCGCCGCGGTCGGTGACTTCAAAACGAACAGTTCCGTTTACAGTACGGTACAGCCGCACATTTACGATATTGTCGCTTCCTACATAGGTGACAGCATTGTTGATAAGATTATAAACAACCTGCTCAAGCTTCACAGGGTCTGCGTCTATCGGAATATTTGAGCCGCCGTTCAGCTCAACGCATACGCCCTCTTTTTCACGCATGATATCAAATCTCGCTACAACGCTTTTTAAGCGCTCACCAAAATTGAAACGTTCAACTTTCAGCTCGCTTACGCCTGCCTCCAGCTTTGACAGGTCAAGAATATCGTTCACAAGCGAGGACAGCCTGTCTGTTTCGTCTATAATTACCTTGATGTGACGCTCACGTTTTTCGGGATTGTTGCCCGAAAGGTCGCGTATCATCTCCGCATAAGCCTTTATCATCGTCAGCGGCGTGCGCAGATCGTGCGAGATGTTCGCCATAAGCTCCTTGCGCAGTCCGTCTGTCTTGGCTATCTCGCCCGAAGCATGGTGAAGCGTTTCAGAAAGCTGCTTTATCTCCGCAAAATCCCTTTCGCTCACGGGATAGTCGTATTTACCCTGCGGAAGCTGCTTTGCGGCTTTGTTCATTCTTATAATGGGCGAAGCTATCTTTGTGGCAAACAATATGGATATCAGAAACGTCAGAACGACCGTTACCAAGGAAACCAAGCCAAACATTCGCTTGAATATCTCAAGAGTTGTTCCAAGCGGCTGCAAATAGGTGCTCATGAAAATATAAGCGTCGGGGGCGCTCTTGTCGGCTCCGACATAGGAGCACACCATAAGCGCTATGTTATTCTCTCTGATATCCCGAAAACGCCTATATACTATGCCTGTGTCGGAGTCCATGACCGCCTTGCAGTATTCGCTCTTGGATATTCCCGCAAAGGTAAGCGCTCCTCCGATATTGTTAAACGGAATACTCCTGTTTTCACGCGGGAAGTATATCTCGATATACATCTTATTCTCAAGCGCCACGCCCTCAATGGTGCGCGCTATATCGATCTCACCCGCATTCCAGCTTTTCTGAATGGTATCCAGCGAGCGGTCTATCTCCTCGACTTTCATCCACTCGTAAAAAACAGAGAACATCGCCACAAGGAAAAAATATGTCAGCACAAGCATCGCCGCGACCACTATCTCAAATCGCAGCCAAACCTGTAGCTTTATGCTTCTTAAGAAGCTTTTCATACTACACCTCAAACTTGTAGCCCATGCCGCGCAGCGTTACGATAAACTTGCGGTAAGGGCCGAGATTGTTTCTCAGCATCTTGATATGAGTATCTATCGTGCGGTCATCTCCAAAGAAATCATAGCCCCACACTTCCTCTAAAAGGCGGTTTCTTGTGAGCGCTATATTCTTGTTGCGCACAAGATAAAACAGCAGGTCGTATTCCTTAGGAGTAAGGCTTGCTTTCTCGCCGTCAATGTAAACATCGCGCGACGTGAAGTTTATCTCCAGTCCCTCAAAACGCAGGGCTTCGGCGTTTTCGGCAGTACCACCCGCTGCGCTTCTCTTGATGATGGCGTTCACACGTGCCATTACTTCCTTAGGAGAAAATGGCTTTACTACATAATCGTCAACGCCTATCTCAAAGCCGAAAAGCTTGTCATACTCCTCGCCGCGCGCCGAAAGCATCAGCATAGGAGTATTTTTAAGCTTGCGGATCTCCTTGCAGGCGGAAAAGCCGTCAAGCTTCGGCATCATAACGTCCATAACAATGATGTCGTAGTCTGTCTGCTTTGCCATCTCGACTGCCTGCATACCGTCGCACGCCTCATACACCTCGTGCCCCTCAAACTCGGCGTACTCTTTAAGCACCTCGCGGATATGCTCCTCATCGTCAACGATAAGTATCTTGTACATATTATCACTCCTGTAAAACAGCGTTCCTCCTTTATTCAGTTCAGAGGAACGCCGAAAATATTGCTTTGCTGTAAAATATTTTACCCTTTATTTATGATGGAAATGTGACAATGCACTGAATTTTTCCTGTCATTTTCATCACAGCGCAGAGCCTTATACAAAGAGGTCTGCGGCATAGCCGATAAGCACCTCCACGATATTGCTTGCGCTGAAATGCTCGAATGTCAAAGGCTCCTCCAGACGGAAGTCTGCGACCTCTGCCTCAGTAGCTAGAGGAAGCTTCAGCGTAAAGCTTGCGATTCCGTCCTTTCTCACAAGCTCGCATGAACCGTGCGAAAGCTCCGCAAAACGCCTTATCACAGCAAGCCCGCAGCCCGCGCGCTGATACGCAAAATCCATCGCGCCGCTGAAATCCTCTCGGGTGAACATTATATCCTCGTTCACGACCGCAATCTCGGCAGTCCTGCTGTCCAAACGGCGCACAGTAAGTCGCGGCACAGTGTCTTTCGGAGAATACAGCAGGGCATTCTGAATAGCATTTGCAAGCGCGATCACCGCCTGTCTGCCATCGGCGCAGATGTATATACCTTTTCCCTCGCCGTATATCTCGATATATCTGCCGCACTTAGCCAACACAGCATTACAGCGCTCAGTGAGCTTTTCACACAAATGCTCCGCGTCAAAAAGCACCCTTTCGGGCGGCGCATACATGAGCCGTGAATATTCCGTGAGATTTTTCACCGAAGCAGACAGCCGCATAAGACTTCTTTCAAAGCCGCACACAGACAAAAACTTTTCCATATCGCCATTATCGCGAAGCGTGCAGCGAAGAATCTCTATGCTGTCATGCATCTCGTTAAGGCCATAGTCCATAGAGCTGCACAGGGAAAGAAGCTCCACCGCGCCGTCGGTCTTTTCCATTATTGAAACAGCCTCGCTTTGACCAAGCACCTCGCAAAGATAATACTCGCTGATGTCTGACAGCGAATACACCCTTGCACAGTAAAAATGCCCGTCATGAGTAAATGTGCTTTCTGCAAAGCTCTTTACAGGAAGCCGCAGATGCTCATGAAGCATATCGCTGAGCTGCATTCCCTCTTTCACGATATCTCCGCCGCAAACGCAGCGCAGAACGCTGTCCAGTACACAAAATCTGCCGCCCAAGCGCTTTGCAAGCTCTACGGTATCATGCAAGCCCAATTCCAATGTCGTCATGGCTTAGTCCATCAGCGCTTCCATTTCGTCAAGAAGCTCGTTGAACAGCTTCAGCGCGTCGTTCACAGGCTTTGCGGAATTCATATCCACGCCTGCGCCCTTGAGCAGCGAAATGGGGTCCTTTGAGCAGCCTCCGCTGAGGAAGCCGATGTAGTCCTTAACGGCGGTTTCGCCCTCGTTTAAGATACGCTGCGACAGTGCAATAGCCGCAGAAAAGCCCGTTGCATACTGATAAACATAATAATTGTAGTAGAAATGCGGGATACGCGCCCACTCCATGTCAAGCTCGGCGTCAATGACGATATCCTCACCGTAATACTTCAGATTAAGACCGCGGTAAAGCTCGCACAGCATATCCGCTGTAAGGCTCTCGCCGTTCTCGGTCTTTTCGTTAATCATAAGCTCAAACTCCGCAAACATCGTCTGTCTGTAAAGCGTTGTGCGGAACTGCTCAAGGAAGTAGTTTATAAGATAAGCGCGGCGCTTTTTGTCGGTAGTAGTCTTTAAAAGATGCTGCATGAGCAGACTCTCGTTGCAGGTAGACGCTACCTCTGCCACAAAGATAACATAATCCGCATAGCACACAGGCTGAGTTTTGTTGGAAAGATAAGAGTGGATAGCATGACCCATCTCATGAGCAAGCGTAAACTCACAATTCAGCGTGTCCTTATGGTTGAGCAGCACAAATGGGTGTACTCGCGCGCCCGCGGAATAAGCGCCGCTGCGCTTGCCCTCGTTTTCATAAACGTCTATCCAGCCGTTTTCACAGCCTTCAGTATATATTTTGCGATACTCCTCGCCCATAGGCTTCAAAGACTCAAAGACCTCCTGCTTTGCCTGCTCGAAAGGTATCTCAAAATCCACGTCCTTGACTATTGGACAATAAAGGTCGTATGCGTGCAGCTCGTCAACACCGAGCAGCTTTTTGCGAAGCCTTACATAGCGGTGCATATAGGAAAGATTATTATTGACAGCCTCGATAAGCTGCTTGTATACCGAAACAGGAACCTCATTTCCCGAAAGCGCCGCTTCAAGTGTGGAGCTGTATTTTCTCGCCTTTGCACGGAAATTAAGGCACTTTGTCTGCGATGCAAGAATTGCAGCAGAGGTGTTCTTATAAGCCTCATAAACGTGATACAGCGACTCGAATGCAGACTTTCTAAGCGTTCTGTCACCGCTCTGCATAAGCGGTATAAAGCTGCCGTGGGTCACCTGATGCGTATTGCCATCACTGTCAACAGCGTCGGGGAATTTAAGGTCTGCGTCGTTGAACATCGAGAATATCGTATCGGGAGAGCCTGTCATCTCGCCTGCAAGCGCCATTATCTTCTCCTCGTTTTCACTGAGGATATGCTCACGTCTGATACGTACTCTGTCTAAACACAGGCGGTAAAGCTCCATATCGGGGCAAGTCTTATAAAAGCTGTCAAGCGTTTCATCGGGGATAGAGAGTATCTCGGGAGTAACGAATGCCGCTGCGCCGCTGATATCCACCAACACCACCTCAACACGGCTGACCATATCCTGATATTTCGCCTCGCGGGTGTCCTCATCGCTCTTGCGCTGCGCGTAATTTATGAGGTTTTCAAGCAACACAGTAAGCTCGTCGTCATAGCGCATATATTCAAGCAGCTTTTCAGCGGACTTGCAAAGCTCGCCCTTATACTGCGATATCTTTTCCGCTGCAGCCTTTGCCTTTTCAAGATCGCTCTCCCACGCCTCGTCAGTGGGATAGATGTCGTTTATGTTCCATTTGTATTGGGCAGCGACCTCGCTGCGCTGAGGTATCCTTTCAGCCATGTCGTTCTCTCCTTTTATCGTTTTATTTTAGTATATCCGTAAATCCTTTATTTCATCATCTTTGCTATCTTGGGCTTCATCACCTTTTCATAAAACGGCTCAAACAGCCCGAGGAATATATCATACAGCACGAACACAGCCGCGCCCATAAGTC
>JAZNTS010000207.1:0-7290 GCA_045591905.1 Oscillospiraceae bacterium | reverse complement strand
GCTCTCATATGTGGACTGCGGTAAAGCTTGACGGCGACTGGTATCAGTTCGATGTTACATTTGACGACCCCACAGGCGGTGACCCCGTGTGCAGTTATACATACTTTGGTCTTACAACTAAGGAGATCTGTGAAACTCATGTTATTGATTGTAATCACGATGTTCCTAACTGCACAGCAGACGAATACAACTACTACAACGCTATGGGCATAACCCTTTATTCAAATGCCACTGCCGCATATAATGCACTTATCAAGCAGGCGGCTGCAAATTACAAGAAGGGTATCTACACAACCGAGATATACTGTGACGGCTGTGAGGCTGCTTTGTATACCCTTGTGGATAATAAAGGCAATCAGGTGTTTACCGACCTTAAAACAAATGGTTGTTCTTCCGGTAGTTACAGATATGGCTATAGAGGTAATGCGTTCTACTTGACCTTGAGCTAAGTATTGATATTTTGAAAAGCTCCCGAAGTTATAAAGCTTCGGGAGTTTTTTTATGCGGCTTTAAAAGCGGCTTCTATCAGCGCCGCTGTAAGAATGAATATAAGCAGCACACCGAAGCGAAGATTGTAAGCTCCGGCTGTATTGCCGCGCAATACCACCGAGGAGCTTTTGCCCTCTATAAGGCTTAACAGAAGCTGCGAAAATTCCGCTGAGGCGTTTGCGCCGACAGTAAGCGTTGTTGTATAAAGCAGATTAGGAAGTATCACCCAAGCCGAGCCGCCTGAGGCGCAGATACCCGCAGAGGATAATCCTGCACCAAGTCCGAAAACAAATGGAGCAAGCCAAACGATCATGCCGCCCGCTGCGAAATATCCGCAGATATACTCGCCAAGCAGAAAAATTCCGACTTGTGACAGTCTGCGCAAAAGCGCACCCATAAAGCCGCCCTCGCTTTCAGCGGAAACTGATAAAGATGGATCTGCGCCTTGAATCGGAAAAAACAATGCTATCGCAATACCGATAACAATGCCGAAAAAAGCCGCGGCAGCATACCCGTAAATCCTATGTTCTATTCTTGAACGGCGCGCCGAATGATCAAGCTCTGCGATAATCGGGCCTGTATCTTCTATTGCTTCGGGCTTGTCCGCTGTTGTATCTTCTTCTGAGGGAAGTGTTTCGTCTGTGCTGATTTGGCTTGGCTGCACTGCACCCGATGTTCTGTCCATTATGTATAATCTGCCTGAGAGCAGCTCCTGTGCTTCCTTGTCCGTCAAAAGCTCGTGCATAAGATCACCTCAATGAAGCATATGCGCTTGTCCGAGGCAATATTACAAAAACGAGGAGCGAGTGCCCCTCGTTTTCGGTTATGCAGTTACATAGATCGGCTGAAGCTGCATACCCTCCATAGCCGCTTCTATCGTCTGCGGTATGCGTGTGAAATCAGCTATCATAGAAAAGGGCTTTGTGGCGCAGTCGTCCTGAAGCATAGGTACAAAATAGAAGTTTTTGTAATTGCGCAGTGTTCCGATGTTTTTAGCAGCACCCGAAAGCGCGTCGTTTGTCGATACTGCGATCACCACAGGGCGCTGATTGCGCAAATGACTTTTTACTGCCATGCACACGGGAGTATCTACGATTCCTGACGCAAGCTTTGCCAATGTGTTGCCCGTGCATGGAGCAACCAACAGCACATCAAACATCTTTTTTGGACCTATCGGCTCGGCGGTCGTTATGTCGCAGATAACCTCTCTGCCTGTTATTTCACGAAGCCGTGCGGCGTGCTGTTTCGCCTCGCCGAACCTTGTATTGAGATTGTATGCATTGTATGACATTATGGGAGTTACCGCACAGCCCATGGCGGTAAGCTCCTCTAATTGTCTGAACACCTTTTCAAAGGTGCAGAAAGAGCCGCATATCGCCGCCCCTATTCTAAGCCCCGACAGCTTTGTGACATCGGTCATATATAAATTCCGCAGTACAGCTTGTGACGCCGCACGTGCGGAAACCTCCTTTCCGATTGGTTTGCTATTTATTATCCGCGAGTATCGCCTCGGATATAGCCTCGCCCGCAGTCTTAGGCGATAGCTTTCCCGGAAGTCCTGCCGCGTCAACGTATCTTATACCGTAGCGGTCTGCGTATTCCGCTTCGTGCGATGGCTTAACACCTGCAAGCTCCATAAATACCGCGCCCGCTTTCATTGCGCGAAAATCCTGTTCTGTGAACAACGCGGCAGGGACGGTGTTTACCGTAATATCGGCTTTTGCGCAAAGCAAGGGCAACGCTGCCAAGTCCTCGGCACGATGATGTTCTGCCTCAGCTTTTGCACGCTGTACCGCATTTCTTGCACAGACGGTTACCTGTGCGCCAAAGCACCGTAAAAGCCGCGCAAGCATAAGCGCTATTCTGCCGCCGCCTGTGACAATTACATCAGCACCGCTCAGCGAATATTCAGTGTTTTGTATCAGCAGCGCACAGGCTGCCTCCGCAGTAAGCTCGGCGTTTTTCAGCGTCAAGGTTTCCTGTGCATAATAATCAACAAGCCGCAGACCATGAAGCTCGCAAAGCTGCACAAGCTCTTTGGATACTCCGCCTGCATACACCGCTGCGCCCTGCGCGGCAAACTCTGCGATGAGCGACAGCGGCAGAGCCGATTGCGACATCGGAGCGTTTATCAGCCCCTCCTCACGGGAAAAGGGAAGCGGAAGCACGATGTTACCGTATTTTCCTTCGGGTGCGGCGAATTTGCCGCTAAGTCCCAATGCCGATACCTTTCGCCTTGCGGCTATAGCCGCAGCAGCATATATTATCCGACGGTCGCCGCCTAAAAATAGAAATCTGTTGTCCATAACGTACCTCCGTTTCACTTTGACATATTGTATGCAGATACCTGTATATTAGTGAATGGGCATAGTACGCAAAAAAGCGCCATCACTTTCGTAATGGCGCTAAGTTTTATTAAGTTAATATCTTATTCTGCCTTTGCAGCGATAGAATCAACAGTTGTGCTTTCAACCTTTTTGAAAAGCTCCTCAACCTTTGCTTTATCTACCTTTGTAATAAGTGATACTGCTACGACAGCTACAAGTGCAAGTGCAAATGCGGGCAGCAGCGAGTATATACCTGTTTCGGTGGAAAGCGTAAGAGCAGCCGATGCGCCGTTCTCCAAAGCCTTGTAGCCGAAGAAAGGAACCATCTCCCAAACGACTACGGAGATACCGCCGACAGCGGCGCCTGCGACCGCACCCCAGATAGTCATACGCTTCCAGAACAGCGACAGCAGCATTGCGGGGCCGAATGCCGCGCCAAGTCCTGCCCATGCGTATGAAACAAGTCCCATAACAGAGCTGTTGGGGTCGAGCGCGATAAGATAAGCGATGACGGAAATACCGATAACGGTAAGACGGCTTACCCACATAAGCGTTTTGTCGGAAGCGTTCTTCTTAAATATCTTGAACATATCGTTTGTGACAGCAGACGCAGTTACAAGAAGCTGTGAGTCAGCCGTACTCATGATAGCGGCAAGTATCGCGGAGAGGATAACGCCTGCAAACAGCGCGGGAAGCAGAGAAGACGACAGGAACATGAATATTTTCTCCGAGTCGCCGAGAGCGTTGAAGCTTGCAAGAAGCTCTGCGTTTTCGGGGGAGTTGAGATAGATATAGCCCACAACTCCGACCAGAACTGCGGCAACCAGTGTGACAGCTACCCAGATGGTCGCGATAAGGCGGGATTTCTTTATCATATCGCTGGATTTGATCGCCATAAATCTTACGAGGATATGGGGCATACCGAAGTAGCCAAGACCCCATGCAAGACCCGATACGATGGTCTGCCATGCGAAAGAACCGTTGCTGTTCTGGATAAAGCTTGTGTAATATTCCACGATAACGCCGTTTATATCGGCAACAGGGAAGTCCACAGCAGAAATATTGGGAACGGCAGCAAGCGCCGCAAACGGCACGATAACAAGTGCAACGAACATCAGTATGCCTTGGATAAGGTCAGTCCAGCAAACAGCAAAGAAGCCGCCGAGGAATGTGTAGGAAATGATTATCAGAGCGCCTATCGTAAGCGACAGGGTGTAGTCTGTGCCGAACACGAAGTTGAACAGCTTTGCGCCTGCGCTGAACGCTGAAGCGGTGTACACGAGGAAGAATACGAAGATTATTGCCGCGCACACAAGACGCACCACAGGGCTTTCTGTGAAAAATCTCTTCTGAAGATACTCAGGGATAGTGATAGCGTCACCTGCCGCGTAGGACATTCTGCGCAGACGAGATGCGATCAGCTTCCAGTTGAGGTATGTGCCGAGGAAAAGACCGATTGCTATCCATGATTCGGTAAGACCGCCCACAAGGATAGCGCCGGGCAGACCCATCAGAAGCCAACCACTCATGTCAGACGCTTGTGCGGATATAGCTGTAGTCCACGGACCGAGCGAGCGTCCGCCGATAAAGTAGTCGGACATACTCTTTGATTTTTTGTACGAATAGATACCTATCGCAAGAATTATGAGCGCATAGATTATGAACGCCGCGACGGTAAAAGCATTTAATTCCATATTAAAACTCCTTTAAACAATACTTGTAAATATTGTAACAAAAATCGCTTTGAATTTCAATAGCAGAGCGAAAATTTGTGAATTATATTGAAAAAACAAGGGGAATATGGTACAATTAATAAGTTGGGTTACAGCAAAATGCCTAAAAAACAGAACAAGACTTAGGAGAAAACAATGTCCGACACTAAACAGCTTACATATAAAAAAGGGCTTCGCGACGGACTGCCGATAGCGCTGGGATATCTTTCGGTGTCCTTTACGTTTGGCATAACGGCAGTGGGAATGGGTATTCCGCCAATAGCGGCAATACTCATTTCAATGACAAATCTTACATCTGCGGGGCAGGTGCAGGGAGTCAGCATAATCGCTGCGGGCGGCGGCTATATCGAAATGGCGCTTGCACAGCTTATCATAAATATGCGTTATGCGCTTATGGGAATATCGCTGTCGCAGAAGCTTTCAAAAAAATACACTCTTCCTCACAGAATAATCAGCTCATTCGGCATTACTGATGAGATATTCGCGGTTGCTTCGGGACAAAAGGCTGAGATAGCTCCGCGATATATGTACGGGCTTATCACTTTGCCGTATATATTCTGGGCGGCGGGCACGGCAACGGGCGCTCTGCTTGGAGCGGTGCTGCCCGAAAGCATTCAGGCGGCGCTCGGAATAGCTATCTACGGAATGTTTATTGCAATCGTCATTCCTCCCGCCAAAAAGAGCAGAGGAATACTTATGGTTGCGGTGACAGCCTGTGCGCTGAGCTGTATCATTAAATATGTTCCTGTGTTTTCTTACATAAGCTCGGGCGTTTCGGTGATAATCTGCACCGTTATCGCGGCAGCGCTTGGTGCGGCTTTGTTCCCGCAGGATATAGGGGAGGCAGCCGAAGATGAATGAGCATACATTATATCTCGTTATAAGCGTTGCGGTCATGGCGGTCGTGACGTATCTTATAAGAATGCTGCCGCTTGCAGTGTTCAGAAAAAAGATAAAGTCTAAGTTTGCGCTGAATTTTCTTTATTATGTGCCGTATGCGGTGCTGAGCGCCATGACGATACCCGCTGTATTCACAGCCTGCGGCGACAGCGCGGCGGCAATAGCAAGCTCTGTTGTGGGACTTGTCGTTTCGGTAGTGCTTGCGTATTTTGAACGCGGTCTGCTGACAGTAGCGGTGAGCGCTTGCGCAGCGGCGTACATAACCGACCTTGTGCTGGGTCTTTGCGGTATTTTTTAAAGGAGGATATTTCAATATGAAGCTTATGTTTGCGTCTGATATTCACGGCTCTGCGCTTTACTGCGAAAAAATGCTGGAGGCGTACAAGCGCGAGAATGCCGAAAAGCTCTGCTTGCTTGGCGATATACTGTATCACGGGCCGAGAAACGATCTCCCCGACGGTCATGCGCCGAAAAAAGTAATCGCTATGCTGAATGAGGTTAAGGACGAGCTGCTGTGCGTTCGCGGCAACTGTGATACCGAAGTAGATCAGATGGTGCTGGAGTTTCCCGTGCTCGCTGACTATGCGGTGCTTTTTGTGGACGGAAGAAGCTTTTTCCTCTCCCACGGACATCACCACAACCCCGACGCGCTGCCGCCGCTGGAAAAAGGCGATGTGCTGATAAACGGACATTCCCATGTGCTTAAAGCCTTTGAAAAGGACGGAATACACTGTCTTAACGATGGCTCGGTATCACTCCCCAAGGAGGGAAATCCGCGCAGCTATATGATATACGAAAACGGCGTTTTTGTGATAAAGCAGCTTGAAAGCGGCGAGGAGATACTGAAATACGCGCTGTGATATTGGATAGTATGGCAAAACTCGACATAAAATATTAATAAAAAAACCTGCAAATTTTCCTGTTTTTTAAAAAAGCACTTGACATTTCACTGAAAACGTGATAAATTATATTTAGCACTCAATGACAAAGAGTGCTAAAAACGATAAAAACACTTAAAAATATTTAAGGAGGAACTATACAATGACAATCAGACCATTAGCAGACAGAGTAGTAATCAAGATGGTTGAGGCAGAGGAAACCACCAAGAGCGGCATCATTCTTACCGCAGCAGCAAAGGAGAAGCCCTCTATTGCAGAGATCGTGGCAGTAGGCCCCGGCGGAAACGTTGACGGCAAGGAGATCGTTATGAACGTAAAAGTCGGTGACAAGGTGCTTATCAGCAAGTATGCAGGCACAGAGGTCAAGGTTGACGGTGTTGAGTACTCCATCGTGCGCCAGAACGATATTCTCGCAGTAGTAGAATAATTTTTACACGGTAGGGACACGGCTTGCCGACACCCCGCCGCACAACCGAACAACATAGTTTATCAAGGAGGACAACTCACAATGGCTAAGGACATTATTTACGGCGAGGAAGCTCGCAAGGCATTACAGGCAGGTATTGACAAGCTTGCAGATACCGTTAAGATCACTATCGGCCCCAAGGGCAGAAACGTAGTTCTCTCCAAGAAGTACGGTTCTCCGCTCATCACAAACGACGGCGTGACCATCGCTAAGGAGATCGAGCTTGAGGACGCTTTTGAGAACATGGGCGCGGCTCTTGTAAAGGAAGTTGCTACAAAGACAAACGACGCAGCAGGTGATGGTACAACAACTGCGACACTGCTCGCACAGGCACTCGTGCGCGAGGGCATGAAGAACATCGCTGCAGGCGCAAACCCCATGATAGTTAAGAAGGGTATGCAGAAGGCAGTTGACGCAGCTGTTGCAGAGATCAAGAAGAACTCTCAGGCTATCAACGGCAGCGAGGACATCGCCCG
>JAZNTS010000206.1:0-10007 GCA_045591905.1 Oscillospiraceae bacterium | reverse complement strand
AGCTGTTAAAGACCACTGTGCTGAAAGAGTGGTATGAGCTTTATCCCGAGCGCTTCCAGAACAAGACCAACGGTATCACTCAGAGAAGATGGCTTGCGCTGTGCAACAGTGAGCTTTCCGCGCTTATAACCGAGCTGCTTGGTTCGGATAAGTGGATAACTGACCTTGACAAGCTTGCTGAGCTGAAAAAGTACGCAGACGACGAAAAGGTGCTGCGCCGCTTTATGGATATCAAGCACGAGAAAAAGGTTCAGCTTGCAGAGTATATCGAAAAGAGCGAGGGCATTAAAATTAACCCCAACGCTATATTCGATATCCAGATCAAGCGTCTGCATGAGTACAAGCGTCAGCTTCTCAATGCACTGTCTATCCTGTATCTCTACTATGAGATCAAGGACGGCAATATCAAGGATTTCACTCCTACCGTTTATATCTTCGGCGCAAAGGCTGCTCCCGGCTACTACCGCGCAAAGGGTATCATCAAGCTTATAAACGAGATCGCTAATATCGTTAACTCCGACCCCGCAACAAAGGATCTTATTCAGGTGGTATTCATCAGCAACTACCGCGTTTCCTATGCGGAAAAGCTTGTTGCTGCGTGTGATGTTTCCGAGCAGATCTCTACAGCAGGTACAGAGGCTTCGGGCACAGGCAACATGAAGCTTATGCTGAACGGTGCCGTTACCCTCGGAACTATGGACGGCGCGAATGTCGAGATAGTTGAGGAGGCAGGCGAAGAGAACAACTACATCTTCGGCGCAAAGGTAGAGGAGCTTACCGACATCATGCCGAAGTACGATCCCAGAAGCGTTACAGAGGCTGACGAGAAGATAAAGCGTGTGCTTGACGCTCTTATCAACGGAACTGTAAACGATGGCGGAAACAAGGTGTTCCGTGAGCTTTATTTCGCTCTCATGGAGGGCGCAAGCTGGCACGTTCCCGATCACTATTACGTCCTCGGTGATCTTGACAGCTATGTAAAGGCAAAGCTCAGAGTAAATGCTGACTACCGTGACGAGCTTGCTTTCGCAAAGAAATGCTGGCTGAACGTTTGCAGCGCAGGAAAGTTCAGCTCCGACAGAACTATTCAGCAGTATGCTGACGAGATATGGCATATAAAGCCCGTTGAGCTGTAATAAACAATAATATCAGAGCCGCTTTTGACGATAATTCAAAGGCGGCTTTTGCATTTTTCACTTAAATCACTTCCGTTTGAATAAGCGCAGAATAAATACACACAATATCCTCGGGAGGAATGATATTATGTGTATTTCTATAAAAAAACTGACAGCTTCGGTTATGGCGCTCGCCATGATGACATCGGCTTTTACGGGCTGTAACCGTGGAGGTAACAGCGGCTCTGATAACTCCGGAGCAGGTCAGAGCGGCAGCGGCGAAACAATAAAGCTTACTGTGTGGGGCGCACAGGAGGATCAGGATATGCTCATGGAAATGTGCAAGGAATTTGCCGATGAGCACCCCGACAAAAAATACGCCTTCACCTTAGGCGTGGTATCCGAGGCTGACGCCGCCACCGAAATTTTAAAGGACGTGTCCGCGGCAGCTGATGTGTTCAGCTTTGCTTCCGATCAGATAGGCAGTCTTGTTTCTGCGGGCGCGCTGTACCGTATCACAAAAAACCGAGAAAATGTTGAAGCGGCTTCCACAGAGGACGCTGTGCGCGCAGCAACAGTGAACGGCGAGCTTTACGGCTATCCCGCTGTTTCTGACACATATTTTTTGTACTATGACAAGTCAAAGCTGAGCGACAAAGATGTACAAAGCCTTGATACGATAATGCAAAAGGATATTCCCAACACCAAAACAAATTTCGCGATGAACCTTGATGACGGCTGGTATCAGGCAGGATTTTTCTTCGGCGCGGGCTGTACCCTTTTCGGCGAGGACGGTACCGACCCGACAAAGTGCGATTTTAATAGCGAGCGCGGAGTTCTCGCAGGAGAATATATCATCGATCTTGTAAATAACGCGAAATTCGGTGCGGATTTCGATGACAGCATGGTGAAATCAGGCTTTGCAGACGGCAGCCTTGCCGCTGCGATATCGGGAACATGGAACTCAAAGGAGATAGAAAGCTCGCTCGGCGAAAACTACGGCACAGCAAAGCTTCCCGAGTTTACACTGTCAAATGGCGAGAGCGTACAAATGGGCAGTATGGCAAACTTTAAGCTTATCGGCGTAAACTCCGAAACAGACGTCCCTATCGACGCGATGGAGCTTGCCGAATGGCTGATAAGCTACGACAATCAGAAGCTGAGGCTTGAAAAGCGTTCCTTTGCGCCTGCAAACAAAGCGCTGTCCGAGGATACCGAGGCGCTGTCGGGAAAGCCTGCCGTTGCAGCGCTGACAGAGCAATTGAAGCACTCAACTCTTCAAGCGTCCATTCCTCAGATGAGCAGCTTCTGGAAGCCAGCCGAAGCATTCGGACAGGACATTATTGCGGGCAACGTAACAAAGAATAACCTACAGGAAAAGCTTGACCGCTTCGTTCAGACGGCGCTGTCCTCGGTAGCGGGAGGCTAAGCGTTTGAATGAACAGAATGGACTACTTCCTTTTGCCATGGTACAAAAAGCTTTGGCATAAGGCAGGGACAGGCTTGCTTAGCTTTTTCAAAGGCATAGCTGCGTTTTTTGCTGCAATTCCACGCAATATCGCAAAAGCCGCTAAAGCCATAGGCAGAGGCATCATGTGGCTGTTTCTGACGTTTTTCAAAGGCGGCTTGCGCACAAAGCTTTCCTATGTTATAATGGGAGCAGGAAATCTTTTTCGCGGTCAGATAATAAAAGGACTGCTGTTTCTTGCGGCTGAGATAGGGTTTGTTTTGTTTATCGTGTCTTTCGGTTGGGAGTATATAAAAAAGCTGCCAACGCTCGGCACGATACAGCGCGGCTGGTATTATGACGAGGAACTGGGAATAGACGTGCTTATAGAAAACGGCGACAACTCAATGCTGATACTGCTGTACGGAATATTGTCCTGTGCGGCAGTGTTCGCTTTTGCGGCGATTTGGGCGATGAATATACGCAGCGCGGCGCTCGCCGAAAAAACAGCACAGCTCGGCAAAAAGCTGCCCTCGTTCAAAGAGGAATGCCGAGAGCTTTTTGACGGCGGTTTTCATAAAACACTGCTGTTTCTGCCGGCTTTCGGTATCGTGGTGTTTACAGTAATACCGCTGATATATATGATCGCACTCGCGTTTACTAACTACGACCGCAACCATCAGGTACCCGCAAATCTTTTCACTTGGGTAGGACTTGAAAATTTCAAGACCATTCTCGGAACAGGCTCAATGCTTGGCGAGACCTTTTGGCACGTTCTCGGCTGGACGCTTGTATGGGCGGTATTTGCAACGTTTCTGAACTACTTTTTGGGGATAGCGCTTGCACTGCTGATAAACCGAAAGGGCGTGCGCTTCAAGGGCTTTTTCAGAACGCTGTTCGTGCTTGCTATTGCAGTTCCGCAGTTTGTGTCGCTGCTGGTCATGAAGAATATATTAGCCGAAGCAGGGCCGCTGAATGTGCTTTTGATGGAATGGGGGCTTATCTCTCAGCCGCTGCCGTTCTTTACAGACCCGACATGGGCGAGAGTGACGGTGATACTGGTAAACCTTTGGATAGGTATCCCCTACACTATGCTGATAACATCGGGAATACTCCTCAATATCCCAGCAGACCTTTATGAAGCAGCAAGGATTGACGGCGCACCGCCGCAAGTTATCTTCAGAAAGATAACCATGCCGTATGTGCTGTATGTTACGGCGCCGTATCTGATAACGCAGTTTATCGGCAACATCAACAGCTTCAATGTTATCTACTTTCTTACAGGGGGCGCGCCTGCAACGCTTGACTACTATCAGGCGGGAAAGACCGACCTGCTGGTGACTTGGCTGTATAAGCTGACTGTAGACTCGCGCGACTACAGCCTTGCCTCAGTGATAGGTATACTGGTATTCGTGATCTGCTCCGCAATATCGCTCATAACATTCAAAAGGACAAAGTCCTACAGTGGGGAGGCGATGTGATGAAGCAGAGAAACGCGGGCGCATATATCCTCTTGACCGTTCTCGGGATCATCTGGATACTGCCGCTTTTATGGATAATCCTTATATCTTTTCGTGAAGAACCCGGAGCATATACAAGCTATTTCTTCCCGAAATCCTATACTGTAAACAATTATGTGAAGCTTCTTCAGAGAGGACAGCAATTCGACTTTGTGCGGTGGTTTTTCAATACGCTGACAGTCGCGGTGTTCTCTTGTATCGGCTCGACCGCTATGGTGCTTGCTGTATCTTTTGCGCTGAGCAGACTTAAATTCCGCATGAAAAAACCGATGATGAATATAGCGCTTATACTTGGAATGTTCCCCGCATTTATGTCTATGCTTGCGGTGTATTATATCCTAAAAGGAATGAACCTGCTCCAGCAGCCGCTAGTATCGCTGACGCTGTTTTATATCGCGGGCGCGGGGCTCAGCTACTATATCGCAAAGGGATTTTTTGATACTATCCCGCGCTCCGTTGACGAGTCTGCGTACCTTGACGGCGCAACAAAGTCGCAGATATTTTTCAAGATAACTCTGCCGCTTTCAAAGCCGATAATCGTGTATACAGTGCTTACCTCTTTCATGACCCCGTGGATAGATTATATCTTCCCAAGTATAATCTGTGGCACAGATTATGACAGCTACACCGTTGCGCTTGGCATGTTCAGAATGCTTGAACGCGAGTTTATCAGCACCTACTACACGCAGTTTGCGGCGGGCGCGGTGCTTGTGTCTATCCCGATAGGACTGCTGTTTATCATCATGCAGCGGTTTTACGTTGAGGGAGTTACAGGCGGCTCGGTCAAGGAATAGCAAGGAGGACATCATGGACGAAAAGCTCAGCTTTTACGGAACCGACAGAAAATATTACTATGGCGGCGAGCTTGGCGCGGTGTACTCCAAGGAAAAGACCGAGTTCGCCGTGTGGTCGCCCTATGCCAAAAGCATAGAGCTTCGCCTTTACAAAAACGGCACTGACGGCGCACCTTATAAAACGCTCTGCATGAAGCTGTGCGAAAAGGGCGTGTGGCGTGCAGGCGTTTTAGGCGACCTTGACGGTATTTATTATACCTATGCGGTAAAGCATGGGGAAACCATGCGCGAAACGCCCGATATCTACTCAAAAAGCGCGGGGCTTAACAGCAGGCGCAGCATGGTCGTATCACCGCGGTCGGCATATATAGAGGGCTGGGAGCATGACAGCTACGTCAAGCTTCAAAGCCCCTGTGACGCGCTTATTTATGAGCTTCATGTCCGCGACTTCTCAATGGACGAAAACACGGACTTTACATACCGCGGCAAATTCGCCGCATTCTGTGAAGAAAACGTAAAAAACAGCTATGGCGATACCGTGGGACTTTCGTATATAGCTGACCTTGGCATTACCCATGTGCATTTTCTCCCCGTTATGGATTTTGCAAGCGTTGACGAGGCTGCGCCAACATTCAACTGGGGCTATGACCCTATGCTTTACAACGTGCCCGAGGGCAGTTATTCCCTTGACCCATATAACGGCTATACGCGTATAAAGGAGCTGCGCCGCCTTGTGAAAGCTATGCATGATAAAGGCTTGGGCGTGATACTCGATGTAGTGTATAACCACACGTTTGACGCGGCACAGTCGCCGTTTGGAATAACATATCCTCATTACTATTACCGCCATGAGCGTGACGGTAGCTTTTCCAACGGGTCGGGCTGCGGAAACGAGCTTGCTGCCGAGCGCAGAATGATGTCAAAATTCATCTGCGACAGCCTTTGCGCGCTTTGCAGGGACTATCATATTGACGGCTTCCGCTTTGACCTTATGGGGCTTATCGACACGAAAACTCTGAACAAATGCGCAAAAAAGCTTCACACGATAAATCCCGATATCATACTTTACGGCGAGGGCTGGACAGGAGGCGCATCTCCGCTATCAGAGCAGCGCCGCGCAATAAAGACAAATGCGGCAGACACCGAAAATGTCGCAATGTTTTCAGATGACTTCCGCGATGGCGTTAAAGGCTCGGTCTTTTGCGACCTCGACTGCGGCTATATAAACGGCGCGGCAGATGCCAAAAAGCGCGAGCTGATAAAATCCGTGATGTGCGGCGGTATATATCACCGTGACGTTGCAAGACCATATCAGCACTGCTGGGCAAAGTCGCCCTCTTCAAGCGTGAACTATGTAGAGGCGCACGACAACCTTACTTTTTGGGACAAGCTAACCTTATCCTTGCCGAATGCCGACACCGAGGAGCGTTTGCGCGTAAGCAGGCTCGGAATATCGCTTGTGCTTTTGGCGCAGGGCATACCGTTCATACAGGCGGGACAGGAGCTACTGCGCACAAAGCCTGACGGAAAAGGCGGATTCGACTGCAACAGTTATCGCTCTCCCGACAGCGTGAACTGCATAAAGTGGAACTGCGTTACCGAGCACAAAGACTATCTCCAATACTGCAAAGGACTTATCGCGATAAGAAAAGCGCATGAGGAGCTTAGGCTTTGCACCGCTGCCGAGGTAAGAAAAATCAGCTTTACAGACCTCAGCGGAGCAGCCTTTGCGCTCCACACAGGGCGGCTCATTATAATCATCAATCCGCACCGCCGCCGCGCGGCAATAAAGCTTACAAAGGGAGAAGTTTATGAGGTGCTGTGTGACGGTAAAAACGCCTCCGTTACACCTTTATATGAAATTCAAGGCAAAGCCTCCGCTGCGCCTCAAAGCGTGCTTGTACTGCGTAAAAAAAGTGATACAAACTGCGAATAATAATTCAAAGCCACTTTTGACATTAGTGCCAAAAGTGGCTTTGCGCTATGGTTTATGATTTTGCCTGTGTATGGCATTCTCGCACTGCAAAGCTTCCGCCGTCAGCTATCACAAGTGCGCTGCTGCCGCTTTTAAGCTCGCCGTTTATTATCTTGCCCGACAGCATATCCTCCACTTCATTTGTGATAACTCTGCGAAGCGGACGTGCGCCAAGCTTGTCAGCGCCCTGCTCCTTTAAAAGAGCCTCCGCGCAAAGCTGCTTCACCGCGCTTTCGTCAAACGTAAGCTCTATGCCGCAGGAAGCCGCGCGCTGCGACAATGACCGCAGCATAAGCGAGCAGATGTGCTGGAGCTGGGTCGTACCAAGACTTTCAAACACCACAACGCTGTCAAGCCTATTCAGAAATTCAGGTCTGAACTGCTTTTTAAGTTCGCGCATAACATCGCTTTTGCCGCCCGAGTTCTCTCCGAAGCCGACAGACGACCGGCTCAGCACCTCCGCCCCCACGTTTCCCGTAAGAATGATTATCGCGTTTCTGAAATCCGCTTTTCTGCCGTCCGCAGCGGTGAGCGTACCGTCCTCAAGTATCTGCAAAAGCAGGTTCATAACATCGGGGTGAGCCTTTTCGGCTTCGTCGAAAAGCACCACGGAATACGGTGCTGTGCGTATGCGCTTTATTAGCTGTCCCTCCTGCTCATATCCCACATACCCCGGAGGAGAACCGATGAGCTTTGACACCGAATGGCGCTCCATAAACTCCGACATATCAAAGCGTATTAATCGCTCCTCGCTGCCGAATACCGCCTCTGCAACCGCCCTTGAAAGCTCGGTCTTGCCAACGCCCGTCTGTCCCAAAAACAGAAACGAGCAGACAGGGCGCTTCGGGTCTTTAAGTCCGCTTCTTCCGCGCCGTATTGCTGCTGCGACCTGCTTAACCGCGCTGTCCTGACCGATTATGCGCTGCTTTAAAAGTTCCTCGATACCGTTCAAACGGCGGCTTTCGTCTGCGGTAAGCTGCGCTGCGGGAATACCTGTTATCGACGACACTGTAACCGCTATCGCTTCTGCGTCCACAACTATGCGCTGTATCGGTTTGTTACCGCGCTGTGCAAGCGCGTTTTCACGCTCTCTGAGTGCGGGAATATCAGCAAAGCGTTTCTCGGAGATAGCACGTGCCATTTCAGCGCGTATCTCCTCAAGCTGCTGCTTCGGGGAGCAGTGCTGCTGACGTATACGTGCTTGTGCCGCCGCTTCGTCAAGCAGATCTATCGCCTTGTCGGGAAGATTTCTGTCGGTTATATAGCGGACAGATAGTTCCACGGCGGCGTTCAGCGCATCATCGGTTATCTCGGCACGGTGATGCACCTCGTAACGCGCACGCAGTCCTTTCAATATCTCAAGTGCTGCCGCTTCGCACGGAGCTTCTACCTTTATCGACTGAAAACGGCGCTCCAGTGCGCTGTCCTTTTCGATAAACTTGCGGTATTCCTCCGTTGTAGTTGCGCCGATAACGCATATCTCGCCTCGCGCAAGCTTGGGCTTCAAAATATTAGCGGCGTCTATTGCGCCCTCCGCAGCGCCTGTGCCGACAATGCCGTGAAGCTCATCTATAAAAAGTATCACGCCGCTTGCTGCAGTCGCTTCCTCCAAAACCCCTTTAAGGCGGTCTTCAAAGTCGCCGCGGTATTTTGCGCCTGCAAGCATGGCGGTAAGATCAAGCGAATAAACACGTTTACCGAGAAGCTCCTCAGGCACGGAGCGTTCCGCGATACGCTGTGCAAAGCCCTCTATCACAGCAGTCTTTCCAACTCCCGCGTCACCGATAAGGCAAGGGTTATTCTTATAGCGGCGCAGCAGCACGCGTATCACGCTGTTTATTTCATCATCACGACCTATAACAGGGTCAAGCTTGCCAGCCTGCGCCTGTGCGGTCATATCTCTTGCATACTTTGAAAGCGCGGAGTTTTTGGAGCGGCGCTCCTTTTCATCAAAGGACGGCTCGACATATTTCCGTGCCGTAGGCTCTGCCGCAAGCCGCTCGCTGTTCGCACCAAGCTCGGTCAGAATTACGCTTGCATAACAATCTCGGTCAAGCACTATAGCACGCAGCAAATGCTCGGTACCCGCTGTCTTGCTGCCCTCGCTTGAAGCGAGGCTTATCGCACTCTCCATAAGCCTTCGGCTTCGCGGGGTAAGGTCGGAAGCACCCAGCCGCGTCGGCACGCCTCTGCCAACCAGAGTTTCAAGCTTAGAAAGTATCTCCTTTCTGCCTATCCCATATTTCTTCAGCACTAAAGCCGATGGACTGTTCTCATCGGCAGTAAGACCATACAAGATATGCTCGCTTCCCACGTAAGTATGTCCGAAGCCCATCGCAGCCGCGACTGCGGCATTCAGTGCCACCGAAGCCTTATCCGTAAACCCGTTAAATGAGATCATTCACATATTCCTCCTGTTAAAGCGAAAAATACTTCTACCTAAAGTATAGGCAGAAACAGGAAAAATATTTACTTCATTAGCATTTTTGCACTTATGCTTCGCTTTTTTTCAGTTTTTTTGCCGACAAAATAAATTTTCGCAAAAAAATCAAAAACACGCTTGACAAATCAAATAAGCTGTGATATAATTAATAAGTCGTTGGGGCGATGGCTCCTCGTTAGTTATATGGCGGCATAGCTCAGTTGGCTAGAGCACTTGGTTCATACCCAGGGTGTCATTGGTTCGAATCCGATTGCCGCTACCAAAACGGCCCGTTGGTCAAGAGGTTAAGACATCGCCCTTTCACGGCGGAATCATGGGTTCGATTCCCGTACGGGTCACCATCAACATTTGCTCACATTTGGCTTAACAAAGCCGATTGTGGGCTTTTTATTTTACTCTGAAAACGCCGTTGTCCGCTGCTTGTCCGCTACTGTGAAATTTTATTGCAGAGTGTTTTTTTATGCACCCTGCTTTTCTTTTTTCAGAAAGCCGAAGGCTCCGTCCATTGCCTCCGCTACTCTTGCCTGTGCGGTCTGGAATTGATGGCAATATACATTCAAAGTCGTTGACGAGCAGCAATGTCCTAATGCTCCCGAAACGGTAGTTACATCAAGCCCAGCCGAAATAAGCGAGCTTGCCGCAAAGTGACGAAAGCTGTGCAGACCGTAGAACGGCAGATTGTTATTCTCGCAGAACTCACTCAACCAGCCGTA
>JAZNTS010000205.1:0-2054 GCA_045591905.1 Oscillospiraceae bacterium | reverse complement strand
GGTTTGCCTCGCAGCGTTAGTGTTGTTGAAGAGGGTGCATTCGGTAAGGCTACCGTAGGTACCAACAGATACACAAGCGGAAGCGGCAATAATATCTACAACGGTATTAATACATCTTTCTTCTAATAAAAAATTAAACAGTTGACCCCTTGCTTAAAGCGAGGGGTCGTTTTTGTACAAATGTTAGCGGTAATTATACCATCGCGTGACAGGATGTAAATCTTACATAAAAATTAATGCAGTGCCGCCGAATTAAAATAAATCGGGGGTTTCCTGCACTAAATATGCTGTCACCTATTGACATAGGCGACAATATATGCTATACTATAAAACGACAGAAAACCTTATCAAGAGTGGCTTACGGTCGAAAGACGGGGGACTGGTCCCAATGAAGCCCGGCAACCTCTTCCGCTTTGTCGGAAAAAGGTGCTACTTCCTGCGGCGCAAGCCGAAAGATGAGGAGTGTATAACGAAAGTTAGCGCACTCCGAAGAGTGCGTTTTTTGTTTTGACAGAACAGGTTACTTAATTCAAAAGAAAGGAAAACTTATTATGGCTAAGAAGTTTTTATTCACCTCTGAAAGCGTTACAGAGGGACATCCCGACAAGATCTGCGACAATATCTCCGACGCAGTGCTTGACGCTATCCTTGCACAGGATCCCATGGGCAGAGTTGCTTGTGAGACCTGCACCACTACAGGTATGGTTATGGTAATGGGTGAGATCACCACTACAGCGCAGATCGACATTCCCGCTATCGTTCGCGATACTGTTCGCGAGATAGGCTATGACAACTCCGAGTATGGCTTTGACTGCAACACTTGTGCAGTGCTTACCTCTATCGACAAGCAGTCGCCCGATATCGCAATGGGCGTAAACAATGCACTTGAGGGCAGAGAGCAGAACCTCGGTGACACAGGCGCAGGCGATCAGGGTATGATGTTCGGCTATGCTTGCAGCGAAACCCCCGAGCTTATGCCGCTTCCCATCAGCCTTGCACAGAAGCTTGCTCTGAAGCTCACAGCAGTACGCAAGAGCGGCGAGATGCCTTACCTGCTCCCCGACGGCAAGACACAGGTAACTGTTGAATATGTTGATAACAAGCCTGTTCGAGTTGATACTGTTGTTGTATCCTCTCAGCACAAGGCAGAGGCTACTCTTGAGCAGATCCGCGCTGACGTTATCGAAAAGATCATCAAGACCACTGTTCCTGCAGAGCTTCTGGACGAGAATACAAAGTATTTCGTAAATCCCACAGGCCGTTTCGTTGTAGGCGGTCCTCAGGGCGACAGCGGACTTACAGGACGCAAGATAATCGTTGATACATACGGCGGATATGCACGTCACGGCGGCGGCGCATTCAGCGGCAAGGATCCGACAAAGGTTGACCGTTCCGCTGCTTACATGGCTCGCTATGCTGCAAAGAATATCGTTGCAGCAGGTCTTGCTGAGCGCGCAGAGGTTGAGGTTGCATACGCTATAGGCGTTGCAAAGCCCGTTTCTATTCTGGTAGATACCTTTGGCACAGGTAAGTATGACGATGATAAGATCGCTGAGGCTGTAGGCAAGGTGTTCGATTTCCGTCCCGCTGCTATCATCAGCACTCTGGAGCTTCGCAAGCCCCAGTACAAGCAGCTTGCTGCTTACGGTCACATGGGCAGAGAGGATCTCGGCGTAGCATGGGAGCGCACCGACAAGGCTGAGGCTCTTAAAGCCGCTATGGCTTGATCGCCGAAATAATTTAACAATAACAAAAGCCGCTTTTGACGTGTTCAAAGGCGGCTTTGCTTATCGTTGTGCTTTTCTGTAGAAATATTAAAGCCTGAGAAGAGATATGCGCTCTTTTCAGGCTTGCTTTTTTGTTGCTGCACTTTTACGGGCGCAGCTTTCAGTCCTTAGGTGCAGTGTTTTCCCGAAGCTTGAATATCTGCTTGATAATACTCAGCACAGCCTCTTTCTCGGCGGTGCTTTTTCCGCTGAGCTGATGAAGTATCTGCATTGAGGTCGCATCGATACCCAATAGGTTTGTGTTCGTTTCGGTGAAAATATCTGACA
>JAZNTS010000204.1:0-3812 GCA_045591905.1 Oscillospiraceae bacterium | reverse complement strand
CCCCACTACCGGCACCAAAGCCCGACCATTGGTCGGGCTTTTTGTTGTAAAACAGTATTGGAGGTACATATATGAGAAAAGTTGGCTCTTTGCTTTGCTTATTGGTCGCGGTCGCCGCTGTAATATTCATGTTTCTGGCTAAAGACGCAAAAGGCTACCGCGTTTTTTACGGACTGTTCAGTGTAGTTGAAGACGGAACTTTCATGAGTTTTATCGGAAATATATTCGGTGTTCTGCTGACAGTTGTGGGCTTTGGCATGGTAGGTCTGTACGGTCTTTCAAAAGACGACAAGAAAGCGCTTATCGGTTCTGCTGCCATGTGCGGTCTATGTTTGCTCTCTTTTATAATCATGCTGTTCACAAGACCGATAACCATAGGCGATTTTCTTATCATCGTTCCCCCTGCCATGATACTTATTTCGCTGCTAAAACACTAAAAGCTATATAACAAAACTGCGAAGCCGTAGCTTCGCAGTTTTTATTTTTCGTAGTCTGCGCTTAGCTGACCGCAGGCGGCTTTAAGCTCGCTTCCGAACTCGCGGCGCATAGTTACCCGTGTCCCGTTCTTTTTGAGCACGTCATAAAACGCCATTATCCTCTCGCGGGAGCTCTTCCTAAAAACCTCCGCTTCGGTGGGATTATATGGGATTATATTCACATAAAATCTGCGGTCACCGATAAGCTTTGCAAGCTGCTCGGCGTGATATGGCTCATCGTTCACCTCTGAAAGCATGATGTATTCAAGCGTCACGCGGCGATTTGCCTTGACCGAAAAATATTCAGCCGCATCAAGAACATCTTCCACGGGATATCTTCGGTTTATAGGCATAAGCCTTGAACGCAGTTCGTTGTTTGGTGCGTGCAGGCTTATTGCGAGATTACACGGGTGATTAAGCTCCGCAAAGCGCCGTATTTTGGGAACAAGTCCGCAGGTAGACACTGTTATGTGCTTCTCCCCTATCTCCAAGCCCTTTGGCGCAGTGAGTATCTCACAGAAACGGCGGACGTTCTCGAAATTATCAAACGGTTCGCCTATGCCCATGACCGAAGCATTACCGATCTTTACGCCGAACTCGCGCTGCACCGCAACAAGCTGACCCACCATCTCCTCCGGAAGCAGATCGCGCCTGCGTTTTAGCCTGCCGCTTTGACAAAACGCACAGCCCATAGCGCAGCCTATCTGTGTTGAAACACAAATACTCGCACCGAAATGCTGCCGCATCAGCACAGTTTCGACAAATTCGCCGTCCGAAAGCTTCAAAAGCAGCTTTGCTGTATCTCCGTCAGAAAGCCGCTCGACTACCTCGGGAAGCTCAAAAGAAAAATCTCGCAGCAACGCCGAGGTTACTCTATCGGAAAAGCCAAGCCGTGAAAGCTCTGACACCTCTTTGCGATATATCCCGTCAAAAACAAGCGCCGCTTTTGCGGGATTTTCGCCGCTTTTTTTAAAATACTCCTCCAGTTCGGTTGGAGTAATTCCGTAAATATTCATACTGTCACCATGTTTACTTTTTTGCTCTCTCATCGCGTATTCCGCGCATTATTGCCTCTTTCGCATCTTGAGCCTGCTCCTTGGTCGCAGGAGATGTTCCCTCCAGCGGATAGGCAATACCGAGTTTTTTGTATTTCTCCACGCCCATGTCATGGTAAGGCAGAACGTCAAGAGCTTTTACGCTGCGCAATCCGCCAATAAACCGCCCAAGCTGATACAGATACTTTTCATCGGTTGTAATATCGGGAACGACAACGTGCCGTATCCACATGGGGACGTTATTTTCTGCGAGATACCGCGCAAAAGCAAGGATATTGGAATTATCATGACCTGTAAGCTCCTTGTGCTGTGCCGCTTCGATATGCTTTATATCAAGCATTACCAGATCAGTGCTTTGTATAAGCCTGTCAAGCTTCTGCGTGTTTTCGGGATTAAAGGTTATCCCAGATGTGTCAAGACAGGTGTGTATATCACGCCGCTTTGCTTCTTTGAAAAGCTCCGTCACGAAATCCGTCTGCACAAGCGGTTCGCCGCCCGTTACGGTAATTCCGCCGTTTTTATAGAACTCACGGCAGCCATCATATTCATCAAGGAGCTGCTGCACCGTAACCTCCCTGCCCGTGTTCATCTCCCATGTATCGGGGTTGTGACAGTATTTGCAGCGCATAGGGCAGCCCTGCATAAATACAACAAAGCGTATTCCGGGGCCGTCAACAGTGCCGAAGCTCTCGGTAGAGTGTATATAGCCTTTGATAAGCTCCATCTCCTTTTTATCAGAAAAAAGCGCGGTCGCCCGCGCCTTTTCGTATGTCAGATCTTTGTATGAAACGTTCTTGCAATAACATCGTCCTGCTGCTCTTTTGTCAGCTTGTTGAAGTTCACCGCATAGCCCGATACCCTGATAGTAAGCTGAGGATACTTCTCGGGGTGAGCCTGTGCGTCAAGCAGCGTTTCCCTTGTGAATACATTTACGTTAAGGTGATGACCGCCTTTCATCGCGTAGCCGTCAAGCAGCGAAACAAGGTTATCCACCTGAAGCTTGTTGTTATCCATAGTTACTCCTCCTTGTCATCAATTCCCTTGTGCAGCGTGGGAATACGGCAAGCCATATCTCCCTCGTAGCAATCTGTACTTTTCTCTGTCTTTTCTATGATGTCAAAGTCGCCGTTGGAAGCTTCCCCGCTTCCTTTGACGTTTATGTGCCCCGAGCCGTTTGAGCATAGCCTGTCAAGCAGCTCGGCAAGCTTTTTTGCCTCATCGTTACTGCACATCGGCAGCCGCCTTTTTCAGCTCTTCCTCACTCATGCCGAGGTCGAAGTCAAGCTCCTCCAGCATGGAAAGTCCTGCCTTACCGAGCGCGTCGGGAACGATAGAGAATGTGTTTGAAATACCGTCCTGAGCGTGCTTGAAAGGAAGCTTTGCAACAGAGGACAGCGACGCAGCAGCGCCGTGAGTATCTCTGCCGTGCATGGGGTTTGCGCCCGGCGCAAGAGGAATACCCATCTTTCTACCGTCGGGAGTGTTTCCTGTCTTCTTGCCGTAAACTACGTTAGATGTGATAGTCAGGATAGACATTGTGGGAACGCTGTGACGATAGGTATGATGACGCTTTATCTTTTCCATAAAGGTCTCAACGATATCAACAGCAATGCTGTCAACACGGTCGTCGTTGTTTCCGTATTTCGGGAAGTCGCCCTCCACCTCGTAGTCAACGACTATTCCGTCCTCATCGCGTATGCACTTCACTTTTGCGTATTTTATTGCGGAAAGCGAGTCTGCAACAACGGAAAGTCCTGCGATACCCGTTGCAAAATAACGCTTTACTTCCCTGTCGTGGAGCGCCATCTGAAGCTTTTCATAGCTGTATTTGTCGTGCATATAATGAATAACGTTCAGAGTGTTGACATAAAGCTCTGCGAGCCAATTCATCATGAGGTCGTACTTCTCCATTACGTCGTCGTAATCAAGATAATCGCCCTCTACTGCTCTGTATTTTGGTGCAACCTGTATCTTCAGGCGCTCGTCAACGCCGCCGTTGATAGCATAAAGCAGACACTTGGCGAGGTTTGCTCTTGCGCCGAAGAACTGCATCTCCTTGCCAACTCTCATCGAAGAAACGCAGCACGCGATAGCGTAATCATCGCCGTGTGTTACACGCATGAGATCATCGTTCTCGTACTGGATAGATGAGGTGCGTATGGACATCTTAGCGCAGTATTCCTTGAACTTCTGCGGAAGATTTACCGACCACAGCACAGTGAGGTTAGGCTCGGGTGCGGGGCCGAGATTGTCGAGAGTATGCAGATATCTGAACGAGGTC
>JAZNTS010000203.1:0-8434 GCA_045591905.1 Oscillospiraceae bacterium | reverse complement strand
TTTTAGTCGCAGTTGTTATTATAGATTTGGCTGAAGAAGCAAACGACGAGAGCCTTTTTGACGAGCTGGATATAGAGCTTAATTCTGCCGAGCCGCAGGTGCTTATAGTACACACGCACACGACAGAAAGCTACGAGCCGTACACCCGAAGCTATTTTGACGAGGATTTTCCCAGCCGTTCAAAAGACTCCTCGCACAACATGGTTGCGGTAGGGGAGGTGTTGGCGAATACGCTTGCGGAAAACGGAATTTCAGTGCTGCATGACGGTACGATACACGACTACCCCACGTACACAGGCTCTTATGACCGTAGCGAAGAAACGATACGCGCCGCGCTCCGGGAATACCCGTCAATTAAGATAGTTATCGACCTGCACCGCGACGCTATGCTTGACGCTGATGGCAGCCGCATAGCACCCTCGGTTGAGATAGACGGCAAAAGTGCCGCGCAGTTCATGATAATAGCGGGCTGCGATGACGGGCGCTTCAATATGCCCGATTATATCGAAAATTTCAAGCTTGCTGCGCTACTGCAAAATTCTGCGGAGCTGATGTACCCAAGCCTTGCTCGTCCTGTTTTGTTTGACTATCGAAATTACAATCAGCATATCACGACAGGCTCGCTGCTCATCGAAGTAGGCAGCCACGCAAATTCTCTGGAGGAAGCGCTCTACACAGCGGAGCTTCTTGGTGAGAGCATGGCGGCGGCGCTTTCTGTGCTTGAATAACAAAAGACCTGAGTTTTATACTCAGGTCTTTTTTAAGCTTTGTTTATCTGCGTACAGCAGCGGTGCTCATCAGCTTCTTTTCCATTTCAGTAGCGTCTGTGCAGTATTCCATAGCGGTCTGATAGGTGATGATGTTGCTCTGATACAGCTTTGCGAGGCTGTCGTTGAGAGTTATCATACCAAGGCTTGTTGCAGACTGCATTATAGTTTCCATCTGAGGGATCTTGTTTGTACGGATAAGGTTCTTAACTGCGTCAGTGCCGACCATTACTTCAACAGCGGCAACTCTGCCCTTGCCATCGGAGGTAGGAACCAGCGACTGAGCAACGATACCCTGAATCATATTTGCAAGCTGGGAACGCGTCTGCTCCTGTGCGTATGTGGGGCAGGCGTCGATGATACGGTCGATAGTCTGCGCAGCGCTGGAGGTGTGCAGTGTGCCGAATACAAGGTGTGCTGTTTCGGCAGCGGTCATTGCAAGGGAAATCGTTTCGTAGTCACGCATCTCACCGATAAGGATAACATCGGGGTCTTCACGCAGAGCGCTTCTGAGCGCGCTTGCGAATGTAGGAACATCTCTGCCAAGCTCACGCTGATGTATAGTAGCCTTTTCCTGAGAATAGCGGTACTCGATAGGGTCTTCAATAGTAATGATGTGGCACGCACGGGTCTTGTTGATATACTCTACCATCGCAGCAAGTGTTGTGGACTTACCTGCACCTGTCGGACCCGTTACAAGCACCAGACCGCGGCGCTTCTTTGCGAATTCAAGCAGTACGGGGGGCATCTTCAGTGACTCAAGCGTGGGTATCTCCGCATTGAGTAAACGGATACAAGCGGCGAGCTTTCCGCTCTGACGGAACACGTTTACACGCTGTCTTGCACCGTTTTTCAGCTCAAAGCTGAAGTCTATATCATGACCCTCTGTCAGCATCTTTTCCTGTTCAGCGGTAAGGATAGATAAGATGGTACGGTTTACGACCTGATCGCTAAGCTCTGTGTACTTGCGCAGCTCGCCGTTTACTCTTACAACAGTGGGCGCTCCGACAGTAAGATGAATATCGGAAGCTTTCATCTCTCTTGCCTGCATAATAAAATCTTCAAAAGTCATATATAAGTCCGTCCTTTCAGAAATGTAAATTGGATTATTTTATCTTGAACTGGATACCGCTTGCCGAGAAGTATACCTCGTCGCTTATGTTGGCGATGCGCTGGTTTACATTTCCGAGGATCTCTCTGAAAATAGCCTGCGAGCGGTTTTCGGGTATAACGGAGAAGCCTGTTTCAAGTGTGATTATTATCATGCTTCCGTCTTTTTCCTTGATTCGTTCAAGCATTTCGGTAACGTCTGAGATAACGCGCTTTTCGATCTCCTTGCGGGTGTCCTCGCTCATGTTATCGGGATCATCGCAAAGTTCTTTGATTATATTTGAGGTATATGCGCCAAGACTGTCGAAGATAACGAATTTATGGTCTGTGAAATACTCAGCGGGTGCGTTTTTTACACCTGTTACGATATCCCATTCAACACCGTGCTGGTTGTTTCCGTATTCGATACGGTGCATGGTATCGGCGTCCACCGCCTCTCCCGTGCGAAGATACAGAACATAGTCGCAGGCAGAAAAATATGTAACAGCCCATCTTGTTTTTCCGCTGGCAGCGCCGCCGGTAATTAAGATATTCTTAGACATATGCGGACATTCCTTTCGTGGTGAAGTATTAGCATAGCAAAGTTTATGGCAGAGAACACCTCCGCGCTTTGCACATCTTTGGTTTATTATACCACTTTTTTTAACAGTTGTAAATAGTTTTTGTGCAATAATTTCAACCTGCTAAATTGACAAATCTAACAAAAGCGCCTTGACGCCACAAGTTGGGAAGTATAATAAAACAGGCACCGTTTCAAAAAAACGATGCCTGTTCATTGATTTAAGAAGTATACGGGATTTAACTTGATATCTTACATCTCAATAGTCAGACCCTCTGCGGAGGTAACCAAGAAGTCCTTCGATCTGCCTGTTGCTGTAACCTTGATCTTGTCGCCGTTTCTTGTTGCAGAAACTGTCAGAGCTACATTGGATTCAGCATCGTAGATCTTGGTTTCAGCGGTCTTGCCGTCCTCAAGCTGGTAAATAATGAGGTTTACGTTCTCTGCATAATCGTATGTGAAGCTACGCTTAAAGTCGCCGTATGCGATAATGCTGTTGGGCTTTGCGAGTACGGGCATGGAGAAGTAGTCATGCTTTGTCTTGTACCACTTGCCGCCCTCGAATACCTCGCCTGTCTGGATATCTGTCCACTTGCCTGCGGGAACGTAGTACTGAGCGATTCCCTCCTCGTTGAATACGGGAGCAACCAGCAGATTATCACCGAACATATACTGTCTGTCGAGTGCGAGAGTAGCGGGGTCATCGGAGTATTCCATAACCATAGCTCTCATCATGGGGATACCGGTTGCATGGGTCTTGTTAGCCTGTGCAAAGATGTAAGGCATCAGCTTGCCCTTGAGAACTGTCCAGTGACGGAGAACATCGCAGGATTCCTCGTCGAAGTTCCACGGAACGCGGTAGGAGCTGTTGCCGTGCAGTCTGGAGTGAGAGGACATAAGACCGAATGCGCACCATCTCTTGTAGAGGTCGGGAGTGCCCTGAGCCTCGAAGCCCGAGATGTCGTGGCTGAAATAGCCGAAGCCGCTAAGACACAGGGACAGACCGCCGCGCAGTGTTTCCCACATGGACTCGTAGTTAGAGAAGCAGTCGCCGCCCCAGTGTACGGGGAACTTCTGTCCGCCAACGGTAGCAGAACGTGCAAACAGACAAGCCTTGTCCTTGCCGTAGTATTCCTCAAGCACCTCGAATACAGTCTTGTTGTAGAGGTAGGTGTAGTAGTTGTGCATCTTGTAGGGATCGCTGCCGTCATAGTAAACAACGCCCTTTGTGGGGATTCTCTCGCCAAAGTCGGTCTTGAACGCGTCAACGCCCATCTCGCACAGTGCGCGGAGCTTGCCCTTGTACCACTCGCAGGCTGCGGGGTTTGTGAAGTCAACGATAGCCATGCCGGGCTGCCACATATCGCCCTGCCATACGCTGCCGTCGGTGTTCTTTACAAAGTAGCCGCCCTTTACGCCCTCGTCAAACATGGAGGAACGCTGTGCGATGTAGCTGTTTATCCAAACGCAGATCTCAAGACCCTTTGCCTTAAGTCTTTCAAGCATAGCCTTGGGGTCGGGGAACATTCTCTTGTCCCATGTGAGGTCGCACCAGTTGAACTCCTTCATCCAGAAGCAGTCGAAGTGGAACACCTCAAGCGGAATATTGCGTTCTGCCATTCCGTCGATAAAGCCGGAAACGGTCTTTTCATCATAATCTGTTGTGAACGATGTTGTAAGCCACAGACCGAATGTATATGCGGGAGTAAGTGCGGGCTTGCCTGTCAGTGTTGTGTATGTTTCGATGACGTTGGATATCTTCTCGCCGCCGATAACGAAGTATTCCATGCGCTCGCCCTGAACAGAGAAAGCAACCTTGGAAACAGTTTCGCTTGCAACCTCGAATGTAACCTTTTCGGGGTGATTTACGAATACACCGTAGTTGTTGGAGGATACATAGAAAGGAATGGACTTGTAGCTCTGCTCGGAGGAAGTACCGCCGTCGTTGTTCCAAACCTCAACGGTCTGACCGTTCTTTACAAATGTGGAGAACTTCTCGCCGAAACCGTATATGTTCTCGCCCACAGAGATGTTCATCATCTCGCGGATAACGCCCTGCTCAGCTGTTTCCTCATGAGCGAAGAAAGGCTTCATCTCATCGTTAGCCATGCGCTCGTTTGTTTTCCACTGCTCCTCTAAAATGTAGGAGGTAGTTCTCCAGCCCTGCTTTGTCATAAGCTTGCCGTCGTAGTAGTACTTGATATCCCAAGCGCCGCCCTTTGCAACAACTACCTTTGTCTTACCCGAGATAAGCTCATAAGCGCCCTCAACCTCGTTGATAACAGGCTTGAAGCTCTTATCCTCATAAAGCTCAAAGGAGGGAGCCTTTTTCAGTGCGCCCTTGAAATGCTCGATATTTACCTTGATGGTGTTCTCAAGGGTAGATGTGAAAGTGATCTCCAGCACGGGGCCCCCGAGGGTCATACCGCGGTTGCCTATCCACTGGTTTGTGGCAAGCACATTGATAGATGTTTCGTCGGCTGTAACCTCGTACATCTGGGTAGCGTAGTTCACGCCGTAGCCGGGCTTGTTGAGCCAAAGTCCGTCTGCATACTTCATAGCAAAAAGTCCTCCGTTTTATAATATTTTTATTATTTCCTTATTTTTCAGTAATCGTTTACACGACCTTATTACTATAATAGCATACTTCTTATTAAATTTCAAGGGGGTAAATGAAAATTTTTTCGCTTTTTAGGCGCTGCTTTGAAAATAAACTTTCGATATAAATGAAGCTTACAAAAAAATTCAGCGCATTATATTTATATTGCCTATAGACAAATGCTAGATAATATTATATAATAAAATAGCGAAATTCGCTGAATGATGTATTTTGGGGGTAATTTTCATGGAAAAATGGACAAAAATCAATAAGATCATGTCATGGTGTGTAATGTTAAGTGGCATAGCAGGTACGCTTTATTTGGCAATCACGCTTTTTACAGCCGCCGGAAGCCTTGGCTCTTACTCTTCGTATTACAGCAGTGCCGCTTCCTCGACGATAGCTCTGTACGTATGGCTTGGCATATTCACACTTTTGATAGGTATGTCTGTATCCATAGGCATATTTGCTGCATGGAATATGCTCATTGAATGGTATACTAATTCGCGCGAGCTTAAAAGAAAGATGTGTGGCGAAGCAGTACCCGCACCCTATTCCGCTCCTGTACAGTATGCTGCTCCCGTACAGCCTGTGCAGCCCGTTCAGCAGGCTCCTGTTTATGCACAGCAGCCCGTAAATTGGCAGTGCGGCTGCGGTTCAGTAAACGACGCAGGCAGCGCTTTTTGTCATAACTGCGGAAGACCCAGACAGTAATTTCAAATATTGTTTTAAAAGCCCGAGGCATCGCCTTGGGCTTTGTTTTGTAAAAAATGAAAAATGTCAGATTTTATCTCTCAGAAATGTTATAATATACACAGTGAAAAATATCGCGATAGGTTTGGCTGGTATGACATCAGGGCGCATAGCTCTCGGGGAAAGGTGGTAACATGATCGTTGTTTCAAAAGAAATGATCGGGGCGGCTTTTGACAGCTACTCTGATATGGTATACCGTATTGCCTTGAACATCGTCCGCAACCGTGAGGAGGCACAGGACATCGTAATGGACGTGTTCATGGCGCTTATGAAGCAAAGCGGATTTAATGATGAGGGACATATCAAGGCGTGGCTTATAAAAACGGCTGAAAATAAAGCCATAAACGTTGTGAGGTCGGCAAGAATAACCAAAACACAGCCGCTTGATGAGCTTTTGGCGAATACGGTATCCTCACCGCTGAACAGCAGTGAGTATGATGTGCTTGACATGGTAATGCGCTTGCCTGATAAGCTCAAGACAACGGTGTATATGTATTATTACGAGGATATGTCAGCCGCGCAGATAGCCGATATACTGAAAATAAGCGAAAACACCGTATACAAACGCCTTGAGCGCGGCAGAAGCGCACTTAAAACAGATCTGGAGGGAGAAGTAATATGAATAAATATGAAATCAAAGCGGCATATACCAAAATAGCGCTCTCCGATGAATTTAAGGCCTCGGCAAAGCAAAAGCTTCTGGCTTCTTTCGAGGACAGAAGTGTTGACGATGAGGCTGTTAATGAATATCACACGCCGACTTCGGTAAAGCTGACCGTAACTTCTCGCAGTGCGTGGAAGACTGCGGCTGCGGTATGCTCTGCTGCGGCAGTGTTAGGATTCGGTGTTTGGGGAGCTTGCGTACTGAACAACGGGCATATGTTGTCGCCTGCGCAGCAGGGAGATTCCGCAGATAACGATATTATTACAAAGCAGGATATAGAATCATGCAAAAAAACATTAGAAAAAGATGGGATCTCGGTGCTTGATACAGTGCTCTGTGATTTGGATTTTGATGATCGGGACGAGATATTGCTGCTTTCGTCTTTTGGCGGAAATCAGATCCATGTTTTTGAAAAAAACGATGGAGAATTATCTGAGGATTCGGTGTTTGGAATGGGAATGCTCAATTATATTGAAAAATTAGAGTTGTATCCATATTCGGACGACGAGGAAAGCTATCACTATTTTTCTTTTCATTTTGATAACGGTGGTGTGATGGCTGCCGATGTGCTGACCGCAATAAGACCTCAGGACGATTATGCGGTTGAATATCTTCTGTCACACGGCACTTTGAGCTACAGTGATATTTCGGAACCGTTTTCGGAGGAGTTTTACAGAAAGGGCTGGAACAAGGACGATATCGCTATAGGCGAAGATGATTTCGATTTGACAAGAGCCGAGTACGAAAAGCTTTATGAAAAATATCGTTATGCTCCGCCTTTGCCTCCCGTTAAGTCTGAACTGCTCGCAGAGTGCATGGTTCTGGACTACTACTACGCTGAAAGTATGCCGTGGGACAGAACGCAAAGCTTTTACGTAGAGGGCTATCCCGAAGTGCAGTTTATTTGGTCAAATGAATCAATAAAGGCTGTGTATGCGGACGGAAGTAAACAGACCATAATCACGGGTATGCCTGTATGGAGCGTATATCTAAGCGACCTTAACGATGACGGCAAGCAGGAGATATGCTGCGGCGTCAGCTTCGGCTCAGGAATAATTGATGATAGAATTATTGTGTATGACTATGCGCAAGGTAAGCAGTATGAGCTGTCCGACAGGGGTAAGTATGATTACTATTTGCGCATGGATAGTGACAAGCTTTTTGTGGTGGGAAAGGATTACTCGACAATACGTCAGACAAGGTACGGGGAGCTTGCCCTTACCGAAACGGCTGACGGGGAGTATGAGCTTGTAATATCTGAGCAGAACGTCCCCGAAAGGCTGAATGATATCCATGAATTCAATCATTTTGTATCGGCAGGCGAGGTGTATCATACCGTACAAAACGAAAGTGTTGAGGATATACGAGAGGTAAGGCTGGATTTCATTTTGCCGCTTTACTGGAGGCACGAATGGGAAGATTTTAATGGCGCAGCATACTTCAATGGCGTCAAGATATTCGAGCACGCACGTCCTGTTTACGCTGACGTGGCGATGAAACCTAACTTCTTGTTCAATACCGACTATGCTGACTGCAAAAAAGTAACCGTGCACGAAGAAGGGGGAACAGATGACGGCCTTTTTGAGTACTATATCCACACTTCAACACCGTCAGAATATGAAGATGATGGCAGCCTTGACGAGTATAAATACATTGTAAACAGCGGCGGCTACAGCATCACGCTGACCTTTATCGCAGATGTCGGACTTCAGCAGGAAACCATAGATTCGATACTGGAAAGCATACAGATGACAGAGCAAGAATAACCACATAATAAAACGAACCTCTCAGTTGTGAGAGGTTCGCTGTGTTTATTATCCAATAACCGTGCCGCCCCATTCAACGACAGTGAAGCCGCTGCGCTCGGGCGCTTTTTCAAGCTTCTGAGAAGCTATATCGACATATTCATCAGACGGCTTTACCGTCATGAATACACGTATCACCGTTTCGGGCCTCGGCGAAATATCAAGCACCGCATTGT
>JAZNTS010000202.1:0-9490 GCA_045591905.1 Oscillospiraceae bacterium | reverse complement strand
GCGATGAGTTTTATGTGATTGGCCGCGGCGAGTACAGCGAGGAGACTTCTAAGCAACGCATGGAGCAGCTCGCCCGCGCGGTCGATGAGGTAAGCGCCCGGTCGCAAAAACCTTATCCGATAGCAGCAAGCATTGGCTTTGCCTGCCTGCCGTATAAAGAGGGCCTTGCGCTTGACGATATCATAGCGCTTGCCGATAAGCAGATGTACCGCAACAAGCTGATAAGAAAGCAAAGACAATCAGAAAGAGGAAGTACCGATGCCTAAAAAACAGATAACCATAACCGATATTGCAAAAGCGTGCGGAACAAGCAATGTGACCGTTTCAAAGGCGCTTGGCGGAAAGCGCGGAGTAGGCAACGAGCTTCGCGAGAAGATACGCCGCACTGCCGAGGAAATGGGCTACACGCCCACAAAGCCTGCGGCGCTTAAAGATTGCGGCAACATCGGAGTGCTGATACACGAAAAGTTCATCAACATGAACGGTTCGTTTTACTGGGCGGTGTACAACAACATATTACAGCAGCTTAAATCGCGCGGTATATCCTGCCTGCAGGAGAACATCACCTCCGAGGAAGAGCGGACGCTGATAATGCCGAAAATGCTTACCGACGGCAAGGTTGACGGTGTGATATCGCTCGGTCAATTGAAAACAGAGTACGTCTACGCGCTGAAACAGCAAAATCCTAAACTATTGCTTATGGATTACTACGTTCCCGATTCCGACATCGACAGCGTTGTTACAAACGGCTATGTGGGCGGTTATAAGCTTACGAAGCATCTGATATCAAAGGGACACAAAAAAATAGGCTACATCGGTACGCGCACAGCCACAACAAGTATATTCGATCGCTACATGGGCTACCTAAAGGCGATGATAGAAAACAATCTGCCTGTAAACGACTGTTGGACGCTTCGCGACCGCGAGCCTGACGGCGTTCAGTTTTCAAGCATCGACTTCCCTGCCAAGCTTCCCACTGCATTCGTGTGCAACTGCGACGAAACCGCATTCACTGCGATACGCTCGCTCAAAGCAAAGGGCTTGTCTATTCCCGATGATATTTCCATCGTAGGATATGACAACTATCTGATATCCGAGATATCAGAGCCTTCCATCACCACCATCGACGTAGACGCACGCCGCATGGCTGAGATTGCCGTGATAACGCTGCTTGCAAGGATAGCAGACCCCTCGCTCCCTGCCTCGCAGCATACGATCAACGGCAAGCTGGTTGAGAAAAACTCAGTAAAGTCACTTTGATCGCTTCGTTTATCATCTCACAGACAAGCAAACCGCTTGAAAAAATCTATTTTAAGGAGGATTTACTATGGGCTTTATTAATGAAATGGTTTCAAAAGATGATAAAATGGAATTTTATATTCCCGATTACAAATCAGTCACACCGTCATTCTGGACAATAGACAGAGCAAAAGGGGTCATTTTATTTAAATATTGGACCAATATAGATAATCCCCATGAAAATCTGTTTGCTCTTATATACAATCAGACCATTATAAAAATTGTATTAAGTTATGTTTTTTGTAATGAAAATACAATAAGGTGGAATTTAATAAAAATAACTATCCCTAACGAGTATGAGGGAAAAAGAAAAGATATACTTAACGTTTTAAGAGAGGCAATAAAAGTTTACGGGGTAAGCGGTTACAAATTTCCCGTTCCAAACGCAATCCCTAAGCCATCTACAGTAGTAATTGTTAATTTCTAAGGAGGCATCCAGTTGAATAGTGCAGGAAAAACTAATTCAGAAGTAATTTCTCAATTGTTGGAAATGGTCGTTAACCAAGAAGTAATAACCTTAGATGATATAGATGAAATTATATCAACACGTTCAATAGTTGATGAGATTGCCAACGCTAATGTTGACTTTTTCAGAAGCTATAAACGAATTATCCTCCATACAGGATAGCGATTTAACGCTAGACTATTACAGCGGTTTCTTATTTTCACAAGAGCACAACATACAAATCCCTCCCGTTTCATCGGGAGGGATTTAAATATTACTTCTTAACTTCCTTCATAGTCTTGTTTTTAAGGAAAATAAACAGCTTCGGCGACACCTTTTTCAGCGTCTTCTTTGCCTTGATAAAGCTATCCTCCTTGAACTTTGCGGTCTTATAAAGGAACTTTCTCGGGTAATTCTTAGAGGTTATCTTCTTATCAAGCTTTGCTTCCGCTTTCTTAGCCTTTTCCTCGGGCAGCTCGAATATAGCCTTGTACTTCTTTACAAGCTTGTTGAAGTTGTAAGCCATGTACAGAATATCATATTTGGGATACTGCGGCATACGAAGCTGAACGGGGTCGTTGGGGTCTACCGACGGGTCGATAAAGCCGCCGTCACGCGCCGTCTTTTCAAGTATCGTCATGGGATAGGGGTAGAAGATATTCGGGATAACCTTATCCACATCGAGTCTTGCATTCAGCTTTACTGTTTCAAGCGACAACTCCAGTGTTTCGTAAGGCAGACCGACGATGTTGTAGGTCAGCGCGGTTATCTTGTACTTTCTGAACCACTTGGAGACCTCTATCATGTGGTCGTTCTTCATGTTGCGGTGGAGGTATTTCTTTCTGAACTCCTCGTTACCGTTCTCAAGACCGATATCTATCATGTAGCAACCGCCCTCTTTAAGCATCTTGACCATCTCTTCGTCAAGAATATCAAAGCGCAGATTGCAGTTAAACGGCAGGTGTATCTTTTCTATGTACATCGGCATGAACTCATAGAACCAATCCTTGTACATATTGAAGATAGCGTCGCGGAACTCGATATATTTAATAAACGGATACTTCTTTATCAGCAGCTCCAGCAGCTCGATAGCCTTTTGAGGACTTCTGAAGCGGCAGTATTTCTGCTTGTTGGGGTAAATGTTTCTGAACTGGGAGTTTCCGCAGTAGGTACAGCTGAACAGACAGCCGCGCGAAAGCATTACCATCGCGGTGAAGTTCTTGGAACGATCAAGATTTTCATAATCAAACAGATCGAAATCGGGGAAAGGAAGCTCGTCCAGATCCTCAATAAGCGGACGCACGGGATTTTTGATTATCTCGCCGTTTTCAAGCTTGAAATAAAGGCTCTCGATATCTGTTCTTTCAACGCCGTCACGCATACAGTCCATAAGTTCGAGCAAGGGATATTCACCCTCGCCTACTGTAACGATATCTATACCGCGTATCTTGATACACTCATCGGGAACGAGTATCGCATGATAGCCGCCTATCGACACGGGGATCTCAGGCAGCTCGTCATCAAGCCAACCTGCCATCTCTGTGATAAAAGGAATAGCTGTTGTTCTTGCACTGAAGCCGATAAGATCGGGCGCAAAGCTTTTTACCTTTTCAATAAACTCGTTTTTGTCGGGCATATAAAGCTGATGGTAAAGCTGAACATCATGTCCGCCCTGCTTCAGCACAGCGGAAATAGAAGCAAGACCCTCGCTGTAGTTTCCGAGTCTGTTTTTGTTGTACTTATCCTCCTCGAGAAAGTCGGGGTATATAAGAAGCAATCTTTTCTGATCTGACATTTTTACATCTCCTTAAAGTTCGGTAATATTATTATTTTACTACAAATACGCACCGCTGTCAAGGGCTTTGCGCTCATTACAAAGCTTTTGGCAGAAATTTAGAAGAAAATGCAAATAAAACAAAGACACCATTTTGCGCACATCGCTAAATGCTTAACATACTTAAAAGCCTTTACTTATATTGACAAGAAAAACCGCGGAAACCCGATACGCCGTTCACGGCATACAGACCCATAACTACGCCCGTAAAGCCCTCCGCTACCTCACTGGAAAGGTATTTTGTAAAACCGCAGCCAAGCTCAGTATATTCCCCATCTTCAACAACACCGAAGCCGTAAGCAAAATTGCTCGCGGCGATCTTCAGAACTGCGCTGCCGCTTTTCAGCGGAACAGACTTCTGAATATGCTTAATGCCGCCGATATTGAGCTTCAGCACCGCTTCAAAGCCGCTTTCGCACTCGCGTACAGCAACCTCGTAATGCTCATTTTCGGTCATATACATTGAAATGCCACCCCCGCCGCTCTCAACGTTTATTTCAACGCTTATATCCGCATTGAAATCGCGCTGACGTATTCCTACAAAGGTCGGACTATCGACCATATCAAGCGTGATATCCGTTCCGTTAAGAACCGCGTAATCAGCACCGAGGTCGTAATTCTCTATGTTAGGGTGACGCATAAAGCACCAGTCTATGTTCCAATCGGTGTTTTCAAATGTGAAAAGCTTCTTTTCGGTCTGCTCTGTGCCGTAGGGGCTTTCGTAGCTGTCGGCAGTAGTTCCGTCAGTGCCCGCAGTAAACCAACCGTCCTCGCCGAATTTCACGGGAGTCAGGAAAACCTCTCTGCCAAGATGATGGAACGGCTGCCAGATGCCTATCTGACGGAAGCCAAGGCACAGGATATGCCAGCCGCCGTTTTCGTCCTGAATGAGGTCGCCGTGACCTATTCCCTGAATTATGTTAGGCGCTTTGTTGCGGTTTGTAAGCACGGGGTTTTTAGCATAGCCCTCAAACGGGCCCCACACGCTTTCGCTGCGCGCATAGGTTATCATATGACCGTACTCTGTGCCGCCCTCTGCCGCCATAAGATAATAGCCGCCGTTTATCTTGTACATATGCGGGCTTTCAAGATAGCGTCCTCCCGAGCCTTGCCACAGGCAACGACGCGGAGAAAGACGCTCGCCCGTTTCAATGTTTATCTCACACTGGATAACGCCGCTCTTGCCCTCGTCGTCAGTGCCGTTGCTCATGAAGTAGGTATGACCGTCCTCGAAAAACAGCGACGGGTCGATACCGCCCTGATCGACATATATCGGATCGCTCCACTCGCCATAAATATCATCGGTGTAAACGTAAAAATTCTGATGGGTAGTGTCGTTAGTCGTCACCATGTAAAATCTGCCGTTGTGGTAACGAATAGTAGGCGCGAAAACTCCGCCGCTGGAGTTTATTTTTTCAAGCATTACCTGATTTTTTCTCGTGAGGACATGACCTATCTGCGTCCAGTTCACAAGGTCGTCGCTTTGAAATAGCGGAACTCCGGGGAAATACTGAAATGAGCTGCAAACCATATAGAATTTTCCGTCAGCGAAGCATACGCTCGGGTCGGGATAAAAGCCTTTTTGCACGGGGTTATTGTAGGTAGTCATAAATATACTCCTTTTATTTATTTTCTTAATTATATTTTACCGCCTTGAACGCTGTCAGACCTTACTTTTACCGACTTTTAATAGCACTTTTCTGACATAATAAAACGACCCCTGTGATATCTACAGGAGTCGCTGAAAAACGCAACACAAAAAACCCAATCACAACATCGTAAGGCTTGATTTTTCATTATAAGAGGTTATCATCTTCCCTTGTGCCTGTGTGCTCCCAAGCTTCGCCGAGCTTTTCAAATATCAGTATGAAATATCGCTCTGTAGGAGCTTTTTGCTCAAGGTCTTCCCTTTCGCCAACGGGTATATCGTAATAATTAAAGTATGCGTCAAACTCATTTTTATTAAAATATCTGACCGCAAGTTCGACCTTATCATCAGTGTATGTAACGAGATATCTTTTTTCAACAGGCAATTCAAGACTGCCGCCGCGTACCCATGTATCTCCATTTTTATCTGTGTGAGGCTTATCCTGCACAGAATTGAAGCTATCCGTAAAGGTGTTTCCGAGCTTATTTTCCAGCTTCATCTGACCTAGCAGGCTTATCTGCCCCTCGCAAAGCTTCGGCTCATCATTTTCTGTACGTATACGCTTGTGCGAGCTTTCCGCTATACATACGCCGCCTATCTCAAAATCGTACGCTTCGCAATACATAATATCGGGAGCATTCTTCTCGATAACCATGCAGCTCAATACACCGCCGTCAATAAACGGAATTAAATAAACATCGTCCGTTTCGGAAACGGAATAAGGCTGCCGCATACCATCAAAGCTGAAATAGCTGTCCTGATACGTAAGACTTATCTCTCCCCATACTCCGTAAAAGTATTTTTCAAGTATCTCAAACTGCCTTTCTGTATCGGTATTAAGCTCCTTATAGTCAAAAACATATACTCTTTCAGCTTCTGCCGAAGTCGTAGTTTCAGACGATGCATTTACAGTGGAGGTATTATCTGATACATCTGCCGAGGATATGGTATCCGTTGAAGTTTCTGACAAAATTTCAGTTGCAGACGATGAATTTACAGCGGAGGTATTATCTGATACATCTGCCGAGGATATAGTATCCGTTGAAGTTTCTGACGTAATTTCAGTTGCAGTAATTGTAGTTTCTCCTTTACTGCAGCCTGTGAAGCAAAGCAATACGCTTAGTAACAAAGCAACTCTCTTTTTCATATTCCCTCCACTGACATTTATTTGATAAAATTATAGCATACCCATATAGCAAAGTCAATTACAGAAAAATTACAATTCGATTACAAATTGTTACAACTGAATACAAGAACGAACCGCCTCACGCAAAAACGACCCGCGAAAAGCTTCGCGGGTCATGATGATCTACAGATTTTGCTAAAAGCAAGAAGCTCACGCCTCGGTGAAGTGTATCACCTTAGAGGAGAAATCGCCGTGCAGGCTGATGTTTATTCCGCAGTTCATGAGCGCTGCGCCGCTGTGCACCTCGCCTGTTTCGCTGCTGAGATACTTCTTTGCAGGGTCAAGTCCTTTCAGCTTTATGCGGCGGCTGCCGTAATTCGGTCTGCCAAGCACCTGAACGAAAGTAAACACCGCCTCGCTCTTGTCCTTTGCGACAAATATCCAAGCGTCCCACATATTGTCCTCAAAAACATTTCCGATACGATACTGGTCGCCTGTGCGGATAAGCGGATTGTACTTTTTGAACATCTCCACTTGTGCGGGGATCTCGTTTCTGTCCTGCTCGGGGATACGGGTAACGTCCAGCTCATAGCCGAATGTACCTACCATCGCAACATTACCGCGTGTAGAGAACGGAGTCGTTCTGCCAACTGTGTGGTTGGGACAGTCGGAAACGTGCGCACCCATCGCGGAAGCAGGATAGCATATCGAAGTGCCGTGCTGTATCTTCAGGCGCTCGATAGCGTCGGTGTCGTCGGAAGTCCATATCTGCGGCGAATAGAACAGCATACCTGCGTCAAAGCGCGCGCCGCCGCCCGAGCAGTTCTCCAGCAGAATGTGCGGATACTCGCTTGTGAGGCGTTCCATAACATCGTAAACGCCGAGGACATATCTGTGCCACAGCTCACGCTGACGGTCTGCGGGAAGCGCATTCGAGCCTACCTCGGTAAGCTGTCTGTTCATGTCCCACTTGATGTATTCGATATTTGCGCTGTCCAGTATCTTCTTCATCATGCCGTAGATGTGGTCGCGAACTTCCTTGCGGCTGTAGTCCAGAACATACTGCTGACGGCTCTGGGTCATCGGCATACCCTCTATCTGAATTGCCCAGTCGGGGTGCGCCTTGTAAAGCTCACTGTCGGGAGATATCATCTCAGGCTCAAACCAGATACCGAACTTCATGCCAAGCTTGTTGACCTCGTCAACGAGGTATTTCAGACCGCCGTCAAGCTTCTTCTCATAAACGAACCAGTCGCCGAGCGAGCTATTGTCGGAATCTCTGTGTCCAAACCAGCCATCGTCCATGACAAGCATTTCAATACCGAGCTGCGATGCCTGCTTTGCAATATCGATAAGCTTGTTTGTGTCGAAGTTGAAATATGTAGCCTCCCAGTTGTTTATAAGGATAGGACGGCGCTTGTCCTTGTATTCGCCGCGGATAAGGTGCTGACGATACAGGTCGTGGAAATTACGGCTCATATTGGCGATACCCTCGGATGAGTAAGCCATAACAAGCTCGGGCGCGGTAAACTCCGCATTAGGCTGAAGCTTCCAGCTGAAATCGAAGTGATTGATACCCATTACAAGGCGCGTCTTTTTGTGCTGGGTTACCTCTGCCTGTGCAAAGAAATTGCCGCTGTAGATAAGGTTAAAACCGTAAGCCTCGCCGATATCCTCGTTTGCATTGTGAGAAACCAGCGCAACGAACGGGTTGTTCTGATGTGAGCTTTCGCCCTTAACGCTGTCAACGCCCTGCTTGCCGTGGTGTAGGCGGCAGCGCTCCATAACGCGCTCTCTCGCCCAGGAGCCGTTGAGAGTAATGAAATCGTACTGATCGTTGTCGAAATCAACACAGCCCGACAGCACGCGGCGCACATCAAATGCCTCGCTGCCCTTGTTTATAAGCTTCACGCTTCTTGTGATGATGTCGAGGTCAGCAAACACAGTGTAGTAAAGTATAACATTCAGCCCTGTGCGCTTGTCAAGGAGCGTAACAGCGACAGTTTCCGCCTCGTTTTCGTTGGCAAAGGTCGCGGGGAGCTGCACTGTGCAATCCTCAAGCTGCTGATAAAGCTCAGGCTTGCCCTTAATTATCTCATGCGAAACATAGCGCAGATCAAGGCTGCTCATGCCCTTGCCGTCCATCAGCATGATGGCAGGCTCGCGGTAGTCGCCGATACCGTGGCAGGGGTACTCAAACGGAGTGTTGTCCATAAATGTGCCCATATCGCGCTCGTTCACCTTAGGTGTATAGGGATTTTCGCCAAGGCGCAGCAGATAGGAAAGATCCTCGTCATCGGCGCGCTTTCCGAAATAAACGTGTGCGAGGTGACCGCTTTCCAGCGCCGCAAATGCGTATGTAACTCCCTTGCCTGTGAGAGTGAACATCGTCATCTCCTCGGTGTAGGGGTCGCTGCCGCCTATCTGCCAGCGGTAGGGAGAGTATTCTTTTTTTATCTTCTTGATGTTAATGAGTTCCATAGCGGAATTCCTTTCTGTTTTTGTGATGGGTATAGTATAGCATATTTTGCCACGATATTCAAGAGGAAAACGCCCTACAAGTTGCGAAAAAAATGCGGCGGAGCAATACTCCGCCGCATATTTATTTGATTGTGCTTCTACCGACTAAATAATCTATGCTGACTTTATAATAATCAGCCAATTTGATAATAAGCTTAAGCGGTATTTCTCGCTCGCCGCGCTCATATTTGGAATAAAGCGATTGGTCGCACAGCAAATATTGCGACACTTGTTTTTGAGTAAGGTCGTTATCTTCTCTTAGATCTCGTAATCTGAAAGCCATCATATCACCCAAGAGTATTGTAACCTAGGAACATATGTCCTATTGACAAATAGGACTAATAGTCCTATAATAGTATTAGAAATACTCTTTTGAGTGCAAAAAAACGGCGAAAAAAACTCCGCCGTCAGTTTGTCGAAAACTATGTTTTTAAGTCGGAGGCCAAGCGGTCTTAGGAAGACAATTAAACTCACCAACTCCTTGGCCCACAGAACGACATGGCTACGATCCGACTTAAATAGGACTAATAGTCCTATAATAGTATTAGAAATACTCTTTTGAGTGCAAAAAAACGGCGAAAAAAACTCCGCCGTCAGTTTGTCGAAAACTATGTTTTT
>JAZNTS010000201.1:0-6027 GCA_045591905.1 Oscillospiraceae bacterium | reverse complement strand
ATAGGACTTATAAAAGCAATAGACAACTTTGATATCACTCAGCCTGTAAAGTTCTCGACTTATGCCGTACCTATGATCCAAGGCGAGCTTAGAAGATATCTGCGCGATAATGCACCTGTGCGCGTCAGCCGCTCAATACGCGACCTTGCTTACCGTGCAATGCAGGCAAAGGAACAGCTTACTGTAAAGCTTGGCAAAGAGCCTACTATCGAGCAAGTCGCAAAAGAGATCGACGTCAGCCGACAAGAGGTAGTTATTGCACTGGAGGCAATCAGCGAGCCTATTTCGCTTTATGAGCCTGTTTTTTCGGAATCGGGCGACACTATCTACGTCCTCGATCAGATAGGCGACCATAACGATGACGACAACTGGTTAGACGAAATATCCCTCAAAGAAGCAATGCTTCAGCTTGGACAGCGCGAAAAACGCATTCTCGGACTTCGTTTTTTCCGCGGAAAAACACAGGTCGAAGTCGCAAAGGAGATAGGTATAAGTCAGGCTCAGGTGTCACGCCTAGAAAAAGGCGCACTTCAAAAGATAAAAAACAGGATCTAGCTGCATACCTTTTCAAGCTCCTCACGAAGCTGCTTAATAATTCGCTTTTCAAGGCGCGAGATGTAGCTTTGAGATATTCCTATTTCATCGGCAACTTCTTTTTGAGTTTTTTCCTTTCTGCCGTTCAGCCCGAAACGCATTTCCATGATAAGCTTTTCCCGATCATTCAGCTTATCTATCGCGTCATGCAGCAGTTTTTTCTCAACCTCGCTGTCAAGGTGTGCGTTTACGCAATCGGTATCAGTGCCGAGAACGTCGGAAAGGAGAAGCTCGTTGCCATCCCAGTCGATATTGAGCGGCTCGTCGATGGACACCTCGTTTTTATAATGGTTTGACTTACGCAGATACATTAGTATCTCGTTTTCAATACATCGCGAAGCGTAGGTCGCAAGCTTTATGTTTTTGTGTACGCTGAACGTATTTACTGCCTTAATAAGCCCTATAGTTCCTATCGACACAAGATCCTCAAGACCTATACCCGTGCTTTCAAATTTCTTTGCTATATACACAACAAGACGCAGATTATGTATGATAAGCTTGTCACGTGCCGCTTCAAAATCTGTTTCAAGCAAGCGGAAAGTTTCCTGTTCCTCCTCGGTTGACAGTGGAGGAGGCAGCGTATCCGAGCCATTGACATAATGCACATTGTCAGCGCTTGCCTCCGTAAAATAGTGCAAAAAGGCAAACAGCCCCTCGTACAATATCTGTTTAAGGTATTTTCTCATTTCAAACCTCCGCTATAGTGAAATTAATTTGGGATCAAATATACAATCTGTGCCAATATGCTTTGAGCATACGCCAACAGCAGCTTCGACAGGCTTTCCGCCTACGGTGATGCTCTGCGCAAAAAAAACAGGCAGCAGTGTTTCGCCTGAAATAGTTCGGCACGGAACAAGACGTATTCCATCAACGTTCTCAGTAGAGCCATTCAAATAGCGTTTAATGCTCTCAGGAATAATAGTAGCTATCTTATCAGCCTCGCAGATTATGACAGCCTTGCCGCTGAAAGGATCGCAAAGCGAATTTCCTGTGTCAGCTGTTCCGCTAAGCGCTACTTCAGCTCCCGCTGTTATCTTAACTTCAAATGTAATTGCGCCAATACTTCTCCTATCGGAGATATAACGCAAAAAACGCACTATTGCATAACCCACGACAGTGAATAACGCAACAGATGTAAGCGGTATATCGAAGTATGCCGTACCGTTTCTGTAGTACATACCAAACGGCGCAAAGAACAGCCACAGCGCAAGCATAAGCCCTGCGTAGACGAAGCTTATCACCATAAAACACAGCACATTTATAATAAGCTGAGTTAATTTAGGCTTACCGAAAGCAATAAGCACAATGATAACAGCGGTCGCGGCTTTAATTATCGCAGATAGCCAAAACGGAAGCTCAGGAAGCAGTATAACAAGCGCAAGAACAGCGCTTACACTTGCCGCGATAATGCATCTGCGCGTAGTTATATCTCGGCGCATCAGCACCGCAGCCCCTCTAATAAGGAAGTAGTTTATGTACAGATTTACAGCAAGGAGCACATCTACATATATCGTCATCGCATCACCCCGCTTGAATATTATATATCAAATACCGCGCGAATTATGTAAAAGGACAGGAGCGCAGCCTGTTATTTTATCAAATATAAAAATAAAAGCGCACGGATTAGGTCGAAAAACCTTTCCGTGCGCCAAAACGCTTATATTAGTTTAGTCGCGGTTGAACTCCGCAAGCTCCAGCCCCTCGTTTTTGTCGAGCGCCCATTTTATATTCCACTCACTTGTGAATATCAGCAGATAGTTGCCTTTAACGTCCTGAATAAGCTTTGTATCAGAGGTCAGCACAAGCTTGTTAAGCTCGTCAAGACCGCCCGCGATATGCTTTTCACTGGTTATCCATCTGATATACTGGTAGGGAAGACCCTCGCGGATAATGTCAACATTGTATTCGTTCTTAAGTCTATACTCAAGCACCTCAAACTGAAGCACGCCAACAACGCCTACTATTACTTCCTCAAAGCCTGTCTGCGGCTCTGAGAATATCTGAATAGCACCCTCCTGAGCGATCTGAGTTGTGCCCTTGATAAACTGCTTTCTTTTCAGTGTGTCTTTTTGACGTATCCTTGCAAAATGCTCGGGCGCAAATGTAGGAATACCCTCGAACGTTACTTTTTTCTTAGGCGAACACAGCGTATCTCCTATAGAGAACACACCTGGGTCAAACACGCCCATGATATCTCCCGCATACGCCTCAGAAATGACTTCACGCTCACTTGCCATTATCTGCTGAGGCTGTGAAAGGCGCATTGTACGGTTGTTCTGAACATGAAGCACCTCCATGTCCTTTTCAAACTTTCCGCTGCATATACGCATGAAAGCAATTCTGTCGCGGTGAGCCTTGTTCATATTAGCCTGTATCTTGAACACGAACGCAGAGAACTCCTCGTCGAACGGATCAACAACGCCGTCCACGGTGTTGCGCGGCAGGGGAGAAGTAGTCATCTGTAAAAAGTGCTCAAGGAAAGGCTCAACACCGAAATTTGTAAGCGCTGAACCAAAGAATACGGGCGAAAGCTTACCGTTGTTTATAGCCTCGATATCAAATTCCTCACTTGCGCCATCGAGAAGCTCAACGTCTTCGTTGAGCGTATCATAGTTGTTCTGTCCGATTATATCAGCAAGAGAAGCGTCACCGAGGTCTACCTCTGTAGCGGCTACCTCACGCGAGCCGTTGTTTGCTTCAAACGAAATGATTCTGCGTGTTGAGCGCTCATAAACGCCCTTGAAATCCTTGCCGCTGCCAATAGGCCAGTTTACAGGATAGGTCTTTATGCCAAGCTCGTTTTCGATCTCGTCGAGAAGATCAAAAGGATTTTGCGACTCTCTGTCCATCTTGTTGATAAATGTGAAGATGGGGATATTTCGCATAACGCAGACCTTGAACAGCTTTCGTGTCTGGTTTTCTACGCCCTTAGCCGCGTCGATAACCATTACTGCGCTGTCTGCTGCCATAAGCGTACGATAGGTATCCTCGGAGAAGTCCTGATGTCCGGGGGTGTCAAGAATATTTATGCAGTAGCCGTTATAGTTGAACTGCATTACCGAAGAAGTTACCGAGATACCACGCTGCTTTTCAATCTCCATCCAGTCGGAGGTAGCATGACGAGCGCTTTTCTTGCCCTTTACCGCGCCAGCTAGTGAGATAGCTCCGCCGTAGAGCAGAAACTTTTCTGTAAGTGTTGTTTTACCCGCGTCAGGGTGCGAAATTATCGCAAAGGTGCGGCGTTTTTCAATTTCTTTTTTTAAATCAGCCATGTTGTTGTCTTCCTTTTTTGTTTTTAAGTATCAGAATTTGAATCGGAGCTTTCGTAAGCTTGCTCCATATTATACATATTTTCCTTTGTTTCAAGGTCGGTGGGCTCGTCAATGCCCTTTGTTTTCATGGTCATTGTAAAGAACAGACCAACCATTATCGGCAGATAGAAAGTGAATATTCTCCACAGCATGGTAGAAACATTGATGTAATCTCCGAAAATGTCGCCGAAAAAGCCTGTGTATCCAAGCTCTGCTGCACCCATTGCGCCGGGGAGCGGAATAAACGACGATATCATAAGCACGAATGCCTGATAGGATATAACCTGAAGCAGACTAACATTCGTGATTCCAAAGCCAAGACAAAGCATATAAGATATACTGAGATACAAGGTAAGCTGTATGATGTTTAGTATAAGCGATTTAACGATTATCCATGTGTTTTTCTTTATAAAGTTGAAATTCTTATGGAATTTTTCAACCTCGCGCGTTATATAAACCCTCCATTTTGTAGGGTGCTTTATTATGCGAAGCTTTACGCCGATAGATATTATCCAGTTTGCAGCTTTGATAGTGCCGTTCTTCCAAAGTGCAATAGCAATAAGGAACACGATAACGGCGGAATTTACGACAAAGCCGATAAACACAAACGGCATAAGCCCTTTAGCCTGAAGATCTGCACCGAACTCGTTAAAACCGACTATAAGAGTAAATATCGAATAGATAGTCAGCGTGAACTGATAAACGATGAATCTCGATAGCAGTGCCGTCATGGCAGAGCCGAGAGGTATTCCGAATTTTACAAGGTAGTAAGCCTGCATTGGCTGTCCGCCCGAAGCGCTGGGGGTTATACAGTTGAAATATTGTCCTATAATGGTGACGAGCCACGTGTTCCAAGCGCGATGCTCGGGGTGCATGGACTTTAGCATAACATGAACTGTTCCCATCTCACAAAGCCAATACATAACCATAAACGCTATACATATTAAAATGAAGATAGGGTTTATCTTACTTATGGCGGTAGCTACATTATCAATGCCATCTACACAAAACAGATATACAAGCATTACAACAAAGGCGACCAAGCATATTATCAAATTGAGCTTTTTGCCTTTCTTTTTCTTTTTTTCCATATATTATTACCTCAAAAAGTTTAATTTCACAATACATACTTTATTATTATAAATTATTGTGAGAATATTGTCAATACATTTTGGCCGTTTTACGGCAAAAAAACAGTAAATAAAGCCTGAAACGCCATTCAGACAGTGAGTAATTTTGCCAAAAACAATTCTATTATATTGCAAACTCGGTGATTTTATGGTATACTAATAAGATGAATGTAATATTAAAGGCGGTGCAAACATGGACATACAGCCCGGAGATATCCTTGAAATGAAAAAGCCACACCCCGGCTGTGGCAGCAATCAAATGCTTGTTCAGCGCTCGGGGGCGGATTTCAGACTTTGCTGCAAGGGCTGCGGTCACAGCTTCATGATACCGCGCTCAAAATGTGAAAAGAAAATCAGAAATGTGATACGCAGTTCGGATAACACCGAAGTATAATAGCTTTCTAACATTTCTGTTTTCGGAGGTAATTATTTATGATGGACAAGCTTCGTGCGGCAGACGCACGATATGATGAGCTTAACAATAAGCTGTCCGACCCGTCGGTAATATCCGATAACGAGCTTTACAGACAGCTTATGAAGGAATATAAAAATCTTACGCCGCTTATTGAAGCCTTTCGATGCTATCAAAAGGCGGAGAGCGATTTCAATGACGCGTTAGCCACTCTTGAAGATGCGGGCAGCGACGCTGAGCTTCGCGAAATGGCTCAGGAGGAATATTCCGACAGCAAGGAGCGTATGGAAGCTCTTACCGAGGACCTTAAGATATTGCTGCTGCCCAAAGACCCCGACGATGACCGCAGTGTTATTGTAGAAATACGCGGCGGCGCAGGCGGCGATGAGGCCGCACTTTTTGCAAACTCACTGTTCAGAATGTATACGATGTATGCACAGTCGCAGGGCTGGAAGATCGAGATTTTAAGCGCCAATCCCACTGAGCTAGGCGGCTACAAGGAGGTTTCTTTCAGCGTTGTAGGTGACGGAGCTTACGCTAAGATGAAATATGAGAGTGGTGCCCATCGTGTACAGCGTGT
>JAZNTS010000200.1:0-3431 GCA_045591905.1 Oscillospiraceae bacterium | reverse complement strand
AAAGGCTTTGCGATAAAATCATCGGCGCCCTCCGAAAGAAGCTGACATTCAGCCTCGGGGCTGTTGTCCGCAGTAAGGAAGATTATCGGTATCTTTGCCCATTCAGGATTCTTCTTGATCCTGTGCATAGTTTCCCTACCGTCCATCTCGGGCATATTTTTATCAAGCAAAATAAGATCAGTCTGCCTTTTCTCCAGAAACTGAAGCGCCTGAGCGCCCGAAAGCACGGGAGTCACCTGATAAAGATCGGAAAGCTCCTGCTTTGCCATAGCAAGATTGGTCTTGTTGTCATCAACAATAAGGATATGTTTCATGTGCAGTCAATTCCTTTGCAATAAAATCAAACTTATAACTCAATGTACTATCCAAGTTAATTATACAACATTTTCACCCCGTTTGTCAATGCTTTAGCACTGCTAACTATGTAAAAAAATAGACAACAGACTAAAAAAATCAATTTCACGCACAAAAAAAGACGGATATTACACAAATGTGAAATATCCGTCTTCCGATATGACATTAATCTAATGCAGAAAGTGCCTCGGGAAACAGCTCCACGCTTCTGCGAAGTATTCCAGTCATGTGCGCTATGGCAATTCCATAATTTGTAATCGGAACTCCGCTTTCAAGCGTAAAACGAGTGCGGTACTGCATTTCCCTTTCGTTAAGCATACAGCCGCCGCAGTGTATTACAAGCGAATACTGCGATACATCTTCAGGGAACTGTGTTCCCGATGTAAACTCAAAGCTGATATCCTTACCCGTATGCTTTTTTATCAGCGCAGGAAGCTTCACCGTTCCGATATCGCCGCACTGCCTGTGATGCGTGCAGCCCTCGGAGATGAGCACCTTATCGCCGTCTTTAAGCTTATCCAGCGCCGCAGCGCCGCTAGCAGCCGAAACAAGGTCGCCCTTGTACCGCGCAAAAAGTATCGAAAACGAGGTCAGCGGTATATCCTCCGGAACAAGCCTTGATACCTGCGCAAAAGCCTGCGAGTCGGTTATGACGAGCCTCGGCTTTTTTCCAAGCGCCGCAAGCGTTTGCGAAAGCTCCGTGTCACGCGTTACGACCGAAGTCGCACCCGAATCAAGAATATCGCGTATCGTCTGCTGCTGCGGGAGGATAAGCCTGCCCTTTGGCGCAGCCTTGTCGATAGGAACGACCAGAACGGCCAGATCATTCGGGTGCAAAAGATCTGCAACGATGCGCTTTGTGTTCTCCTCCTGCTTTACAAGTCTGCCGATAAGCTCCTTTAATTCATTGATATTCGTGCCGTTTTTCGCGCTCACACATATCTCGTTTTCTTGAAGCTCAGGCGGCTCGTTTCTGATATCCGACTTGTTGTAAACAACGATATAGGGGATCTTCTTGTCCTTAAACAGCGTTATAAGCTCCTTTTCAGTCACGGAATCCGCCGCGCCCTCGGTTACAAGCACCGCGATATCGGTGTAATTAAGCGCCTGACGCGCTTTTTTCACGCGCATCTCGCCAAGCTCTCCCACATCGTCAAGTCCCGGCGTGTCGATGATAACGACAGGGCCGAGCGGAAGCAGCTCCATCGCCTTTTTCACGGGGTCTGTAGTCGTTCCCTTGACATCTGAAACAAGGCACAGCTCCTGCCCTGTGACAGCGTTCACAACGCTGGATTTTCCCGCATTTCTCAGTCCGAAAAAGCCGATATGCAGGCGCTCTGCCGAAGCGGTGTCGTTAAGTCCCATCGTTCCTCCTTAGAAGCGGAAATCTCTGCGGTTTGAGTTCTTGATGTCCTCGATATTCTTTGTCGCAATATCGCGCACCTTATCGGTAGGAATCTTTTTAAGCTCCTCCTCGATAAGCTTGAAGCCTATCTCCTTTGTTTCGTCGCTTGCGTAGTCAACAAGGTATTCCGTCAGCGTCATAAGCGCGTTGGGGTGACAGCAGTTGAGTATCTGTCCGCTCTTGCAAAGGCTCATAAAACGGTCGCCCGTTCTGCCCTCGCGGTAGCACGCTGTACAGAATGACGGGATATGTCCGCACTCCATCAGCCATTTTACGACCTCGTCAAGCGTGCGCTGGTCGGAAACGTCAAACTGCTCGCTGTCGTGAGGACGCTCCTCCTCTGTGTAGCCGCCTACAGATGTACGCGAAGCGCCGCTTATCTGCGAGATACCCATATTGAGCACCTTGCCGCGGACCTCCTCGGACTCTCTTGTGGAGATTATCATGCCTGTGTAAGGCACAGCAAGGCGTATGCACGCGATTATCTTTTCGAACATCTCGTCCGAAATGGAGTTGTCGAAAACGTTGGGGTCGATGTCGTCTGCGCGCTTTATTCTCGGAACGCTGATTGTGTGAGGGCCTACGCCGTGAACAGCTTCAAGATGCTCTGCGTGCATAAGAAGTCCCGCAAACTCATATTTATACAGCTCCAGACCGAACAGAACGCCGAGTCCGACGTCGTCGATACCGCCCTCCATGGCTCTGTCCATAGCCTCGGTGTGGTAGTCATAGTCGTGCTTCGGGCCTGTGGGGTGAAGCTTCAGATAGCTCTCCTTGTGATATGTTTCCTGGAACAGAATATATGTACCTATGCCTGCATCCCTCAGCTTGCGGTAATTCTCAACGGTAGTTGCTGCTATATTAACGTTCACGCGGCGGATAGCGCCGTTTTTGTGGTTTATGCTGTAAATGGTCTTGATACATTCAAGGATATACTCGATAGGATTGTTTACGGGGTCCTCGCCCGCTTCGATCGCAAGGCGCTTGTGACCCATATCCTGAAGCGCGATCACCTCGGCGCGCACCTCGTCCTGTGTTAGCTTTTTACGCGCGATGTGCTTGTTCTTCATGTGATATGGGCAGTAAACACAGCCGTTCACGCAGTAATTAGACAGATACAGCGGCGCAAACATAACGATACGGTTGCCGTAGAAAGCAAGCTTTATCTCCTCGGCTATCTTGAAGATACGCTCCTGCACGGACTTATCCTCGCACGCGAGAAGCACGGAAGCCTCGCGGTGAGTAAGTCCCTTACAGACGCAGCCCTTGCCGTTCTTTACGGGACGAGCCTTTTCAAGTATCTCGTTGATAAGCTCCATGTTGTTCTTATTAGCCTCGGCGTAAGCAAGAGTGTCAAGTATCTCGCCGTCATTGATAAATTCCTCGGCTTTAAGTGATTTTGGATCGTAGATTGCCATGATATTATGTCCTTTCAAATTTAGTGGGCACCTCTAAGAACCGTTTTGTACAGAGAAAATGAGATAGGTGCAACCTATGCAAGAAAATGCGACGAAGTAAGGCTGTATGCCTTTCGAGGAGCATTGACACAGCATAGGCTGTGCATAGCTCATTTTCTCTCAAATGAGGTTTTTAGAGGTGACCTTATTCTTTTCCTTGTGGTCGCCGCGAGCGGTGACTATCTCTGAAGTCGGAGGCCAAGCGGTCTTAGGAG
>JAZNTS010000199.1:0-12176 GCA_045591905.1 Oscillospiraceae bacterium | reverse complement strand
GAAAGCACCGCCATACCCTCGTTGATATCGCCGCCCTTAGAGTCGAATATAGCAACAACGGGAGCGCCGTTTTTTGCTGCAAGCTCATAGATCTTCTTGATCTTCATTGCAGCGCTCTTGTTTACTGCGCCGCCCTTTATGCTAACGTCCTGAGCGTAAGCATAAGCTGTGCGGCCAAGGATATTGCCGAAGCCTGCTACTACCGAGCTAAGCTCTCCGTCAGCGGACATAAACTTGTCCAGCTCTTTGAAGCTGTCCTCGTCGAAAAGCGCAGCTATTCTTTTTCTTGCGTCGCTGTCAGGAACGTTCTGTTCCATCTCAGCCAAAGTCTTTGAAAGTGCCATTGTCTGTCCTCCATTAATAAAGGCACTACGCCCAAAAAGGCATAGTTATCCTTTGTATAAAAATTAATCCATATTAATTATACTATATTGTGACGAAAATAACAAGATAAAATCACATTTTTGTGCATTTTTTATTTTCATCGAAGAATTTCGCGATATTCTCAATAGTTTTTTCGGCATTATTCACAAAGCCAAGCTTTCTCAGGCGCTGAAGCTGAGCCTCGTCCTCAAAATCGAAACGCGCCTTTTCAATTCCATGCAGATCCATCAGATTAAGTATCGCGCGCACAAGTCCATCTACCCAGAAATCATCACATTCCAGCTCATCAAAAACGAATGTATCACCCATCAGAACACCTGCACACTTACCCAGAGCCTTGCCGTTATCCGAGGCGTTAAACTCGATCTTCTCGGTGTTCTGCTTATTCTGCAATATCTCTACCATCTATGTAACCTCCTTATCTTTTGCCCTGCTTTGTGCCCTTGCCTACCGCGGTACGGAGCCTTTTCAACTCCTCCTTGGTAAGCTCGCGGTACTCGCCCGGCTTCAGCATACCGAGCTTTACGCCGCCTATTGCAACACGGCGCAGTCTGCCAACCTGAAGTCCGACAGCGTCGCACATACGTCTTATCTGACGGTTTCTTCCCTCTTTTATCACAAAACGAAGCACTGTGCGCTCGGGCTCCTCAACCAGTACCTCAACGGTACAAGGGAGCGTAACCGCGCCATCGTCAAGCTCCACGCCCGCCATCAGCGTTGAAAGCTGATCCTCATTCACCTTTCCGTCAATGGTAACGCGATAGGTCTTTGCAACATGGCGCGAGGGGTGCATTATGTCATTCGCAAACTCACCGTCATTCGTAAATATCAGCATACCCTCTGAATTACGGTCAAGTCTGCCGACGGGATAAACGCGCTCTTTCACATCTGTCAGCAGGTCTGCGGCTATTTTTCTGCCCTTTTCGTCAGCCATCGAGGTAACATAACCGCGCGGCTTATTTAAAATAATGTAGCGCTTTTCTGCGCGCTCTGCCGAAACGACATCATCACCTATCTTGATAATATCGTTTCTCGGGTCAGCCTTGTCGCCGAGCGAGCAGCCTCTGCCGTTCACTGTAACAAGTCCTCCCGAAATAAGCTCCTCCGCCTTTCTGCGGGAGCAATAACCGCTGTCTGCGATTATCTTTTGGATCCTGATCTTCTCCATTTTAAACCTCCTCCGTCTCCCGACGGTAAAATATAATAAGGAGTGCCGCGATAAGCTATGAAACACTTACCGCACACTCATGAAACAGCCATGCAGTGTTTCTGTGATCTCATAAGCACCGCACTCTCATATCGTCCGATCTTAAACATATATCCCAAAGAAGCCCAAAAGCCTCTGCCACAGCGACAGCTCCTCCTCTGGAGCAGTTACGCTGCTCGAAGCATAAAGCGAACAGGTCTTGACTGCCTTGCCATCTATCGAAAACTCGATATATCCGAGCTCCTCGCCGCGTCTGACACTGCCATAAACAAACTTCGGAAGCATCACGCGCCTTGTGAGCCGCTCTCTTTGCGAGGGAAGCAAAGCTATCTCGTCCTGCTCGGCATACACCTCAACGCTCTGTCCTGTCCCTGCGACCGCCACGCGCTCGGAGCATGAAAGCTCAAGCGGGAAGCTCTTAACTTGAGTAAAGCCGTAGTCCAGCATTTTTGTGTGATCATTCCAATCATCGCCCGCGTTCAAGGTCACCGCGATAAGAGTGACCCCGTCACGCTCCGCCGCCGAAACAAGACAGCGCCTTGCATTATCGGTGAAGCCTGTCTTTACGCCGATAGCGCCCTCATACCTTGTCAGCATCTTATTGGAATTATACAGCGTGCGCAGATACGGCGGATTGCCGTACTCCACCTGTGCCGATGTGCAGCAGACTATCTCGCGGAATGTATCGTTTTCCATCGCGTAAGCCGTAAGCCTTGCAAGGTCGCGCGCAGTGGTGTAATGCCCGTTGGCGTCAAGCCCCGACGGGGTGACGAAATGCGTTGAGGAAAGCCCAAGCTCCTCAGCCTTTTCGTTCATCATATCCACAAATCCGCCGATACTGCCGCCAACAGATACCGCCGCCGCATTCGCCGCGTCATTACCCGACGGAAGCAGTATGCCATACAGAAGATCTCTGCGCGAAACGCGGTCGCCCTCCTGAAGTCCCATTGAAGTTCCCTCAACGCGGATAGCATAGCTGTCGGCAACGAACTCTGTATCGAGATCGCCCGCCTCTATCGTAAGGATAGCCGTCATTATCTTTGTGGTGCTCGCCATAGCGCGCTGTGCGTCGGCGTTCTTTTCGTATATCACCGTGCCTGTTTCCGCCTCGATGAGAATAGCACTCACAGCCGATAATTCAGACGGCTCAGCCCATACATAAGCCGCGGTGATCTGTGAAACCATCGCGGCAAGCATAACGGATAAAACTGCAATAATTCGTTTTTTCATAGTCGCGCTCCTATCACTGAAATAATTCAGCGATAGTATGTGCATCTGCGGTAAATTTATACAGCGTTATTCAGCGCTTTCTTCTGCGGCAGCCTCGCCGTCTTCATCTTTCTTCTTTCCGACCATGCCCTTTATCTTCTCGATAAGTCCGGGAACAGCGTCAATGATACCATCGAATTTACCGCCCTTTGCGCCAAGCTCCAGAAGCTTAACATCACCGTCATTCTTGATAACGATAAATGCTACAGGCTTCACTGTAACACCTGCGCCCGAGCCGCCCGCAAATCTCTCTGCGGCCTGCATAGGCAGGTCACTGCCGCCTGAAACAAAACCAAACGACACCTTGGATACGGGAATCACTACCGTACCGTCGGGCGATGTGATAGGATCACCGATAATGGTGTTCACATCGGTCATTTCGTGGATCTTTTCCATGGATACTCCCATGATACCTTCAATAGGGTGCTTGTCTGACATAATAAAAACTCCTTTCGGTCATTACGTTTATGTTTTGCCCGATCATATCGGGATCAGTTCACCTTGTGCTTAGGCTTCTTCGAGCGTATGCGCCCGATATACGCCTTTATCCTGTCGCTTCTGAATACACGCGCAATAAGTCTTCCGAGGAACGTGAACACGAACATCAGAAATATCATCGCGCACATCTTTACTGTGCAGCTGCATTTCGTTGTTGTTTCCTCCGACTGGAAGTCAACGTCTATTTTGACGTGTGGGTCTTTCAGCGTAAAAAAGCTGTCCAAAAATCCGAGGAAATTACCTACCGCGATATTCACTGCACCAAATTTAAGTGCAGCCTTTGCCGCGTCCGAACCGCCGCAGACTATCCTTATATCAAACTCGGATATTTTTATGCGTCTGAGCAGCTTTCTCAGCGGCTTGCAAAGGCTGTCAACAAGCACCTTTACAAGCTCCACTATCTCGGGTAGCGTAGGAGCGCTCGGATTTTTCTGCTTTTTCTCTTTTTTCTTTTTGCCGCTGTCAACAGGTGTCGCTTCCTCCGCGGGAGCTGCTTCGGCTGTTTGCGCCGCTTCGCTCTGCTCCTGCACAGGCTGCTCCGCTGTACTTTCCGTCAGCGCTTCAGCAGTTGCCTTTTTCTTGGAGCGCCGCCGCTTTTTCGGCTTTGCGGGAATCCTATACAGCGTGATAAAAAGATATTTTATACTAAGCTTCAGCGTACTGCCATACTCAAAACGTATCACAACAGGTATCGCTAAAATGATAACAAAAAACAGAATGATACTGCTTGCAATTATCCAGCCCGTACGCTCACCGCCTTTCCGTCCTCATAAGGCTTATTCGCCCGAAAGCGTCATTTCCTCGTATTCGTCAAAATCTATCTGTCCGCTGCCGTCGGGGATAGCGGGAAGCGACTCCAGCCCCGAAAGTCCGAAGCAGCGCAGAAAATTCTCTGTAGTTTTATAGGCAATAGGTCTGCCCGGAAGATCGAGCCTGCCGTATTCCTCCAAAAGATTTCGCTCCACAAGGGAATTAACGACACCCGAGCTGTCAACGCCTCGCACCTGCTCAACAAAGCTTTTGGTGACAGGCTGATTGTACGCAACCACCGCAAGCACCTCAAGCGCCGCCTGTGAAAGCGGAACGTTTCTGCGAGTTTCAAGTGCTGCCTTTATCTTCGGCGCAAACTCCGCTCTTGTCATCATCTGAAAGCCTGTGCCAAGGCGCATTATCTGCAGCGCGCTCTGCTGCTCGCTGTAACGCTGATTGAGCAGATCTATTATCTTCTCGACCGTATCTTTTTCTATCTCAGCGGCTGCCGCAAGCTTTTCAAGCTCTATCGGCTCTCCACAGGCGAAAAGTATCGCCTCCACCGCCGCCATTCCTTCACTGAATTTCATTTTGTTCCTCCCTGTCGGCGCGCGTTGCCATGCGAACACTGCAGCCGTCCTCGGAAATAATTATGCGCCCTTGCTTAGAAAGCTCCAGTATTGCCAAAAAGGTCGCCACCTCGCGCGAGCGTGGCTGGTCGGCATAAAGCTCGTCCATAGTGACGCTGCCCTTTTTGCGCAGGCTTTTCAGCACCGCGATAATTCCGGTAAACACGGTAACATAGCTTTTTGCAACAATAGGCTTTATCGACTTCGGACGATACGAGGCTTTTTTTCTGCCCCTGTCCGTCACTGCACCGAGAGCGAGCATAAGCTCCTCGGGCTGGTGCTTGCCGCCATAAGAGCGGTCGTATTCTATCTCTGCGGGCTTGCGCACAAAAATCACATCGCCCTGATAGCGCTTTTGCAAACGCTCTGCCATAGTCTTGCACAGCGCATATTCGATAAGCGCGCCCTGAAGCTCCTTTTTAAGCTCCTCCACCTCTTCCTTTGGGAGCAGCGCGGCAGACTTAATAAGTATCAGCCTAGCCGCCATCTCAAGAAACTCGGAGGTCACTTCTATATCCGCTTCGGTCATGCGCTCAAGGTACAGCATAAACTGCTCAAGCAGTATGCTTATCTCAATATCCTGAATGTTCAGCTTGTGCTTTTGTATAAGCGACAGCATAAGGTCCAGCGGCCCCTCGAACACCTCAAGCTTAAAGCTTAATTCTTCCATAGCCCACCCTTAGGCATATAGCATTCCGACAAAGAAGAAAGCTCTGTCAAGCAACCACATAAGTCCATTGGAAAGCCAGCTCAGAGGAACGTCGAGCCAGCCCATAATAAGCACTGCAAAAAACACCCAATGGATTATCTGCCCGTTGCGCTGTATGAACATCACACCCTTTGGCGGCAGGAAGCAGCACAGGATATTGCAGCCGTCAAACGGAGGAATAGGCAGAAGATGGAATATCGCTAAGCTCATGTTGATGGAGCAAACATAGAGAAGTCCGCTTGCGATATAATACATCATCTCGTTTGCCGTATTCATATTTATCATATTCATAAAAATGATCTTGACGATGATAAGCAACAGATATGAAGTAATTATGCCGGCACAGGGGCCTGCAAGAGAGGTCGTAATTACCGCTGTACGCTGATTTACCTTAGTGCAGTTTCTGTAATTTATCGGCATATACTTAGGCCAGCCGATACAAGTTATGCATAGCAGCAGCGCACCCATAGGGTCGATATGCGAAAAAGGATTCAGTGTAAGCCTGCCCTCGCGCTCACCTGTGTCATCGCCAAGGCGTTTTGCTACCATGCCGCGCGCAAACTGTCTGAGCGGAAACACCATGAAGATGATGACCGCAACCGCAAAAAACGAAATGATGCATTGTATCATTTCGGTCTGGCGCATTACAGGATTTGCCGTGAAAACATCAATAAGCTCCAAGAGGGGACCTTTTAATCTATCTAACATAATTGCTCCTTTATTAAAAAATCTTTAATTAATTATTGACACAGAAAAAACTGCTATACCATTTTATTATAACTCATTCTGTGATATTTTTCAAGTAGGAACAGGCACTTTACACGAATATTTCACAGACGAGCAATTTAATCATCGCATTATCATGTTCTAATTCGGACAAACCTCCCATATACTTGAACAAACGAAAGCGAGGGACGGAAAAATGATAACAGCAAAAAGCGCGGATATTCCGCTAAAAAATGCCGAAAAGCTCATTAAGCTGCCGAACAGCTTTCGCCGAAGCGAGCTTTGTGAGCTTCGGCTGAGGTCAGGTCGCCCTGCAGTTGCAGTCACGTACGACGGCAGACTTATTCCCTGCTCGGAAGCGCTTTCAAAGCAGGATTTGGAGGATTGCTTCAGCGAGCTTTGCAGACATTCGATACACAGCTTTTCAAGGGAGATCTCAGAGGGCTACATAACGCTGCCAAACGGGCACAGAGCAGGCTTTTGCGGCACCGCTGTAATGAACGGAGAAAAGCTGCATACTCTCAGGGATATCTCCTCCATAAACCTGAGATTTGCGCGCGAGATAAAGGGCTGTGCAGAGGCGCTGCACCATATGGTGTTTCGGAATAGGCTTTGCTCGTTGCTGATAGCCGGAAAGCCGCTATCAGGAAAGACCACTGTTTTACGAGATCTTGCGCGACTCCTCGCAGAAAAACACCGAGTTGCGCTGATAGACAGCCGTAATGAGCTTGCTGCGTGCTTTGGCGGTGTTCCGCAGCTTGATGTGGGAGTAAACACCGATGTTCTAAGCGGCTATCCAAAACGCGAGGGCATGGAGATAGCGCTTCGCACGCTTAGTCCCGAAATAATCATATGCGATGAGATAGGCAGCGAGTACGATTCAGTTATGCAATGCGCACACTGCGGCGTTAAGGTGATAGCAACTATACACGCCGCCTCTATTGAGGAGCTTTCCTTAAACAAAAACACCAAACAGCTTCTTGAAGCGTTCGACTGCATTGCAGTTTTGGGCGAAAAAGGCAGCATAAATGAGCTGAAAGGAGCGCAATTATGAACATAGCGCTTGCGGCGGCAGCCTTTATCATCGGAACATTTACGGGACTTTGGAAAAGTGCGGAACTGAAAAAGCGCGCACTGCTTATCTCACAGCTTCGACAGCTCACGGCTGATATTTCGGTGGGCATACGCTACACCGCTCCCACTCTGGACGAGCTTGCCGACAATTGCACAGGCGTTTTCGGTACGCTTCTCTGCGAAGCAAGACAAGGCTCGCTTGATATAAAAAAAGCGTGGAAGCAAGCTGCGAAGCGGCTCTCCGAACTGCCATACATTGAAGCCGCCGAGGCAGAAATAATACAAAAGCTTGCAAACGAGCTTGGTGCAAGCAACACAGAGGGACAGCTTTCTATGCTTGCAATGTGTGAGGAAAAGCTGAAAAACATCTCACTTGAAGCAGAGGAATGCGTTAAAACAAAGGGGAAGCTTCTGCGCTCTGTGGGTGCGCTGCTTGGCGCGGGCGCGGCAGTACTTATCGTTTGAGGACGGTGAAAGATGGAACTTGACCTTATCTTCAAGATCGCGGCGGTAGGCATAATCGTCGCGGTGCTGAACCTTATTCTGAAAAAGACCGACCACGACGAACAGGCTATGATGCTGACCGTCGCGGGTCTTGTGATAGTGCTTATGATGCTTATTCCCGCAATTGACGAGCTTTTCAATACCATAAGATCGGTATTCGGGCTATGGTGACGCTATGGATATTACAGCTATCGCAGGAATAGGAATACTTTCAGCCGTGCTTTGCGTTATAGTGCGGCAGTACAAGCCTGAAATGGCGCTTGGAATAAGCACAGCTTGCGGCATACTGATACTGACCGCGGTGATAACTATGCTTGCACCCTCCGTAAGCGCCATCGCGGAACTTACAGAGGCGGCAGGGCTTGACGAGGGCTACGCCGCAATACTTCTCAAAGCGCTTGCCGTGTGCTACATAACGCAGCTTGCCGCTGACTGCTGCCGCGACGCAGGCGAATCTGCAATAGCGGGCAAGATAGAGCTTGCAGGAAAGTCGGCTATCGTTGTGATATCTCTGCCTGTGTTCGCTTCGCTTGCAGAGCTTGTGACAAACCTGATAAAGACCGTATAAAAAGGAAACAAAAAATGCGTAAGATGTTGATATTTCTGCTGATACTGCCGCTGCTTTTTTGCGCCGACATCACAGCACACGCCGCCGAAAACTACGACTACGGCAGAGCCGCACTGGAGGACGCCGTCCCTCCCGAAGCCGCTGAAATCCTCGAAGAACAAGGTGTCACTCCCGACAACAGCGGCGCAGGCTCGTTGTCCTTTCAAGGAGTTCTGGAATACCTCTGGTCAATAATATACGAACAGCTTACAGGGCCGCTCAGACTGCTTGTATCACTATGCGGAATAATTCTTCTGTGCGGTCTGTCGGCGGGAGTTTCGGACAACTCCGCAGACAAGCTGTCGGGACTTTTCACAACTGTAGGCGTTCTTGCAGGCGCCGGAATGACAGTCGCCGCCATTTCCGAGATACTTACAAGCTCGCTTCAGCTTCTAAAGACTGCTTCGATATTCATTACCGCGTTCATTCCGATATTTGCGGGCGTTTTGTCAGTGATGGGCAGGACCGCAAGCGCCTCTGCGATAAATGCGGTAACGCTCGCCGCAACACAGCTTTTTTCTCAGCTTGCAGTGAATTTCCTCGCTCCGCTGTGCGGCGCTATAATGGGACTTTCAATAACAGGCGCGATACACCCGCAGCTCAACATCTCGCGGCTCGGCGAGCTTATCAAAAAGATCGTGATATGGGTGCTAAGCCTGCTAATGACCGTATTTATGAGCATACTGTCGGTGCAGACCTTTGTGACAAGCTCGGCCGACAGCGTGCTTATACGCACCGCAAAATTCGCGGTATCCTCGGGAGTTCCCATAATCGGCGGCACTATCTCGGACGCTGTGGGAACAGTACACAGCAGCCTTGCCGTTATAAAAAGCAGCGTCGGCACATACGGGATAATAGCGGCGGCGGTGATAATACTTCCAACACTGATAAATGTCGCGTGCTATCGGCTTGCCGTAAGCGCCGCCGAAGCAATCAGCGATGTTTTCGGCGTAAAGGAGCTGTCCTCGCTGCTCAAAAGCTGCGGCGCGGTGATGTCGATAATAATTGCCGTAATAGTGTGCTTTCTGCTGCTGAACACGATAGCCGCAGTGATAATGCTCGCTATCGGAAACGGCACAGCGTAAGGAGGAAAGAATGGATTTTCTCCTTACCGTATGCATGGCTGCGATAGCCTCGGCGTTATTCAGGATACTGGTTCCCGAAAACAAGTTCACAAAGCAGATATCTCTGCTCATCGCCTGTGTGTTTCTTCTTACGGCAGTCACCGCGATAAGCGGCGCAGAGCTTGACGCGCTGACCGAAACGCCCGAGATAAGCGCCTCAAGCGATTACATAGGCTTCTCGGGCGAAGTTAATAAATCACTGCAAAAAAAGATATGCTCCGATATGTCGGATAAGCTGTATGCAATTCTGCACGAAAACGAAATTTATCCCGAGCAGATACACATAGGCGTTAATATTTCGGGATTGTACAGCATATCTATTACACAGGTGAAGCTTGTTCTCAGCGTAAATTCGCGGGACAAAGCCGACAAGGCGCTTGCGCTGCTTCGAGCGGAGCTGTCGGAGGATATAGAAATAAAAACAGAGTTTAAAGAGGTGAGGTAGTAAAAATGCCACTGAAAATTTCGGGCAAAGGACTTATATCCGACAAGCGCTTCAGAAAAGCGGCAGTTATAATCGGCGCGGCGCTGATACTTCTGATATTTCTCAGCACGTTATCCCCTGCCGAAAGCAAGAGCGCTCCCGCCCCCGCAGAGGACACCGCCATACTGGAGGAAAAGCTTGAAAAACGTCTTGAAACGCTTCTCGCCGAGATAGACGGAGTGAGCTCCCCCACTGTTATGCTGACGCTTGACCGCACCTCTGAAACAGTGTATGCGCGCGACAGCAGAAGCGGCGCTGCCTCCGAAAGTGATGACAGCGGCAGCAGTGAAAACAGCGACAGCGAAAGCTCAATCGTGATAGTGGGCAGCGGAAGCGACAAGACCGCTCTGACCGAAAGCACCGTGCTTCCGCGTGTGAGAGGCGTTGCGGTCATCTGCGGCGGCGCCGAAAACGTACTCATCAAGGAAAAGGTGGTGAATACCGTCGCAAGCGTACTGGACATAAGCACATCACGGGTCTATGTGACCTATTGACAGAAAGGAAAACACTATGAAACGCATCAATCTTATCATCGGCAAAAAACAGCTTGTTATCGCAGGTCTTACCGTGCTTCTCGGAGCCGCGGTCGCAGTGAACTTCACAATGAATAATTCCGCAAAGAAAGATCTTGTTCAGCCTGCGGCGGAAGTTTCGGGAACGAACTACGGCGAAGCCGAGCTTGTTTCGAGCGATCTTTCAGACAGCGAAGCTTATTTTGCTCAGGCTCGCCTTGATAAGCAGGCAAGCCGCGACGAAGCTGCCGAGGTGCTTCGCACTATGTATCAGGGCGGCGACCTCACTACCGACGAGCTTTCCATGGTCGCAGACGACGCCGTGCAGCTAAGCTCTCTCATTGAAAGCGAGAACAAGATAGAAACGCTTCTGAAAGCGCAGGGCTTTGAGGACGTGCTGTGTTATCTCGGCGACGACACTGCTAATATCATCGTCAAAACAAGCGCGCTCGATCCTGCGGGCGCAGCAAAGATCAAAAGTACTCTGCTGTCGGAATACGAGGTCAGCAGCGACGGTATCACTATCGTTGAAGTAAACTGAAACTGCTAAATCGAACACACAAAAAGGCTCCCGAAATCCATCGGGAGCCTACTGCTTATATTGATATCTATTTAGCTTATCACTGCGTCCTCATCGCACGCATAGCGTTGAGTATAGCAAGCACCGATACTCCGACATCTGCAAACACCGCCGCCCACATATTTGCAAATCCGAACAGGCTGAGCAGCATTACCAGCACCTTTATTCCAAGTGCAAAAACTATATTCTGCATTACTATGGAGTGAGTTTTCCGCGCTATCTTAACTGCCACGGGAAGCTTTGCGATATTGTCGTTCATAAGAACTATGTCCGCCGCCTCTATCGCCGCGTCAGAGCCAAGACCGCCCATCGCTATTCCCACATCTGCACGCGCAAGCGCAGGAGCGTCGTTCATTCCGTCACCCACAAACACAAGCGAAGTCTTGGGCGCTTTTTCTTTATAAAGCTGCTCTACCTGCTCCACCTTGCCGTCGGGCAAAAGCTGCGCATGGCAAACGTCTATTCCTGCCTTTGCTGCCAACGCCTCTGCGGTAGCTTTCCTGTCGCCAGTCAGCATCACTGTCTTTGCGCCGCACATAGCTTTAAGCGCTGCGACAGCCTCGGCCGACTCCTCTCTTATCTCATCGGAAATTACAAGATATCCTGCATATACGCCGTCTATCGCACAATGAACCACTGTTCCTATGCTGTCGGGCGTAGAGCAAACTACTCCGCAGCGCTCCATAAGCCTGTGATTTCCAACACATACCTTTTTGCCGCCGATATCCGCACTTACGCCAAGACCTGCAAGCTCCTCGGCGTTTTCCGCAGGAAGAAGCTGCTTATCGCACGCTTTCACTACAGAAAGCGCTATCGGGTGCGCGGAAATGCTTTCGGCTGACGCGCACAGCAGCAGAAGCTCCTCGCGCGGCATCTTATCGGAACATATCTCCGTCACTGTAAAGCTGCCTTTTGTAAGCGTTCCGGTTTTATCGAACACAAAGGTCTGCGCGCAATTCAACGCTTCGAGATAATTCGCGCCCTTTATCATGATACCGTGCTTTGAAGCTCCGCCTATACCACCAAAATACGACAACGGCACAGAAATGACCAGCGCACACGGACAGGATACGACCAAAAACGTCAGCGCGCTGTATATCCAGCCGCTCCAATCTGCCA
>JAZNTS010000198.1:0-3638 GCA_045591905.1 Oscillospiraceae bacterium | reverse complement strand
TTTAATTGTCTTCCTAAGACCGCTTGGCCTCCGACTTCGCTCTTATAAGCTCTCTCGATGTTGTCGGAGAAGGGGAAGAATGCATCCGAACCAAGGGTTACGTTCTGCATCTTATCCAGCCATGCGCGCTTCTCTTCACGGGTAAATACAGGAGGCTTCACTTTGAAAATCTGCTCCCACGCACCGTCTGCCAATACATCCATGTACTCATCGCCCATATAAACATCGATAGCATTGTCTCTGTTCGCTCTTCCAAGACCGTCCACGAACTGCAGGTTCATAACCTGAGGAGACTGACGCAGATACCAGTTGTCAGCCTTCTGACCTGCCAGACGTGTGCAGTGGATTCTGGACTGCTGACCTGCACCGATACCGATAGCCTGACCGCCGCAAGCGTATGCTACGGAGTTACTCTGTGTGTACTTCAGTGTGATAAGCGCGATAGCGAGGTCATGCTTTGCGCTCTCGGGAAGATTCTTGTTAGCAGTGGGCATATTAGCGAACAGCTCGTCATTGATAACAAGCTCGTTTCTGCCCTGCTCGAATGTGATGCCGTAAACCTGCTTGCGCTCGAGGGGTTCGGGCATATAGTTCTCATCCATCTTGATGATGTTGTATGTACCCTTTCTCTTTGATTTGAGTATCTCAAGAGCCTCATCGGTATAGCCGGGAGCGATAACGCCATCGGAAACCTCGCGCTGGATTATCTTAGCTGTGGGAACATCACATACATCGGACAGTGCGATAAAATCGCCGTAGCTGCTCATTCTGTCAGCGCCTCTTGCTCTTGCATAAGCGCAAGCGAGAGGAGAAAGCTCGCCGAGATCGTCTACCCAGTAGATCTTTGCGAGTGTTTCTGTGAGGGGCAGACCGATAGCTGCGCCCGCGGGAGAAACGTGCTTAAAGGAAGTGGCTGCGGGATAGCCTGTTGCAGCCTTAAGCTCCTTAACGAGCTGCCAGCCGTTGAAAGCGTCCATGAAGTTGATGTAGCCGGGGCGGCCGTTCAGCACCTCTATAGGAAGCTCCTTGCCATTCTCCATAAAGATACGAGAGGGCTTCTGGTTGGGATTACAGCCGTATTTGAGTTCGAGTTCGTTCATTTTTATTACGTCCTTTCGGTTGAAATTATTTACACTCTAATAAAACATCGCTCGCCATTACCACACCACATAAAAACCAATTGAGTGCGGCGAGAAGTGCGTAGATGCAAGGAAAACGTGCTATGGCTAGGCTTTGTGCCTGCCATAGTGCGGTTGACGCAGCAGATACGTGCTTATCGTTGCACTTATACGTTCTTATTAACTATTCTGCTCTCATACTTACCTGTTTCGATGTCGATGTAGCGAACAAAGAGAGAAACCTTGTTGTCCTCGTTAAGGTTCTTCCACAGCATATCTGTGAAACTGTCGATATCCATGTCGGGGATAATCACATTCTTAGGCTCACCCTCAAAGCTGGGAAGTCTGCCGTTCTCCTCAGCGCGCGCATATGTGTGGATAAAGCTGCCCTTGCCGTTCATGGGGTTGCTGTAAGCGTAAGTATATCTGCGACAGGAGGAACCGTCGCCGTCTGCAGACTTCAGGATAGACATAGCATAGTTCATGCCGTCCTTCTCAAGACGGATGATGCCCGAAATTCTGGGTGTCCAGTTGGGATCGTCATCCTCAAACTCGCGGCTTCTGAGGGACTGCTCAAATGTCATCTGCTGATCCATGCCCTCGTAGATAGTATCGGTCTGATCGCCGTTTGTAACGATGGTCTTGTTGCCGAAAACTCTCACGGGAGCATAGATGATAAGGTGCGGATCTACCATCTTGGAGGGGTCGAACGCCTGTGTACGGATTCCCTCGCCGTCCTCGATGCATACGCGGTTGCGGCTGTTTTCGCTTCTGCCCATGATGAAGTAAGCGGTTACACCCTTCTTGCCATCGGCAGACTTGCCGATAACGATTCCTCTGCCATGGTAAGCGAGGGAGTTAAGCTCTTTGTCAAGTGCAATGTAATCCATAGTTTTTTCCTTTCTTATAGCCTGTCTTGCAGGCGGTATTAGTGTTAGTCTTTAAGACGCTAGCTTATCGCCACTCCGATCACTCTGCGAAGTTCCAACCTTTCTTAAATGTGCCCTTATCCCAAGGAGAGGTATTTGCTGCCTCGCCTACATAAAGTATCTCGTCCTCTGTAACAGTCCACTCTATCTCCTCGTCAGCGATGGGGGTAAACGAAAGTGTAAGACGGAACGCGGGCTTCAGCTCCTCAACAGCAAACACCTTGTCGTCCATAACAGAAAGCACGATCGGCTCAACATACTGCATAACTCTGCCGAAAGGAGTGTTCTCGTCAAAATCGAAATCCTCATCGGCATAGAAATCCTCGCCGTAATCGTCGATCAGCGCCAGCACATAATCGGCGGTGTATCTGATTATCTTGCGCACCGTCTCCTCGGGGAGATTTGCAAAAAACTCAGCGCATCTTCTGGTGTAGCCCTCCTCAAGGCGCTTTGCCTCGAGATGTATCTTCTTGTTGAACAGGGAGGAGAACACATCGCCCTCTGTTCCGTTGAATTTGCGGCTGGGATAAAGCTCGACTATCTTCATAATATCTCAGTTCCTCCGTTTTTAATGATTATTCTATCTTCACAGAACAGCGACACAGCCTCGGGCAGTATCTTCCATTCTGCTTGTTCCATGATACGTTTTTGCAGTGTTTCGGGAGTATCTCCGTTCTCTACTGCCACTGCCTTTTGCAGTATTATCGGGCCTGCGTCACATTCCGCTGTCACGAAATGAACAGTTGCGCCCGAAACCTTTACGCCCTTCTGAAGCGCCGCCTCATGAACGTGAAGTCCATAAAAGCCCTTGCCGCAGAAGCTTGGGATAAGCGCGGGGTGAACGTTTATCATCTTGTTCGGAAACGCGTCGCACACCTGCTCGTCAAGTATCGTCATAAAACCTGCATACACCACAAGGTCAGCCTTTTCTTCGATAAGCGTGTCACGCATAGCCGCACTGTAGGAAGCAACATCTGCATAATCCTTGCGCACCAGCACGCGCGTTTTGATTCCGTTATTCTTAGCTCTTTCGAGCGCGTAAGCGTCTGCTTTTGAAGCAATAACGCAGGTTATCTTTCCGCCCTTTATCTCGCCGCGCTTTTCCGCGTCGATAAGAGCCTGTAAATTGGTTCCGCCGCCCGAAACCAGCACGCATATATTTTTCATATCTGCTCCTTATATAGTTTTATCACATATACAGCCGCTCATGTCACGAGCCAAGCTGCACCTCAACGCCCGTATACGCTCCAACAAATCCCTCGCTGTCGCCCTTGTCCATGTCGGTGTATTCCGCAAAGAGCGAAAGCCCGTCCAGCGTACGCTCGCGCGCTACCTCAAGGTCGTCGCCGCCGTGCATTACCTCTTCCCAAGGCGCGCCGCATATCGTAAGCTTACCCTTGAACAGCTTCTTCGGGTCGAAATCCGTTTGTATTTCACCGAAATTAGCCTTTACAGCCATGCAATAGACCACATTGTTGCCTTTTGTGTAGCAATAAAGCCCAAGCTCGTCCCATGTGAAATTTATATTTCCCGACTTACCGACAAATTTTCTCGGCTTTCCGAGGAATTTTTTCAGCGCGTCAAGATGACA
>JAZNTS010000197.1:0-10336 GCA_045591905.1 Oscillospiraceae bacterium | reverse complement strand
GTTATATAGCCGTAATAGAATAAGTAAACGCCTTTTCGGTATCAGGCTTCAGTATTTCAATGCCGCGTTTTTCCGCGAACACTCCCGTGCAGTCGTCAAAGTCAGCCGAGCCGCACCATGGCTCAATGCACAGGAACGGCGCGTCCTTTGCCTGCCATACGCCGAGGCTTGTAAAGTCGGGGAAATCCACGCGAACACCCTTGTTTTCCTTGTTCAGAAGCTGAACGGAGCGCGAAATGAGCTTGTCAAAATAGCAAACGTCCGTGTAGAACATTTCATGGTTCAGCGGTAGGACATTGTCGTTATCCAGAAGCGGACGGCGGTTGTTTTCCTCGTGCAATCCAGTTTCAAGATCATAGTTCGGAACAGCGGCGGTTTCAAGCTTCGGAAACTCAAGACGGTAGTCTGTCATATCGCCGTCGCAAGCGAACGCAGGGTGCGCGCCTATGCAAAACGGCATAGCCTTATCGCTGTTGTTTTTAACGCGGTATGTAACGGTAAGTCCGTCAGCTTTGAGTGTATACCGCACAGTAAATTTGAAATCAAACGGGAACACCGCCTTTGTTGTTTCGTTCTGAACCAGCGAAAACATAGCGCTGTTAGGGCTTATATCCTCGGGAGTAAGCTCCATGTCGCGTGCAAAGCCGTGTTTTGTGATGCTGTATTCCTCGCCGTTTATGAGAGTTTTGCCGTTTTTCAGCGTTCCTATCATCGGAAACAGCAGGGGAGAGGTCTTTCCCCAGAATGCTGGGTCAGCGCGCCACATAAGCTCTCTGCCGTTTACGATAAGGGATTTAAGCTCTGCGCCTTTTGAGATTATTTTAGCGGAAATATCGCCATTTTTAAGTAAAATATCCATGTTATCCTCACTTCTGTCCGTAGTAGGCGTTTTCGCCGTGCTTTCTTAAATAGTGCTTATCCATAAGCTCCTGCTGCATAGGCTTGATGTTGGGATTTACCATCTGATTGTGCCATGCCATGAATGCAAGCTCTTCCAGTACGACCGCGTTGTGAACTGCGTTAGCAGGATCGGTTCCCCATGTGAAAGGGCCGTGACTGTTCACAAGCACAGCGGGGATATCATCGGGCTGTTTACCGTTGAATGTTTCCACGATAACGTTGCCTGTTTCCGCTTCATAAGCGCCTGCGATCTCCTCGGGCGTCATTCTGCGCGTGCATGGAATTTCCCCGTAGAAGTAGTCTGCGTGCGTTGTGCCGAGTGCTGGAATACCTCTTCCTGCCTGCGAATAGATAGTAGCCCAGCGGCTGTGAGTGTGAACTACGCCGCCGATGTTCGGAAATGCGCGATACAGCACCAGATGCGTCGGTGTATCGGAGCTTGGATTAAGCTCGCCCTCAACGCGCTCACCTGTTTTGAGGTCAACCACGACCATATCATCGGGGGTCATGACATCGTATTCCACGCCCGACGGCTTTATTACGATAAGTCCCTTTTCGCGGTCGATACCCGAAACGTTGCCCCATGTAAAGGTCACAAGTCCGTGCTTCGGAAGCTGCATATTGGCTTCGTATACAGTTTTTTTCAGTTTTTTAAGCATTGTTTTATGCCTCCTTTTTTATATCGTTCTTGTAAACAAGTCTTCAAAGTCATCTCTGCTGTATGAGTAAGCAAGTGCCCACATTGCTTTCATTACCGCCATTTCGGTCGTCATGCGGCTTGCTTCGAGAATGTGGTATTTTTTCTTCGCATCTCTGCCGACTTCATATAGTGACATATCACAGCCGCCCTCATGCACCTGTGTGTGCATTATAACGATGATTCCACTCAATACAAGCTGGGCTATCTTCTGCTCAAACTCTTTGTTACCGTAGTCGGGAAATCCGCCTGTGCCAAAGCCCTCTATTATCAGAACGTGGCTTTTCTGTGCGGCAAAGTCAAGTATATCGGGGTCAAGCGCAGGGATAAGCTTTACAAGTGACACGCCCGTGCTCATTCGGTTGAAAAATATAGGAACTGTGTCGGAATTTTCTTCGTTTCCGAGCGTTACAACGCCGTTTTTAACCTCTCCAATCGGCGGCTTGCCCATGCTGCTGAAAGCGTCAAGTGCCCTTGTGTGAGTTTTTTTCGCACAGCGCCCGTCAATTATCTTTCCGCAGAAAACTACTGCAACGCCTCTGATCTCGCTGCAAGCGGCGCTGAATGCGTCATAAAGGTTTTGCGGAGCGTCAGAGCTGTCTTCTCCCATGGGGTATTGTGAGCCTGTCAGTATTATCGGCTTATCAGCGCCTTGTATAAGGCAGGAGAGTGCCGCGGCAGCGTAAGCAAGCGTATCTGTGCCGTGCGCAATAATAAAGCCATCATAATCACTGTAGCCTTGCTGTATGACCTCCGCGATTTTTGTCCATTCATTCGGCGTCATATTGGTGCTGTCAAGCTCAAATAGCTGAACGACCTCAACATTACAAAGCTCCGAAATCTTAGGGAGCGCTGCGAGAAGCTGCTCTCCGTCCAATTTCGGCGTCAGCCCGTGCTCGGTGCTTTTACAGGCGATAGTGCCGCCTGTCGCAATAAAAAGTATCTTTTTCATAGCTACCTCAGAACTTAGGATAGGATTCCGCTCTGCGCTTTCCGAGCATTCTTATCCATAAGAATATTCCGGCGATCAGCGCTAAAAGAAGCACCAGCTTTATCACTATCATAACGATATCATATTCCACAAGCGTCAGAGCATAAACTCTGCCCGAGCCGTCACGAAAATACATCGTGCCGCTTTCTGAAACAGTGTATCTGCCGCCGTCAAAATTTTGCAGAACTGCAAGTATCTCATCGGTAGGCTCGTTTTTCTCGCCAATGTCAAAAACGCTGTGCAGAGCCATTCCTCCCTCGCTGTAGGAAGCAACTGTATAAACGCGCGTGCCGTTTCCGAGACAAATAATGGGGTCTGTACCGCTTTTTATATCGGGAATTGTGTGCACTATCTCCATGTTGATGCTGTCCAGTATATGCATACCGTCTTCTGAACTTACATAAAGCCTGCTGTTGTAGTTAAGCGGGGCAGAGGAGCGCACACCTGTTTTGCAGACGACTAATGTACCCTCCTCCATCGTGCCGTCACTGTTTAGTCGAAGCTTTGCAACACTGTCACCGATAGTGCAGAAAACAGCATAATCAGAGGCAAACGGCGCGCCGGTTACTGTTCCGCCCACGGGAATGTCACAGGCAGTGCCTTCCTTGTAATGACAGGTCACAAGCTTATCGCCTGCGCCGAAAATTACATATTCGCCCTGAACGCTGGGTGATGTTATTTCAGCCTCTGCGGAATATTCCCATATTGTCGGAAGCTCCTCGCCTAGCTGCACGCAACGAAAGCTTTCGGTGCTGCCATTCTTCACCGAGAAATAAGCCATATCGTCAATAACCGCAACATCGCTGTCAACGCTTCCCGTAAAAGTTCTGCTGCCCGTTATATCTCCGTTTGTGAGGTCTATCGTGCATAAGCCGTTTTCAAGCGGAAGTACAAGGGTATCTCCGTTCATTACGCCCGAATACTTCTCACATATAACGCTCGGGAGTGCTATAGCTGCCATTTTTGTCCCGTTAGCTTCATTATATCGCAAAAGCTCGTTGCCGATAGGTATAAGTACGCTGTCGCCATACGGCACGGGAACTCCGATGTCCTCCTCAGCTTCAAGCTGCCACTGGATATTTGTATATTTGTTGTCGTATGGTGCTTTTGCGGAATGGATAAGTCCATCTTCGTTTCTAAAACCTGCGCTTTGTGCAAAAGCTGTACTGCAAAGCGCGGCGGCGCACAGAACAAATGCCGCAAGTCCCGTTAAAAAATGCTTTTTGATAATATCACCTCATTGTTAAACTTTGACCGCCATATCACAGGAGAAAGAATAGATGAATATCTCCTTGACATCAACGCCTGTCATTATCGGCAGTATAGTGCGGTATATCGCAAGCTGCCGCGAGTAGGCGCACAGCTCCTTTTCAAGGTTTTCCTTTGTATCGCTTTTGTAGTCGACAAGCACTATGCCGTCGTCCTCATAAAAGAACATATCGGCGCGTCCCTGAACGATAGTGTTTCCGTCCTGCTCGGCATAGACCGCACGGGCGGGCACTTCTGCAAAGATGGGATATTCGCGCTCTATCCGCTTGCTGTTAAGCATACGTTTGCCAAGCTCGCTGTTGAAAAAAGCCTCAATATGCCGCGGTTTTACTGCTTTAAACTCGGCGCTGTCAATAACGCCTTTCTCATATAGAGCGGCAAGCTCGTGCTCCACAAGCTGCATATCAGCCTTTTTTCCTGCGATAAGCTCGCCCAGCGGGAAATGCTCCATCACATGATGATAAGCGTCGCCTACCTGCTTTCCGGTAAGCGTGCCTTTTGGTGCAAAGGAGGGCTTGTTCATGAAAACTACGCCGCCGCTCGTGTCGGTGTCGGCGTCGATCATGTGCGCTATCTCGGTTACTGTAAACTTGCTGCGCGCTGTCGTCATTACCTTATTTGGGTATTCGGCTTTTATCGCGGCGGCAATCTTTTCCGCTGCTTCTTCGTCGGGAACGGCGCTCATTATAGGCGCTTCCTGAGCGGCTTCGTCCGGAGCGCTCGGAGCTTCGCTTGCAAGAGTTACCTTTAGCAGTGAATTGCCGAAGACCACAGGCTCATCGGTTATAGTTCTGCCATCGGAATATCTCAGCATGGACGCAAGTATCCAGTCAAGAAGCTTAGCTTCGGACATCGCGTGGTCAGGCGTAAAGCATTCGGTGCGAAGCGAGTCGATATCTTCGCTTTTGCATTTGCCGATCATAATAAGCTTTTCCTTTGCACGGGTCATTGCAACGTATAGCAGTCGCAATTCCTCGCCCTTTTGCTTTTGCGCTTCGGCTAGGGTCACAGCCGTGTAGCCAAAAGGACTGTACTTGTAGCGCATATTGATGTCTACATAGCGCAGACCTATACCAACGCTTCGGTTAAACACCATTGCGCCGCTGGTATCAGTCTTGTTAGTGCCTTTTCCAAGCTCCGCAAGGATAACTATCGGCATCTCAAGACCCTTTGATGCATGGAATGTCATTATCTTTACGCTGTTATCAGCACTATCGGCAACAGCGGCTTCCGCGAAGCTTTCGCTGCTGTCGCGCACATTGTCGGTGTAGCGCAGAAAATCTCCCAGTGTACCGCCGCCGTTATTCTCGAAATCAGCGGCATATTTCAGCAGCAGACGGATATTGGCAAGGCGCTGACCGCTTCTCTCATAGGTAGAGATCACCGAGAAAAAATCGGTGTCATCATAAATCTTTCTGATAAGCCGCTCGATAGAATTGTTTGCCATAAACGAGCGGAATTGCGAAAGATGCTGCAAAAAGCTTACGCATTTCGGGTGACCCGCGGTGCGAAGCTCACGCAGATGTGAAAGCTCGCCATCTGAAAGCTCATCGGAAAACGCTCCGAAAGCGGTGCTGTCAGATGCGCGTGCCGCAGCGCTGATACAAGCGAACAGCGAAGTGCTCTTGTAGCGCTCGTAAAGCGGCGTGAGGTCAGCTTGTTCAGCTTTTTTAGGGTCGATGCCAAGGATACCTAGTCTTGCCTCGGCAAGCTCTTCTGCCGTCATCATGTATATCGGCGACATAAGAACATTCAGCAGCTCCTCGTCACGTAGGGGATTATCAATGACCTTTAGAAAATCAAGTATAAGCGTTATCTCCTCAGAAGCGAGATAGCTTTTGCCTGCGCCTGAATCTACAGCGATGCCGTATTTCTGAAGCTCGGACTTATACAGCTCCTTGTTCGTGGAGGCTCTCAGTAGTATGCAGAAATCTCCGCTGCGGCATGGGCGTGTACTATCTCCATCTTTTACGGGGAAGCCCTCGCGCAGCATTTTGTTAACAAGCGCCGCTGTGTACTGCGCCTCTGCAAGAGCCTTATCCTCCATGTCGGAATAATCGAGCAGATGCAGCTCCGAGGTGTAGTCTGCACCGCTGTCGGGGTACTCTGCACCGCAGACAAGCTCTGTTGCTTCATTGTAATCCACATCGCCGTATTTCTGCGTCATAAGTCCCGTGAACATCGCGTTTACGGTGTCGATTACCTCCTTGCGGCTGCGGAAGTTCTTTTTAAGCGGCAGTGCGGTATGCTTTGCACCGAGCGAAAAAACGCGGTCACCGCTTCTTAGCTTTCTCGCGGCGGGAAGCTTTGCAGTAGTTACATGGTTAAGCTTTTTCAAAGTCGAAAGCGTATCCTTTGATATAGGCAGCAGCTTTTGACCGACAAGCGGCTCGCAGAGCGACAGCATTATCCTAGGATTTCCGCCGCGGAATGCATATATCGACTGCTTTATATCGCCAACGAAAAACAGATTGTTTTCGCGGTTTGATATAAGCCTGAATATTTCGTATTGTATGTCGTTGGTGTCCTGAAATTCGTCAACGATTATGCAGCGGTAGCGCTGTGAAAGCTCGCTGCAAAAATCCTTGTCGCCTCTAAGTTTATCCAGCAGCAGACGCTCGCAGTCGGCGAAATCAACAAAGCCGCCCTCGCGTTTTTCTTTGGTGTATTCCTCGCCGTACAGCTTTATAAGCGTTGCAAGGGCTTTTATCGCGCTGTGCTGGTCGGGAAGCTCGGAAATAAGCATCTGCTCGTCGGGAACAATAGCAATAAGCTCCTTGAAGAAGCCTTTGAATTTTTCTCGGGGAGCTTTGATCTTTTCTTTAATAAACTCGTCCTTGCAGGAGAGATTTGCAAATCTCAGCACGCCCTTGTCGTTAAGTCCGATGGTAGAAGCAAAGCGGTAAAGCTCGTTCAGTGAAGTCCATTTGCTGAGTTTTTTGAGTTTGGCTTCGGCGTTGAGCAGTCTGCTCTCGTCATCAGAAAGCATTTTTAAAAGCTTTGCTTTATCCGCGTGACTGTCGGGGAGCCGCTTTATGAAAGCACAATAGCTGTCAAACGTGCTCCTGCAGCAGGAGATAAGTCTGTGCGCCGCTTCGATATAGCTTGGCATAAAGCGCTTTTCGGCAGCCTTTGGTGATGAATAAGCTTCTACGCATTCGTTAAGCCATTTATCAGGGTCAGACAAAGATGTGAGTTTTTCGTATGTTTCGGTTATCGTATCACACAGCTTGCTGTCATCTCGGAAAGAAAAGGTCTTGAACAGCAGGTCGCGGCTGCTAGGGTCAAAGCTGTCGGAGTAGAAATACTCCATCGCTGTATCAAGCGCATTTGCTTTAAGCAGTGAAGCCTTTGCCTCGTCTATCATCGCAAAGCTTATCGGAAGTCCGAACTTTTCCGCGTGCTCGCGTATTATGCTAAGACAAAACGAGCTTATCGTGCTTATCGGCGCACTGCGAAAGCGTATAAGCTGCTCGGAAAGATAGGAGTTATCAGGATCTTTTCTTGCTGCTGTAGCAACGGCGTCTGTCATGCGGCGGCGGAATTCCTCTGCGGCATTTCGCGTGAATGTCATTATTGCGATGCTGTCAGCGGGGATAGGGTGCTTTGTGTCACAGAGAATGCGTATCACGCGCTCTACCAGAAGCGCGGTCTTGCCGCTTCCCGCAGCGGCCGTGACAGTTGCAGAACGGCAGTCGGGCGCAAGCTTTTCGCCGTTTATCACAGGGAAGCTTATTGCCGCCTCCTGCTCTTTAGTCCAGTTCAAGCTGTTCACCCTCCTTTTCGTTGGTGTCATCGTCATTTTCGGGCGGCAGAGCATGAAGCTCCTCGCGCTCGGTGTGTCCGCATACGCTTTCAAAGCGGCAGTAGGTGCAAGCTTTTCTTGTCGCGGATCTTTCCTTATATACGGTTGGGATTGCGTCAATATCACCGCTGTAGAGCTTGTCAAGCACTGCTTTTGTTTGCTCCTTACAGCTTTGCGAAAGTCGCTTAAATTCTTCTTCGGAAAGGCTGTTTTCGGGCTTTGGAATAAATTTTTCGGGCTTTGCTCCCGATCTTTCCGCCATGATCTCTGCATATTTGTTCATTTCAGCGCTTGCAGCCTCGGAAGCTACCAGCATTCCGCTTTGGATATGGTCTTGAGCAAGCAGTGCAAATGCTGCGGTGCGCTTATCGGATGGCTCGGTCACTTTTGCGGGGAGATAGCTTACTCCGCCTGCGTGAAGCTGCTCGTTTGCATCGCACAGTGCTATGAGGTATAGCAGCATTTGCGTATTTATTCCGTAATACACATTCACTATGCTGAATTCACGCGAGCCTGTTTTATAGTCAACTACACGGATATATTCGTTTCCGTTTTCATCGGTGAAGATATCGGCTCGGTCGATTATTCCCGTAATGTTCACTGTGATGTTGTTGCGTACCTTAACGGAAAGCGCGGGAGTGTTTATCACAGTACAAGAATCTTCGGAAGCATTGTTATCCTCAAACTGAGGTATCTCAGCGCTGTTGAGATCGGCAGTGTCAGACAGCACAGCTTCGGGGACACTAGCAATATCAAGCACCGCGTCATTTGCGGCGGGGGAGGAAGCTGTTTTATTTTCGCCGCCTATTCTAAGCTCAAAGAATTTGGGGCGGTAGTCGCGCGCCGCAAATTCCGTTTGAAGCAGTATTAAGATATCGACCGCACCCGTGGTAAGGTTCTTGTAAAGATAGCTGAAACGCAGACTTTTGGCATAATCTCCGCCAAGCTCGTTTTCTTTGTATTCATCGAGAAGCTTTCGTGTTTCGGCAGAAAGCTCCGTTCTCGTCAGAGAAATAAACTTATCCATTTTTGCGCAGTATTTTTCAAGCATTTTTTGCAGTACATAGTGTACGGCGTTGCCAATCTCCATACTGCTGAGGTCGCGGCGTTTTTTCTCGCGGATACGCAGACCGTTTGAGCAGAAATATTCAAATCTGCACTGATTTAGCCTTTCAAGCTTTGTTGCGGAAAATGTATTGCTTCTGAAAAGTGCTTCGGCAGTCACAGGGTCAAGCTTATGCTTATTTGCCGAAAAGCGCTTTTGTGTGAGTGCTTCAAGCTTATCTGTAAAACTACCTGCGCCTGCTTTTTGGAGCGCGGCTCTAAGGGTCGCACGCCTGTCGGTATCGCTGCCGCAGACAGCCGCAAATCTTTGCTGTGCGGCGCGGATAGTGCTGCAATAAAACTCTTCGCCGAAGCTTCCCGCGTACTCGGTAAGATCTTTCCCGAATATCTCGGATATGAGCATGATAACATCAGACGGGGACATCTTGCTGCACGATGAACTGAGCAGCGGATAGGTGATGTAAAGCCTTTCGCTTGGTGCGCAAAGTGCGCGATAGGCAAGGTAGCGCTCATAGCAATAGCGCTCCTTTCGGTTCATGGCAAGCTTTATAATGCTTTCGCCGAGAAGCTCCGCCTCATATTCCGAAAAGATACCGCTTTGATAGCTTTCATTCGGGAATTTTCCGTAGCTTGCTCCAACGATAAATACCGCCTTTGCGCCGTCTATTCGAGTTCTTGCGATATCACCCGCAAGTACCGAGTCGATGACCTGCGGCGGCTTTGCGAGTGTCGCTGCTACGCAGATATCACGCACAAGGTCGCGGTATTCCGAAAGACCTATCTTGTAGCCCGCAAGACCGCTGTAAAGTCCCTCGAAAATCTCAAGCATTGTGTTCCACAGCGTCTGATAAGACGCGATCAGCTTTTTGTCAGAGTCTGACAAAAGCTCGCTTCCTGCGCTCTTGCAGTGAGCGGCAACAGCGCGCTGAACGCCTACCACATCGAACAAAAAGTCACACACGCCCTTTGTTATCTCATCGCCTGTGCAGTTTTTAAGCTGCTCACGAAGCGTTAGAAGCGGCGGCACGATTTCGGCGCGGACAGCTTCGGCGCGCGGAGTTTTTCCTTTGATGTCAGGGAAAGGCTGCTTTAAGTTCTCGCTTTTGATGTTCCATTCGTAGATGTAGTCCTCAAAATCGTTTATTTCGCGCATCGTCAGCGGCTTGCCGTCGTTTTTCTGAATAAATCCCGATTTTACATAGCTCAGCACGTTTTCTGTCGTGAAGCTTTTCAGCACCTCAAGAAGCGACAAAAGCAGATTTACGAGCGGCATATGAAGAATGCTTTCTGGGATATCCGCAAAAAGCGGTATCTCATATTTGTCAAAAGCGCTTTCGATAGGGGTGATATATTCCGCAGGATCTGAGCAAAGCACAGCTATATCGCTGTAGCTCATGCCCTCTGCGGTGACAAGTCTGCGTATCTCGGCTGCGACAAACTCCATCTCGGAATATACGTCGTCTGCCTTTATGACACGAATGCCGTCACTGCTGCAATCTGCGCACAAGCCTGCATAAATGCACTCCGAAACTGCTGCGAGAGCAGGTGCGTTAAAGCGTTCATTGTCGCATATCGTGCGGTCAAACCCTACAGTCTGCTTGTCAGCGTT
>JAZNTS010000196.1:0-11842 GCA_045591905.1 Oscillospiraceae bacterium | reverse complement strand
TGTCTTGTTGCGTCGGGGGGTCACAGCCATATCGTAAAGGTAAAGGGCTACACCGAGTTTGAAACTATCGGCAGAACGGTAGACGACGCGGCAGGCGAGGCATTCGACAAGGCGGCGCGCGCGATGGGATTCCCGTATCCTGGAGGAGTTCACATCGACAAAGCCGCAAAGCTCGGCGATAAGCTTAAATACAAGCTTCCGCACCCAAAGACCGCAAACCCGTATGACTTCAGCTTTTCGGGACTGAAAACATCTGTAATTAACCTTATCCACAACGCAAAGCAGAAAGGCGAGGAGCTTGACATAAACAGCCTTGCTGCAAGCTTTCAGTTTACCGTAAGCGATATACTCACCTCGAAATTCGTTCAGGCGGCGCTTGACAGCGGCTACAAGACTATAGCCCTTGCGGGCGGCGGTGCCGCTAACAGCGGTCTGCGCGAGATACTGGAAGAAAAGGCAGAGAAAAACGGCATGAAGCTGTATGTGCCGCCGCTGTCGCTGTGCGGGGACAACGCGGCTATGATAGGCTGTCAAGGCTATTATGAGTATCTTGCGGGAGTAAGGGGCGGCACTGACCTCAATGCGGTGGCGACTATGAAATTAGACAAGGTGGTTTATTAATATGACCGAAACCGAAAAAATGCTCTCGGGCATGATCTACGATACGTCTGATAAAGAGCTTGCAAAGCGCCGCAAGCTTGCGCACAAGCTCTCAAAGGACTACAACGACACCTACGAGGATGAGGAGGAAAAGCGCGCCGAGATACTGAAGGAGCTGCTGCCAAACTTGGGCAAGGGCTCTTATGTTCAGGGACCGATACAATTCGATTACGGCTGCTATACCACATTCGGCGAAAATTGCTTTGCGAACTTCAATCTCACAGTGCTGGACTGCTGTCCGATAACGATAGGAAACGATGTTTTCTTTGGGCCTAACTGTACGCTTGCTGCGCCTATACACCCGCTTATTTCAGAGGAAAGAAAGCTGCGCTTCAAGGAGGACGGCACCGCCTACGACCTTGAATATGCTGCTCCCATAACCATCGGTGACGGCTGCTGGCTTGCTTCAAACGTTACTGTTTGCGGCGGCGTTACGATAGGTAAAAACTGCGTTATCGGCGCGGGAAGCGTCGTTACGCGTGATATTCCCAACGGTGTTTTCGCGGCGGGAGTTCCTTGCAGGGTTATCCGCGAGATAACCGAGGAGGACTCGATATACCGCAAAAAGGGATTATTCTAAGTTTATAAAACAGAACAAAGGAAAAGACAATGCAGAAAAATATAGTTCTCATAGGTATGCCTGCCTGCGGCAAATCCACTATCGGGGTGCTGCTTGCAAAGGCGATGGGCTACCGCTTTATAGACACCGACATCGTTATACAAAACGACACGGGACGGCTTTTACAGGACATAATCGACAGCGAGGGTCTTGACGCCTTTTGTATCGCAGAGGAGCGCGCTATCTGCTCCGTAAACGAGCAGGGCGGCTGCGTTATCGCGACAGGCGGCAGCGCTGTATATTCGCGCTCGTCTATGCTGCACCTTAAAGAGCATGGGCTGATATACTATCTGTCGCTTCCTGTGCCCGAGGTAGAGAAAAGGCTATACAACATCAAAAGCCGCGGTATTGCAATGCGTAAAGGCGACACTATCGCGCAGGTATTCGACCGCCGCCGCGCGCTATACGAAGAATACGCAGATATAACTATAGACTGCCTCGGAAAGACTTTAGAGGAAACTGTGACTGAGATAGCCGACTACCACAGGCTTGTATCAAAGGAGTAATCATGTCAGATGATATCACACTGAATACTGTATCCGACGAGGAGAAAAAGCAGAGCTTCAAAAAGGTGTGCCTGCGCCTTGGAATAATGATGACGGCGGTGTTTGTATCAAGGACCGCCGCAAGCGTTGTGCTGTCGCTTCTGTATCCCTCGTTTTTGCAGCTTGACGCTACGCTAAGCTATCTTATAGAGTCGCTGATATCCTTCGTATTTTTGTATATCATACCGATATCTGTCGCAGCGGCACTGCTGAAGCCGAAAAAAATGTGCAGCAATGTTTACAAAAAGCCGCTGTATTTCGGGGACGCGATGGGTATGTTCCCCGCATTTTACGGGCTTGCGATATTCACAAATCTTATCACTGTGCTGATATCAAGCCTGTTCAGCCGCACCGACCTCAACGAGTCGTTTAATACAGTAAACGAGCTTGCGCCCGACAGCTTGGGCTCTGCTGTGATACTGTTCGTGCAGCTTGCGGTCATCGCGCCGATATTTGAGGAGTTCTGGTTCCGCGGTATAGTTATGGAAAGCCTTAAGCCTTACGGAAACGGCTTTGCGATATTTGTTTCCGCGCTGCTGTTCGGACTCACTCACGCAAACCTCGGTCAGCTTTTCTATACAACCGTTATCGGCATCTGCCTCGGCTATATCGCAGTAAATACGCGCTCTATCGTTGCAACCACGATAATGCACGCGATACTCAACAGCATAGCGGGCATACTGCTGTTATTCTTTTCGCTCGACCCTGTGCAAAAATATCTGATGGGCAAGGGAACGGAAAACGACCCCGTTGTCATCACTTTCCTTGTGTATATGTTCTTTGTATTGACGTTTCTGCTGGTCGGTATCTTTATGGCAATATGGAAGCTGCGCAGGATTCGTCGTTACCGCGTCGAAAAGGTGTGGGAATACAGCGCGGCGCGGCGCTGGGGCATTTTCCTGTCGCGCGTGACCGTTATAATCATGCTGATACTCGCCGCTGATACGCTGACTTTCCGCTTTATCCCGACAACTATCTATAAGCTTATCACGGGTACGCTATGAGCAATACAACCAAGATACACGACCTGTTTAAAGCGCTTGCCGCTTTTTCCGCGGCTCAGCTTATCGGAATAATTCTGATATACGTCCTACGAGGGCTTTTTGACGCATATTGGTACAACATTCTGCTGAACGCCGTTTGTGTGCTTGGCGTGAATGTTGCCGCTTTCGTTATTATTTGCGGCAGAGATAAGCTTCCCGAAAAAAGCAAGGGCTTTGCGCCTTGGGAGCTTTCTGCGTGGCTGTTTGCGGCGGTTTTCCTCGCGTGTCTTGCTGGATATCTCACAAGGCTTATCGGCGCACAGCAGACTGCACCCGTTATGCCACAGGGAGCAGACCTCGCTCTATATGCCGTGTATACCGTCATACTTTCGCCGCTTGCGGAGGAGATAGCTTTCAGAGGTGCGGCTTTGACACGGCTGAGAAGCTCATTTGAAGGCTACAGCGCCGCGCTGATTTCAGCGGCATTGTTCGCCGCCTATCACATGAGCCTTGCGCAGCTACCTTATACATTCTCTCTGGGCTTTTGTCTTGCAATAACCGCGCAGCGGTGCGGCAGTATTATCCCGTGTATAGTAATCCATGCGCTGAACAATATCCTGACGCTTGCTGTTTCGCTGTCTGATACCGCCGCCGCGATAACCGATATCGCGCTGCCGATACTCGGCACAGCGGCGATCGCAGCGATCATAGTTGGAAAGAAATACAAGCTGTCAAAATGACGGAAAGGGAAATAAATATGTCCGAGCTTAGCATAAAAGAGCTTAATATCGACAACATCAGCGAAATAAAGGCGCTGTTTTTCGATATATTCACAAACGAGCCGTGGAATGATGACTGGAGCGACGAAACGCAGCTTCACGAATACATAACCGACCTTATCGGAAACAGAAACTCCCTGTCGCTTGGGCTGTACGATGACAACAAGCTGATAGGTCTGTCGCTGGGCAGTATAATGCACTGGTACACAGGAACGGAATACTACATTTTTGAGTTCTGTATAAAGACCGACAGGCAGGGGAAAGGCGTGGGTACTGCGTTTTTGAAAATGGCAGAGGAGCACGCCAAGACAAAGGGCGCAACTCACATCTTTCTACAGACTGAGCGCACTGTGCCCGCCTACGGATTTTACCGCAAAAACGGATTTTCCGAACTCACCGACCATGTTTCGTTTTATAAATATTTTGAGCAGGAGAACAAATGAAAACACTTAGCCTCCCCGACGGTCGGGAGATAGTCTATGAGCTTACCCGAAAGCGTGTGAAAAACATCAATATGCGCGTGAAAGCCGACGGCGTTGTGCACGTTTCGGCGAACACTAGGGTCAGCGTAAAATACATTGAGGAGATACTCACAGAGCGAGCTGAGTTTATATTCAAAGCCGCCGAGCAGCTTAAAGCAAGAGAGCGCCGCAGTGAGATAACCGCCGAAAAAATGCGTTGGCTTGGCAAAGAATACCCCGTGCGCGTGATACGCAACCTCAGTGAACGCGTGGCTTTAGAGGAAAACGAGCTGCGTGTGTTCACGGCGCACCCCGAAACGGCTCAGGAAATGCTTTCGGAGTGGGTAAACGACCGCTTTAAGGAACTTGTCGACAGGCTTAACGCCGAGGTGCGAGAAGCTTTGAAAAAAGCGGGGCTTACACCGCCACCAACACGAATATCCGTAAAGGATATGAAAACACGCTAGGGAAGCTGCTCCTACACGCGCGGACACATCTCGATAAACGTGCGGCTGATGGCGTACCCCGAGGAAACGGTGCTGTCGGTGCTTTGGCACGAATATGCGCACTATTGGCACCACGACCACTCTGCGAGGTTTTACGCCTTTGTGGAGCGGTTTTTCCCCGAATACCGCAAATGGAACGGACTTTTGAAATAGAAAATGCGGAGCAATATGCTCCGCATTTCGTTATATTTGAGGATAGTTTCTATGAAGTCAATTTTACTTCTTTCTTCTTGAAAGCACACCTGCGCCGATAGCAGTCACTGCAAGAGCAGCCGCAGCTGCAACGCCCACTGCGCCTGTGTCTGCGCTGGTTTTGTTATTGTCATCAGCGCCGTCGGTGCTGCCTGCGTTGTCGTCTGCGTTTGCTTCTTCGTCTGCATTGTCGGAAGCTGTATCGTCGTTTCCTGTCACCTCGTCGGCAGGAATGTCAGATGTTGTATCGTCGCCCTCGTCAGCGCCGGGGGCAGGCTGCTCGTCAGAGGTGTCGCCCGTGATTTCGTCACCGCTTGTTGTATCTTCTGTGGGAACATTGGGGTCTGTATCGCCTCCTACTATTGTATCATCATCGGGGTCGGATACAACAGGAGTGTCGCCTGTTTCTTCATCGGGGATTTCCTCGGCGGGAGTATCGGACGATGTATCATCACCATCAATGGCTTCATCGTCTACTGTTCTGAAATCACCCAGCTGATTCTCAAATGTTGCGATAGTCCATTCGCTTTGCACCATAGCGCCATTTGATAAAGCAATTTCTGTTTTATATCCCACTTCATCAGAATTTGCAATTTTAGTGATATATTCTGAGCTACCATCGAACAAAATTAATAGAGCAAGAATCTCACTGTGATCATCATTATAAAGAAATCCTGCTCCCAAAGGGATATTATCACTTTCGTCCCAGTTGCAGTACTCGCCGTTTGAATTTATTCTCGATACACCAACCTGCATTTCATCATATCCCGCTACATGAAATACATACTGTCCTTCGGTGCCTTCGACCAGAATACGTATTGCAACATCAGTAACTTCGCACGCCTGCTCCGCTGCGTATTGGTATGCAACGTCTAAAGTCTCCTGAAAACCGAAATTTGTCAGAGCAAACGTACATTTTCCATCGGACATAAACGCTGCAGCAACTGGGTCAAAGGCTGCCCCTGCCGAAACAGGCAGCATGAACACCAGCGCCGCCGTAAGCAAAACGGCAAGGATCTTTTTAATCTTCTTCATAATAAGTATTTCCCTCCAAAAAAATTTCAGTAACAAAGACAATCACCTCATGATTATCTTTATTCCGATAATATTCTATCACAATAAATATAATTTGTCAAGTGTATAACAGTAATTAATTATACTAATATCTTCTATAATAGAAACATATCGAAGAACGAGCTTTATTTTGGGGAGGGAAATCATGAACATAGCAGAAAGAATAGTAGAGCTTAGAAAGCAAAAAGGACTTACCACCAATAAGCTTGCAAATCTTGCGGGGATATCACAGAGCCATCTGCGCGAAATAGAGCTTGGTCTGCGCAACCCCACGGTCGAGACCCTGTCTTATTTCTGCGAGGCTTTGGGAGTAAGCCTTGAGGAGTTCTTCTGCGAAAGCGAGTGTGAGATAAGTCCTTTCCTTATGAGCGCGCTGAAAAAGCTGACGATCGAACAGCAGGAACGGCTTGCGGAATTTATAAACTTAATGAAATAATAAAAGCCGCTGTGCTGCGGCTTGAAAAAGGCGAGAAAAAGAGGCTGTATCACGATTACCGTATCGGTGTTCGTCATACAGCCTCTCTTAAAATAAAGAAAGGTCACTGTGATCTTTTTTTATATACGCCGAATAAATGAAACGCTGTAAATCAGAAGGTTTACCCAATCGGGGCGGTGAAACCGTAACGTTTTCGCGCGAGGCTACTGCACCGTATCGTGCTAGAAACCAATTTTTTCGCGTTTGATCTAATCAGCTCTTAAAGAGTGACGCCCTACATCAGTCAACTGCTGCTGTTTCTGCTTTACACTGCCCTGCGCCGTCACCTGTCTTGCGGGACTTTGCATTAAGGTTGTGATAGCTGAAAATCAAGAAATTGATCTTCGGCGCTTAATGTGCTTTGCATACTCTGCCGCAGCATCGTAAATCGGGCAAAGTTGGACTTGCCGTGCCGCATTTATAAACAGCGACATTCCCGATAATGCACGGATCATAAAGCCTTACAGCTTATCCGCTTTTATTTTAACCTATTTTTCACCCAATGTCAAGTCCTTTGGCAAAAATTAAGAATTATTTGGTCAATATTTGGTATTTACGGCGCAAAAATAAGCTATTATGACGAATTGACGAGGTTTTTTATATATGGTAAAATATAATTATCAAACAACGGAGGCTAAATAATGATACTTTCCGACAAAACGATAAACAAAATGCTGCAAAACGGCACGCTCGGTATAGCTCCTCTTATGCCTGAACAGATACAGCCCGCAAGCGTTGATATCAGACTTGGCGATACCTTTAGCGTGGTAGAGGACAGCTCCTCTGGGATAATAACCCTTGACAGCAAGATAAGCTACAAAACGATAAAGACCGATACCTATCTGCTGCTGCCGGGGCAGTTCGTGCTTGCGACCACTATGGAGTATTTCAGACTTCCTGACGACCTTACCGCTTTCGTGGAGGGCAGAAGCTCCCTCGGCAGAATGGGGCTTTTCATTCAAAATGCGGGCTGGGTAGACCCGGGGTTTGAAGGAGAGATAACACTGGAGCTTTTCAATGCAAACCGCTGCGCTATTGAACTTAAAGCAGGCAGACGTGTAGGACAGCTTGTGTTTGCAAAGCTTGACGACCATGCGCTGAACCCCTATAACGGCAAATATCAGGGACAGACAGGTGCAACAGGCTCAAGAGTATTTATGGACGGTGATAAATGATGAAAAAATTCGATGAAAATTATGTGCTGCTTTCCGATATGCGGCATGACGAGTATTTCCCCGAGTTCCTTGTGGATAAGGTCGAGGCGCTTATCAGAGAGGTAATCACGCTTTTAGAGGGCGGCGAAAAGAATCTTGACACGGTGCAAAAGGCGCTTGATCAAATGACGCTTGCAATAAACGAGCTTCAGGAGGAGTTTGAAGAGAACGACAGCGAGATCGAGACCGCCGCAAGAGACAGCATTGGCGAAACGGTCGAGTATGTGTTGAAATGGTTCGATATCGACATAGATATTGAAACTGCTATCGCTGAAAGAGATTGGTAAATAAGTACGGGGCACGGTATAGCGTGCCCCTTTTTTATATGACTTACATACTAAACAGCTGTCCCAGTATCTCCATAAGACAATACCAGAACGATATCTGCGGTATCTCCTCTGCCGCAACTATATCAGAGCGAAAAACCTCAACTCCGTCAGCCGTCACAAGATATTCGCCAAGGAAATCACCCTTTTCGACAGGGGCTTCCATCTGCTCCACAAAGGTGTATTCATACTCAACTGCCGCCGCTGTTCCTTTTTTGATGATACACTCGCTGCCGTTTTGTTCTACAACAGGAATTACAGTGCTTTTTGTGCCGCGTGTGACGGTTATCGGCGAAAGCTTTGTACTATCTATCTCGGGCGTGAATTTCTGAAAGCTCTCAAAGCCATAGTCAAGCAGCGCTTCTGCCGCGTCAAAGCGGCTGTCATCGTCCTCGCAGCCGAGAACGACAGATATCAGCCGCATATCTCCGCGCTCTGCGCAAACGGACAGACAGCAGCCTGCATTGTCGGTAGTGCCTGTCTTGCCGCCGACTAAGCCGTCGTAATAGCGCACCATCTTGTTGGTGTTCACAAGCTGCGTTTCACCGCCGCGAAGATAGTCAAGCCATGTCAGAAACCAGCCGCGATAGACATCATGCTGCATAAGCTCCGCGGTAACTATTGCAATATCGCGCGCTGTCGTGTAGTGTCCGCTTTCATCATAGCCAACGCAGTTTGTATAGTGCGTATTTGTCATTCCAAGCTCCTTGGCGCGCTTGTTCATAAGCTTTACAAACTGCGCTTCGCTGCCTGCTGTGTGTTCCGCCAGTGCTATGCACGCGTCGTTTGCAGAGGCTACGATGACCGCCTCAAGAAGCTCCGCCGCGGTCATCTCCTCGCCTGCGACCAGCCAAATTATCGAGCCGTCCGCCTCCTGCACCGCCGAGGTCGCTTTTACCGTTTCATCAAGCGATAGCTTGCCGTCTTCAATAGCTTCCGCCCACAGCAAAAGCGACATTATCTTGGTAACTGACGCCATCGGGAGCTTTTCGTCTGCGTTCTTTGACGACAACACCTGCATCGTGTCAGCTTCTATCAGTATTTCAGCCTTTGCGCCGCCCTCGGCGTTTGCGGTGCGAGAAAAGGGCACTGCCGCAAAAATAAGACTAATCGCAATCAACATAGATATCAGTTTTTTCATAGACATTCCTCCATACTATCTAGTTTAATATATGGAGCAAGCGGCGGATTATTACACGCATATTAAAAACACAGTTGAATTTTAAGTGTATTTATGGTAAACTGATATCATAAATAAACAGGAAAGGAGCAATAACTTGATAATCACAGCGAAAAACATTGACACACTGCTGGATAAGCCGCATTATATCGTAATACCCCGCGCAAGTCTGCTCCAAACCTTTATCTTCCACACCCTGATACTCAATATCGCCTGCGTTTTGCTGTATGGCGCTTGGGCTTATGTAGGAATACCGATGCTGCTTGCGTCGCTCCTGTTACAGATATTCGTACTGCGTAAGGCTTGGATAATGGTAGGTTACTCGCAGAGAGTATTCATTTCTATAATAGCAATCAACACAATTGCTAATCTTTTGTTGGCTATCCCTGAACGGCAGATAATTGCCGATATGATAATTTCCGCATTCATGAGCTGAAAGGAGCGGTTATGAACGACGATTTTTTAAGCGAATTAAATATTGAAATGCTTATCCGTATTAAGGAAAACTCATGGAACGGCAGGAGCTATATCGACCTCAGGGATATGCTTACAACTGATACCGCTGTTATAAGCTACCGCCTTGACGCCCTTGGCGATCTTCTGGATAACAGGGGATTTTACGAGGAAATAAAGCAGCTGCTCCCCGAAATTATGAGCTATCAGGAGCTTCGCACCTCACAGGGGCTTAATTCCGATATCGATAATCTCTACGCGGTAAAGGAGCTGCAAAGCTACATCACACTGACCGACCGCCTGCATCAGCTTTTTGAAAAACACGCTCTTAAATCAGAACTCTTTCTCGGTCTTAATGCAGCTATAAACGAAATATGCGACAGTGAAGAATACAAGCGCATAAAGGAGTGTGCGCCCCAAAACCTTGATCTTATCACAGGTATGCAAAGTGTTACCATCGGGGTAAACCTTGACCAAAGCCTAAAGCCGATAGAGGCAGGGCTGGTATCAGTGAACACAGAAAAATTCGTTTCGGGCAGCATTCTTGATAAGCTTATGCGAGCCGACCTGACAGACAGCCCTTATCATTGCTGTGCGCCGCTTTCCGCGCCCGGCAGAATGCTGTCAAAGGAGGAACGCACCAGCTTTGAGGGCAGCTTTAACAATGCGCTTTATAAAGTTCTTGGCTCATCGCTCAGATCGTGGCGCGCGGCTGTCAAGGCTTACACAGGCGAAAAGGTCGGTGCTCTGATGAGGTACTATTCCGACCTCAGATTTCTCACAGCCGCGGCGGAATTCTTTTTCAGCCTTATGGATATGCGATATCCTGTTTGCCGCCCCAAGGTATGCGAAATGTCAGAGAAAAAATGCACGCTGAAAGGGATATACTCTCCTCAGCTTGTACTGGGCGGCACGCATATGACAGGAAACGACATAGAGTTTGACGAAAACGGTATGATCTATATAATGTGCGGAGCAAATAACGGCGGAAAGACCGTTTTTGAAAAATCGGTAGCTATCTGTCAGGCGTTGTTTCAGCTCGGGCTGTACGTCCCTGCCGAATACGCTGAGCTTAGCCCATGCTCGGAGCTGCTGCTCAGCTTTTGCGGACAGGATAAAGGCTCATCACAAAGCCGATTTACAGACGAATGCGAAAAGATAAGCAGACTTATGCGGCTTTGCGATGAACATTCCATGCTTATTATGGACGAAGCCTTTTCGGGTACAGGCTCATCTGAGGCAGCAGCGGTAGCGTCCGAAGTAATAAGAGCAATGAGCGCCAAGGGCTGCCGCGGTATATTTGTTACACATATTCATGAGCTTGCCGCGCTGTCAGATGAGATCAACACTGCTGACTACTGCTTATCAAAGCTTGATTCGCTTACTGTCGAGGTGGACGCGCAAAGCGGAAAGCGGCTGTACAAAGTAAAGCGCACGCGCTCTGACGGCACCAGCAGAGCCTCTGATGTGGCTAGGAGATACGGTCTTAGCTTTGAAGAATTAATGAACATATAGCAAAAATCCCTCCGAAAACTCGGAGGGATCTTTTTTAACTGAAATTAAACAAGCTCAATGATAGCCATCTCAGCTGCGTCGCCGCGGCGGGGACCGATCTTGTAAATTCTTGTGTAACCGCCGTTCTTGTCTGCGTACTTGGGAGCGATCTCGTCGAATACCTTCTTCGCAACATCTTCCTTAGTAACGTAGGAAAGAACCTGACGCTTTGTGTGCAGTGTGTTAGCCTTGCCGAGGGTGATCATCTTCTCAGCCTCTGCGCGAACTTCCTTTGCACGAGTAACAGTGGTCTCAATCTTGCCATTCTCCAGCAGATATGTTACCATGCCTCTGAGCATTGCTTTTCTGTGGTCGCTGGGTCTGCCCAGCTTTCTTGTACCTGGCATTTTTATTCTCCTTTCAATAGGAATTCGGTTTTATTTGCCAACCGTATATCAGTTGCTATCTTCAGATGGTGTTAAGTCAAATCCAAGGGAGTTGAGCTTAGCCTTAACCTCGTCGAAAGACTTCTTACCAAGGTTTCTAACCTTCATCATATCCTCGGGGGACTTGTTGATAAGGTCGTCAACTGTGTTGATTCCTGCTCTCTTCAGGCAGTTGAAAGAACGAACGGAAAGCTCAAGCTCTTCGATAGTCATCTCAAGCAGCTTGTCCTTGCGATTCTCTTCCTTCTCAACCATCAGCTCGGGCTGCTCCGAATCATCGGACAGCTCAGCGAACAGCTTGAGTCTTTCAATGAGGATCTTTGCTGCGTAGGAAACAGCCTCCTTAGCGGAGATAGTGCCGTCAGTCCAGATCTCGATGATAAGCTTCTCGTAGTCTGTTCTCTGACCAACACGGGTATTTTCTACAGTGTAATT
>JAZNTS010000195.1:0-3588 GCA_045591905.1 Oscillospiraceae bacterium | reverse complement strand
CTGCTCAGAGGTATTCTGCAATACAGTGGCAACCTTATGTATGAGCACTCATCACAAAAGCTTATCTATAACGTGCGTAAGGTGCTTTTTGACAATATCGAAAAGCAGGACGCAGCGTTCTACAATATCTATCGCACAGGCGATATCATGACGCGTGTAACAGGCGACCTTGAAATGGTGCGCCATTCCGTTGCTTGGATAATCAAAACCATGCTTGAGTGCGTAGTGCTGTTCTCGGTTTCGCTGATTTTCTTCTTTTCTATAGATTGGCTCATGGCGCTGTGCCTTATTGCGCTTACTCCTGTTATCATGTTTATAACATGGCTTTTCAAGCGCAAGGTAGGCCCTATGTATGTTGAGCTTCGTGAACGTCTTTCTATCATGAATACCGCTGCTGAAGAGAACATCTCGGGTAACCGCGTTATCAAAGCATTTGCTCGTGAAGATCATGAAATGAAGCGCTTTGATGAGTGCAGCAAGGCTTACAGTACCGCAAACAAAAACGCAGCCTTTATGTGGCTTAAGTTTTTCCCGTATCTCGAGATAACCGCACAGGCACTTTCCGTTGTAATGCTTGTTTGCGGCGGTCTGTTCGTAATCGGCGGTAGAATAAGCTTCGGCGAATACACTGCTTTCTCGGGACTTATATGGACGCTGTCAAACCCCATGCGTACGCTCGGAAATATAGTGAACGACCTCCAGCGCTTTACAGCCTCTGCTAACAAAATAATCGAGGTATACTACGGCAGTCCGCGTATCCTCACTCGCAGCGACGCTATTGACAAGCCCGAGCGCTTTGAGGGCAGGGTCGAATTTGAGCACGTAAGCTTTTCCTATGGAAAGACCAAGGTGCTCGACGATGTTTCCTTTGAGGTAAACCCCGGCGAAACTGTCGTGATAATGGGTGAAACAGGCTCCGGTAAAACGACCCTCATTGACCTTATACCGCGAATTTATGATGTAAACTCGGGTGCGGTAAAGGTAGACGGAATAAATGTAACAAACTTAAAGCTTGAACAGCTTCGCGGCAATATTGGCGTAGCAACGCAGGACGTGCTGCTGTATTCAGACACAATCGACGGTAACATCTGCTTCGGCGATACCTCAATGTCGGAGGAAGATGTTCAGAAATACGCCAAGGCCGCTGACGCGGACGGATTTATCCGTAGGCTCAGCGATGGCTATAACACCATTGTAGGTGAGCGCGGCGTTGGTCTTTCGGGAGGCCAGAAGCAGCGCATCTCCCTTGCGAGGGCGCTCGCAGTAAAGCCTGCGATACTGATACTTGACGATACGACCTCCGCGGTCGACCTCGAAACAGAAAAGCACATTCAAGATGCGCTCAATTCTTTGGATTTCCAGTGTACGAAAATTATCGTTGCACAGAGAATTTCAACTTCGCGCAATGCGGATAAGATAATCGTTATCAAAGACGGCAAGATACTTGAACAGGGCACTCATGATGAGCTGATAACGCAAAACGGCTACTATCGTGAGGTATATGAGCTTCAGAAGTAAGGAGGGAGAAAAGTGGCTAGAAACAAATTTGATGTCGATGAAACGCTGGAGACCCCATTTGACATACGGCATTTAAAGCGTGCGCTTGTTTACGTCGCACGTTACAAGAAAAAGGTTGCGCTGTCGTTGTCCCTCAGTGCGATTGCTGTTATTATCGGTCTGCTTTCTCCGCTCATCGTTCAGAATGCTATAGACAACTATATGAGCAGTCCCGACACTATACCTCAGCTTCTTTTGAGCGGTCTTGGCGTGCTTGCTTGTATAGTTATCAGCGTAGTTTTCTCAAAGCTGCGCTCCAAAATGATGACTCAGGTAGGACAGGATATCGTTTATGACATAAGAAAAGACCTGTTTGAGCATATGCAGCGCCTTTCATTTGAATATTACGACAGCCGTCCGCATGGTAAGATACTCACAAGGATAATAAATTATATCAATTCCATCTCAGACCTCATGACAAACGGTCTTATTAACTTTATCCTTGAGATATTCAACCTCATATTTATCACTATATTCATGTTCTTTGTCTGCTGGCAGCTTGCATTGGTCACAATGGCGGGACTTCCCATATTCGCCATCGTAATGCTTACTATCAAAAACCATCAGCGCAAGGCTTGGCAGCAGGTTTCAAACAAAAGCTCCAACATGAATGCATATCTGCACGAAAGCATCGTCGGTGTTAAGATATCGCAGATATTCACTCGTGAGGAGGAGAACGCTGAGATAAATGACAAGCTTGCCAAGGCATATAAAAAGTCGTGGATAAAGGCGGTAAGCTTCTCAAACCTTGTATGGCCTACGACCGATATTATCTCGATAATCGTAAGAGCGGGTATCTTCGGAGTTGGACTGCTGTGCCTCGGCGATGTGATAACGCTTGGTACTATTCTTGCGATGACGGACTATTCCGCGCGATTCTGGCAGCCGCTTATGAACCTTTCCAACCTCATGAACACTTTCATAAATGCAGTTGCTTATCTTGAGCGTATCTTTGAGATGATGGACGAGCCTGTTACGGTCGATGATATTGAAAACGCCGAGGAGATGCCTCAGATAAAGGGTGATGTACACTTTAAGAACGTAACTTTCGCCTATGAGGAGGGTATTAATATCCTTGAAAACTTAAGCTTTGACGTCAAAGCTGGCGAGAGCATCGCGCTTGTCGGCCCTACGGGCGCTGGAAAGACTACTATAGTAAACCTTATATCCCGTTTTTATAACATCAATTCGGGTACTGTTTCCATCGACAACAGCGATATTTCCAAGGTAACGCTGAGATCGCTTCGTTCACAGATGGGTATCATGCTTCAGGATAGCTTTATCTTCAGCGGCACGATACGCGACAATATTAAATACGGTAATCTTGACGCGACTGACGAACAAGTGAGGGAAGCCTGCAAAATAGTCGGTATTGACGACTACATCATGTCACAAAAGGACGGCTATGACACTGTTGTAAACGAGCGTGGCGCAGGTCTTTCTCAAGGACAAAAGCAGCTTATTGCTTTTGCAAGAACTATTGTGTCCGACCCTAAGATACTGGTGCTTGATGAAGCTACCTCCTCAATCGACGCTAAGACCGAGCGTTATCTCCAAAACGGTCTTAACCATCTGCTGAAAGGTCGCACCTCTTTCATTATCGCGCATCGTTTGTCTACTGTAAGAAATTGCGACAGAATAATGTATATCTCAAATAAGGGTATTACCGAAGCCGGAACTCATGACGAGCTTATGGCGAGAAAAGGTGATTACTACAAGCTTTACACGGCTCAATCCGTTTAAATCCTGACCGCGCAGATCATTTGCGCGGTCTTTTTCTGCTTTTCGTCAATTATTCTTAAAAACCCCTTGATTTTTACAGCAAAATGTGAGAAAATAATATATATAGATATCTCTATATTGTAAAATTTTAACAGTTACTTGAAAGGTGTAAATAATGGCACGATTTTTCAATTTCAGCGGCGATTATTACGGTCTGACCGAATCCAATATAGAAAATAATACCCAGCTTTACGGCTACAATATATACACGAAAAGCGAGAAAAAGGCTGATGCTTTTTCGCCTGTTAA
>JAZNTS010000194.1:0-29522 GCA_045591905.1 Oscillospiraceae bacterium | reverse complement strand
ACAGTGATGCGGCAAAGCCTGCCGCAAAAATCACCATGCCGACCGCCCCACTTCCAAACACCCTAATTCCCACCACCGAAACGATGAAAGACGGGCCGCTTGCATAGCAGCAGCAAAGAAGCCTGCCCGCGTTTTTCTCGGAAAGCCTGCCCTCGTCAACAAGCGCGGCCAGAAGCCTTGCTCCCACAGGATAGCCGCCGATATTCGCTAGGATAAACACCGCGCAAAGCTCCTCGTCAAGCCGCATAAGCTTTGACAGCGGTTTTGTCAGCGGCAGCAGCGCAAGCCTGTACAATCCGCTACTTTGAAGATACACCGCAAGCACCGTAAACGCAAACAGCGACGGCACTATCACTTCAAGACAGGTATTCACCGCCGCTCCCACTGCCATCGCTATACGCGCGGGGTCTATCAAAAGCAAAGTTCCGCACAGCACCGCCACAGCCGATAATATGTATTTCATACGACCTCCGAAAAGTTCTTAAATGTTGTCCGTTGCCATATTATATTCTTAAAGACAAGTTTTATTTCTTTTCGGAGGTAAAAATGGGACTGAAAGAAACGCTGATACGCCTTGGCGACTACACAGGAAAATCCGCTGTGACGCTATTTGACGATAACGAGCTTTATGCCGAGAACTGCCGCTGTATAACCGCGTGTGACGAAAACCTCGCGGTGCTTCGTATGCGCGATATAGATATCCGCGTAGTGGGCGCTTCGCTGATACTTGAAAACTACGGAGCATACGGCGTGAAGCTTACGGGAGAGATACACTCGCTGACCGTTGAAAGGCACGGTGAAAAATGAAAAAGCACGACAAGATACCGACCTACGCAATGCCGCTGGGGCAAGTCGAGTTCAAAGGCATAGGCGGTTTTCAGGAAAGCTTTGTTTCAGAGCTTCTTGACAGCGGAATAAAGCTAAAAAAGCTTAAGACATCTCAAGGCGTGGTTACGGGCATAGTTTCTCCGATAGATTATCGCTTTGCCGCTGTCACCGCGCGAAAGCATGGCGTACGGCTGCGAGCAGGCAAACGTAAAGGTCTGTATTTCGCCGCGCTCCGCTACAGCCGCCGTGCAGGACTTTACGCGGGATTTATGCTGTTTTGTCTGATACTGTCCATCGGGCAATCAACAGTTGCCGATATCCGCATAACAGGCGACGCGCCCGAAGCGCAGATAATCGAAATACTGGAGGAATGCGGCATCACGCGCGGAACTCCCACGCACGGACTTGAGCTGTCGCTTGCAGAGCAGAAGATAATGCTTGAAGTGAACGATGTCGCTTGGGTAGACGTGTCATGCGTTGGCTGCCGCGTAAGCGTAGATGTTCACGGCGCTACACCTAAGCCCGAAATGCTTGATTCCTCACAAGCCTGCAATATCATAGCCTCGCGCGACGCGGTCGTAGTGGATACCGTTGTGCGAAAGGGGCAGCTTATCGCGCAGAGAGGAAGCGGTGTGCAAAAGGGCGGACTTCTCGTCAGCGGAACTGTGACAGACGGCGGCGAGCACCTTTTGTATCTCCACGCAAACGCCGACATTATCGGGGAATTTACCGAAACACGCGAGTTTTTCGTGCCATACAATGAAACCGTAAAAATTGCTGACGGAGAGGAAACGCGGTTTAAATATCTCGTTTTCGGTGATGATGTCTATCCACTGTTTTTTGGCGAGGCTTATGTTGTGGACGCACTGTACAGCGAGCAGAGCGAAAAAGTTACGCTTTTCGGCAGTGAAACGCCATTCAAGCTTATCACAGGTATATTTACAAGATATCGGGATATTGACGTCACACGCAGCGATGACGATTGCCTGTATGAACTGAAAAAACAAAAGACGGATTTCGAGGAGAACTTTTACGGCGAATATGAAATAGTATCGGCAATAGAAAAATGCCTCCCCGAAAAGGAAGGCATAAGACTTATCATCGACTACACGCTGCGCGGAAATATCGCGGTTCAGCAGCCGATAGAAGTAAAGCTCACCGCCGAAACAACCGAGGAACAGCCCATCGAAACGCAATAACACATCTTAATTGGCGGCGCTGATATTGTCAAACAGCTTTAATGCTGCGTCTGCATCATCACTTTCAAAAAAGCATATCTGCACAGAATAGATATCCGTGCCCTGCTCGAACATAAATTCGGCATTACCTGAAAGATACTGCGGCTCGTCCTCGGCAGTAGTCAGCTCAAAAAAGGACAGCCAACCGCTTTTGCCGCCGTATGTAGCTTCTGAAAGCGAGGTCTTATCTGTCGTCCTGTAGCCGCTTGCGTAATACTCGAATATAGAGGTATCATGCACTCTGCGCGCATAGTCGGATAGCGTTAACTGTTCGGTATCCTCCTCGGGCGTCATATCCTGCGCGGTGATGATCACCATGATATCTTCTCTAGAGCCTTGCGCAAGATATCGCGTGCCGTCTTGCTCCATTGATTTTTTCAGCTCCTCTGCGGAAGCATAACCGCTGAAAGACATTCCCGAATACAGCGCATCATAAATGCTGTCGCCTGTGGTAACGCTTAAATTCTCGGGGAAATCAAACGATATACCTGCATCGGGGATAGTCACACGATATCCGTCAGCAACTATCTCGGATTTTCCGGAGCAGCCCGAAATCAGCAAAGTGCCACATAATAAAATGGATAAAAAAGCTTTTTTCATTAAATACCTCTGTCGTCAAAAAGCGCCTGTATGTCCTCGGGAAGCTCCGAGGTGAGCGTGATGCGTTTTCCGCTTACGGGGTGAGTGAAGCTCACCTCGCCGCAGTGTAATGCCTGTCTTTGTATCGCGGATTGGTCGCCGCCGTACATTCCGTCGCCGCACAGCGGAAAGCCCACATGAGCGAAATGCACGCGTATCTGATGTGTTCGCCCTGTTTTAAGTATCACCCGCACAAGCGTGCGGGAATTTTTATGCATTATTCCCTTGTAAAGCGTCAGCGCATACTGACCGTTGGGAGTAACGTTGCGGTAGATTATGCTGTCCTCTACCCTGCCAATGGGAACTTCTATCTCACCGCTGCCCATCTCGCCGTCAACCACGGCATAGTATACTTTTTCAACCTTTTTGGACAGCGCAGCTGCAGCCAAGCGGTTTTTTGCACACACGCAAAGCCCCGAGGTGTTTCGGTCAAGGCGATTGAGCGCCCGAAACGGAGTATCGGGATACATCGCCGCAAACAGATTGCCCAGCGTATCACAGCTATGCTTTATTGAGGGGTGCACCGCCATATACGGCGGCTTGTCAAAGACGATAACGTCCTCGTCCTCATAGGCTATGCCCGCTTTCAGGTCGGGGTTGGGCTCAAGCCCGCCCGCGTCCTCGAGCACCACGCGTATCTCATCGCCTGAATAAACAGCGTCTATCGTTCTCACAAGCTCGCCGCGGCGTGTAACGCCGTTTTTAACGTGCTTCAGCTTTATGATGGTGCGCTGAGAAAAACCGCGGCTTTTGAGGAACTCCTGCATTGTTCTGCCGTCAAACTCCTGCGGAACGGTCAAAAGCAGCTCTCTCATTTTGTAAACTTGATTATATCAAGCGTTTCGTCAGTAGAGAACGATGTTGCATTGAACATAAACAGCGCCTGAGTATATTCGTCCATATCAATAAAGTTGTTGAGATCTCCCTTTATATAGCGCATATCTACCATTGTGATCTTTTCATAATGATTCGCAAGGAACGGCACAAGACTATGCGCGTAGCTGTCCTTGACAAGCAGCAGCTTTTTGCCGTTTTCAATGCTTGTATCAATGTTGATTATCGGCTGATTGCTTCCTGTGAATGAGGAATATTTATCCTTTACGTCAAGATAATCGCGCACATAAAGGCTGTCGTATTCCTTGTTTTCCGCGCCCGTGAAAACGGTCATTGTTATCTTGGGAGCGTTGTTTTTCAGATGATAATAGTCGATAGTATCGGGGGTCACGCCGTTGTCCAGCGTTTTGGAATACAGCGTGCCGCGGAAATCGCTGCTTGCTGTTTCGATATTGAAATCATTCAGGCTATACGCGCTGTAGCCCAGAGCCTTTGCCGCCGAGCAATAAGCATAATACGCGCCAAGACTTGTCCAGTGATGGTCTGTGCGGTAATAAAGATAGCTGTCCTTGTACTGGGAGATATAGCTAAGGCTGTCGATGGTAGTAAAGCCGTCAAGCTGCTTGTAGCAGTTTTCGATAAAGCTCTTTTGGCTGAGATAGCCGTTATAGGTCGGCATCTTCGACAAAAACATCTCCTGCGCGGTAGGCGCGAGCATTATCGTACAGGGAAGCTCAGGGTGATTGTCCGCGAAAATATTCATCGCCTCGATAGAGTCAGCTACCGCTTGCTCGTTGTACTCCTTAAACACCTGTATCATATGGTCATCAAGAGTATAAACGCCGTTTATCTCCTGCTTGCCGATGAGAGCCTCAAGCTTGTTCTTCGCCTGCACCCACTGCTCTCTGCCGACAAGGTGATCTGCATAGTAGGTCTCAATATCGTCCATATAGCTGGGATCGTTACGCTCGATAATATAATCCCACTTTATATTTCCGTCTTTATCTGTAAGCTCGGGGAACTGCGCCAGTGTGCGGTTCTCGTTCTCGCTTCTCTCCATCTTAGGGAGAGCGATAGTTGCAACAGGCACTGCAAGCAGCACCACAGCAAACAAAGCTATCATAAGCTTTGAAGGCGTCATTTGAAATTTCATGCTTCTCCCTCCTTAGAAATTGAAATACAAAAACGGATTGTAGGTCGCGGTTGAAAGATATGCGATGGACGCAAGCATTACTGCAAGCTGCACCACAGGTATGCTGTACTGCGCCCACTTCGGAGCCTTTGTCCTGATGAACACGGAAAGGCTCTTGATGATATCGGAGCTGCCAAGAATGCATACTGCAAAGATTATGCCGTAGTTCATGATAGCGCTTGTCGCGAAATCGTCCATGAACACGCCGTTTGCACCGAACATCGCACCGATATATCCAAATACCTGCCGGAACATCAGAACGATATCTACGTTTGTCTGGTCTATAGCCTCGAACAGCACCCAGCCGAATACTACCAGAACAAAGGTATACAGCCAGCTAAAGAACGAGGGTATCTTTTCAAGCCATTTTCCGAGGAACAAACGCTCAAGCACTATAATTATACCGAAATACAGACCCCACAGCATAAAGTTCCAGCTTGCGCCATGCCAGATGCCTGTTACTGTCCATACGACAAGCAGATTGAAGATGGTGCGCGCAGGACCTTTTCTGTTACCGCCGAGCGGTATATAGATATAGCTCTTGAACCAGCCGCCGAGAGTCATATGCCAGCGGCGCCAGAACTCGGAGATACTGTGGCTCATATAGGGATAATCAAAGTTTTCGGGGAAGTTAAAGCCCATCATCTTTCCAAGACCGATAGCCATATCGGAATAGCCCGAAAAGTCAAAGAATATCTGGAATGTGAATGCGAGGATACCAAGCCATGCCGTCACCACGGAAAGCTGACTGTAGTCGAAATTCGCCATTTCCTTAACGCTTGTCCACAAAAGACCGATATTGTTAGCGATAAGCACCTTTTTACCAAGACCTGTGATAAAACGGCAGATACCGTCGCCAACCATCTTTTCGGTGATGGTGCGGTTGTCTATCTCGTATTGTACATCTTCATAGCGAACGATAGGGCCTGCAACTATCTGCGGAAACAGCGATACGAAAGCGATAAAGCTAATAGGATTTTTCTGCACCTTTATATTTCTTCTGTAAAGGTCAATGGTGTAAGACATCGACTGGAACGTAAAGAAGCTGATACCGATAGGAAGCGGCAGATTGGGATTTGGAATGGAAAGCCCAAACCAAGCATTTGCAGAGTTTATGATAAATCCGAGATACTTGAACACTGACAGCAGGCCGATATTCATAAACAGTGATACTATCAAGCACGCCAAACGCACTTTCGGGCGGTTATCATATTTATGCATGATAAGACCTGCGCAATAGTCGATAGCTGTAGAGAGCAGCATAACGAAAACATACAGTGGCTCACCCCATGCATAAAAGACGATACCGCTGGCAAGAATCACGATATTCTGTATTTTATTGTTCGGCATCAGATAATACAATACAAGTGTTATCGGCAGAAACGCAAACAAAAACGTCAAGCTTGAAAAGACCATATCTTCCCCCTGTTTTTATATTATTTTATTTAGAAATTCCTCTTTTGTGAACATCACATTGAGAATCTCAATAAACATATTTGCAGACAAAAGCTCGGGAAGCCCAAGCTTCTTCTGTAACGCGGCACGCTTTTCCGCCGCATTGTCACAGCCGATAAGTCCCATGTCCATAAGGTCGGCTTTTGTAATAAGCTCGCGCTTCGGCGCGGATTCATCAGCGAAAACTCCCGCCTTTTGAAAGGCTTCCAGCAGCACTTCTTGGCTCATGCCCTCAACGCCAAGCTTACCTTGCTTAGAGGGCTTTGCCTTTCTGCGCTCCTTGCCGAAGATATCGGGAATATAGACATTGATGATCTCGCCTTTTTTTACGATATTTCGCAAATGTGAGCGTATCTGAAATCCCGCGCTGTCGCTGTCAGTGAGTATCACTATGCCCGTTTTTTCGGCAAGCGCCTGAATAAGAGCTTTCTTTTCCTCGTCCTTGTAGATGCTGAAGCCGTTTGTGGGGATTATCACCGCGTCAACGAGCGAGGAAAGTGTTATCTTATCATATTTACCCTCTACTATTATTGCCTGTTTTATCTTTATCATGTTCTTTTCAGCACAGATATTTCGGTCAGCGTGCGCTCAATAAGAGTTCGTCTGTCAGCCTTTGAGGAATTAAGCAGCAGATTTGTGTTGTAGAGGATATCCACGCACTGCTTCAAATACTCTGCCGACAGATATTTCACCGAGCCGAAAGCCTTTGTCATGACAAAGGTGCGGTTTCTCGGATAGTTGAACGCTGCCGCCGCGTCGTTTGCGGTCTTTCGCGAAAGCTGTGCAAGCTTCGCACGGTAGCAATCCACAAAATGTCCCGAAAGCGTAGACAAGATTATCACAGGCTCTATACGCTGAACAAAAAGATCGTCAAGGATACGAAATGCCTTTGCTGTGTTTCCCGCAAAAAGCTCCGATGCGAGAGTGTAGATGCTGGTGTCCACAAGCTTCGGCACAAGCGCGTCAATAGCCTCGCGCGTTATCTCGCCGCTGCCCGTATAATCGCACAGCTTCGATACCTCGGCTGACAGTAAATTCATATCCTTTCCGCAAAGCTCTGCCAATAAAACCGCGTTGCTGTCGGAAAGGTTGCAATTAAACCGTGCAGCTTTTTTTATTGCCATTTTCGCAAGCTGCGAAGCGCTCATATACTTCATCTCGCACAATACGCCGCACTTCTCCACCGCCGCCATAAGCTTTTTCATTTTTGCCTTTGGCTTTTTGGGATCTATCTCAATGCCCGTCTGCGAAATTACCAGCACGGTAGTATCGGGAAGCTGCTCAATTATATCAAGATACGCGTTCATTTCAGCGTTGTCGAGCTTGTCCGCGTCAAGGTCGGATATAACTATGACCTTGTATTCGGAAAAGAACGGCATACTGTCAGCAAAATCCGACAGCGTATCAGACGGCGGAGCTTCACCGAAGCGCACGAAATTAAGATCGGACGGCTCTTTGCCGAGAGCCGCCTCGATTATTTTGTTTTCATACGTTTTCGTGAGAAAATGCTCCTCGCCGAAAAGGAAATACACGCGCGCAAGCTGTCCCGCTTTCAGGTCGGCTTTAAGACGCGCTTCTTCTATTTTAGCCACTTAGTGCTCCTTACATACATCAATCGTGTTTATGTGAAAACATATCATGCCATTTCAGTGCTGAGCTTCTTTCCGCCGAGGATATGGAAGTGCAGATGTCTTACGGTCTGACCACCGTCCTCGCCAATGTTGGATACTACGCGGTAGCCGTTTGCAAGGCCCTCCTCCTTTGCGATCTGAGGAATAACGCTGAAGATATGCGCAACCACAGCGCTGTTTTCAGCATTCAGCTCGTCAACGCCGCCGATGTGGCTCTTGGGAATAACAAGTATATGCGTGGGAGCCATAGGCGCAATATCACGAAATGCAAGGCACTTGTCGTCCTCGTATACCTTTGTAGAGGGGATCTCCCCTGCGATTATCTTACAGAATAAGCAGTTTTCCATTTTAGTTTCCTCCTGTATTGCACAATACGGTCTTTGATGTTTCTCAAAGACCGCACCATGTTTATTATACAATAATATTAGCTAAGATAGGGTAAAAAATCGGCGGGCTGAGGGCAGCCTGCCCTGCATAGATCACTTTATGAACTTAGCAGCAATGTCAGCAGCAGCGCCGAATGCCTCGGAAAGCTTTGATGTGTCGGGAATACCCGCCATAGCCTGATCGGGCTTTCCGCCGCCCTTACCGCCCATGAGAGCAGCCATTTCCTTAACTATCTGACCTGCGTTTGCACCCTTTTCAACAGCGGACTTGGAACACTTGCACAGCATATTGCTCTTGCCCTCGTTTGTGCCGACAAGGATAGCAACGAAGCAGTCGAACTTATCAGCAAGGCTGTCGCCTATCTTTCTCAGACCGTCTGCACCTGTGCCGTCAAGCGCAGCAGTGATTATCTTAACGCCGTTTACCTCTGCGCAGTTATCACCGATACCGCCCATCTGCGCATTAGCCGCAGCCTGCTGCATAGCCTCAATCTTCTTGTCCTTTTCACGAAGCTCTGTCATAACGCTCTCGCAGCGCTTTACAAGCTCGTTTGTGTTGGCGATCTTAAGAGTCTCGGCAGCCTTTACAACGGTGTCCTTGTAGCTGTTCAGCAGTTCAAGAACGTTTGCGCCTGTTACAGCCTCAATACGTCTTACGCCGCTTGCAACCGATGTTTCGGATACTATCTTGAACAGACCTGCGCAAGCGGAGTTCTTCAGATGGGTACCGCCGCAGAACTCTGTGGAGTAGTCGCCAACTGTTACAACACGAACAACGTCGCCGTACTTCTCGCCAAAGAGAGCCATTGCGCCCTTCTTCTTAGCCTCCTCGATAGGAAGCTCCTCTGTTACAACAGGAACACCCTCAAGGATAACCTTGTTTACATAAGCCTCGATCTTTGCAAGCTCCTCGGGAGTAACTGCATTGAAGTGGCTGAAGTCAAATCTGCATCTGTAGGGGTCAACATAAGAGCCGCTCTGGTGAACGTGGTCGCCTAGAACTTCTCTAAGTGCACTCTGCAGGATATGTGCACAGGTGTGGTTTCTCTCGGTAGCGGAACGCTTTTCGCTGTCAACTGTTGCGGTTACATTATCACCTACGGAGAATCCGCCAGAAATAACCTCTCCGCTGCAGATGTATGCGCCGCCTGTGAGCTTCTGGGTATCCTCAACCTTGATAACGCTTGTGCCGTTTGCGATAGTACCGCAGTCGCCTACCTGACCGCCCATCTCAGCGTAGAAAGGTGTGTTCTCAATGATAACGCTCACCTTGTCGCCTGCGCCGCAAAGCTCTGCTATCTCGCCGTCCTTAACCAGCGCAAGTATCTTGGTATCGGAAGTAAGACCTGTATAGCCTACGAAATTTGTCTTGTAGTTGTCAAGCTCGCTGTTCTTTGCATTGTCCCAGCCGCCGCCGAGCTTCTTGTTAGCGCGCGCGGTGTCCTTCTGCTCTTGCATGAGCGCCTTGAAGCCGTCCTCGTCTGCAAACAGGCCCTTTTCCTCAAGTATCTCCTTTGTGAGATCAAGCGGGAAGCCATAAGTGTCGTGAAGCTTGAATACATCTGCGCCTGCAAGGGTCTTTTCTCCCTTTGCGATAAGCGCGTCGATCATCTCGTTCAGTATCTCAGTGCCCTTATCAACGGTCTTTGCGAAGCTCTCCTCCTCGGTCTTGATTACCTTCTTGATGTAAGCGCGCTTCTCGTCAAGCTCAGGATAAGCGGAAAGGTTTTCGTCGATAACGGTATCGCATACTTCATGCAGGAAAGACTTTGTATAGCCGAGCATTCTGCCGTGGCGAGCCGCACGTCTGAGCAGTCTGCGCAGAACATATCCTCTGCCCTCGTTGGAGGGAAGCACACCGTCACCTACCATGAAAGTAGTAGAGCGGATATGGTCTGTGATAACGCGGATAGAGATATCCTTCTTTGCGTCTGCCTTGTACTCCACACCAATGATGGAGCAAATCTTCTTCATGATATTCTGAACTGTATCTACCTCGAAAAGGTTGTCAACGTCCTGCATTACACAAGCAAGTCTTTCAAGTCCCATACCTGTGTCAATATTCTTTGTTGCAAGCTGTGTGTAGTTGCCCTTGCCGTCGTTGTCGAACTGTGTAAATACGTTGTTCCAAATCTCGATGATTCTGTCACAGTCGGAAGCCTGCTCAAAGCTCTCAAACGGACCATACTTCTCACCGCGGTCGAAGTGTATCTCAGAGCAAGGACCGCAGGGACCGCTGCCGTGCTCCCAGAAGTTATCCTTTTTGCCAAGCTTTATGATACGGTCGCGGGGAACGCCTACTTCATTTGCCCAGATATCGCCCGCTTCGTCGTCTTCCTCGTAGATAGTCACCCAAAGTCTGTCCTCGGGGATCTCAAGAGTCTTTGTGAGATACTCCCACGCCCACGCAATAGCCTCGTGCTTGAAGTAATCACCGAAAGAGAAGTTGCCCAGCATCTCAAAATATGTGCCGTGGCGTGCGGTCTTGCCAACGTTCTCGATATCGGGTGTACGAATACACTTCTGACAAGTTGTCATTCTGTGGCAGGGCGGCTCCTCAATACCCTGAAAATATTTCTTCAGAGGAGTCATACCCGCATTGATGAGCAGGATTGAATTATCGCCCTGAGGTACGAGAGGGAAGCTGTTCATGCGCAGATGTCCCTTGGATTCAAAGAATTTCAGATAGCTTTCGCGAAGGTCATTTAAGCCTGTCCATTTCATAATAGTTGTCCTCGATTTTTATAGATTTTTCTGTTAATGCCCTTTAAGAGTATAACACATACATATTAATTATATAGCGATTTTACACGATTGTCAATAGGAATATATACAAAAAACAGGCGGAATTGCGCTCCGCCTGTGGTCATATAAACAGATACCTCATCTCGTCCATAAAAGGCTCGTCATAAAGCTTGGGATAATACCCGAAAACAAGCTCATAGAACTGCTCGTCCGACAGCGCCTCAAACTCGCCGAAAAGAAACCTCGGATAGCTCTTCATTGCGTCCGCCATAGAGCGAGCCTTGTTCTGCTCGTTGCTTTGCAGCTTTTCGCATATCTTATCGTTTCCGTATATCAGCGCGGGGATATGCTTTGCCGCTTTTTCAAAATCATACGGGAGCACAGGGTACAGCCGCGAAAAACCAGACTTTACAGTGCGATAAAACTCGGCATTTCCGCGTTTTATCTGCTTTTTAAGCTGCCTCATGCATTTTGCAAGCGGCTTTTGCTCATTCTGACAGTGGGAAAAAGCCGCAGATATGCTGTCAAGCAGCGCTACAGCGCCCGAAAGCTCCTCGCCCTTGGAGAGCGCCGCATACAGCTCACCTGCTATATTCAGCGTGCGCGCAAGCGCACAAGCCTCGGTCATCGCCATATTGCTCCCTCCCTCTTTACATTCTATTTAAGTAAACCACGACCCCAAACAAGCAGCGTTGCCGCATAGCGGCAAGGTCAGCCGCTTTTAGTATACCACAATGTCGGCATTTTGTCAAAGAAGCGCAAATAATTTCATCTACCACTTGTATTTTTAATGAAAAGATGGTACAATGTAATATGAATAATAATTTGCTGTCGGGGAGAATGCCCATGAATGAACGTATCGACTATCTGAGGGATAAAGCAAACAGGCTTTCGCTGAATCCGGGCGTTTATCTCATGAAAGACAAGACAGGCAATATCATCTATGTCGGAAAAGCCAAGGCGCTGAAAAACCGTGTAACGTCCTATTTCAGAAACGACGGCAGCCACAACGCAAAGACGATAAAGCTCGTCAGCAATATCTATGATTTTGATTTCATCGTCTGCCCCAGTGAGCTTGACGCGCTCGTGCTGGAATGCAGCCTTATAAAGCTTCACAAGCCCAAGTACAATATCCTTTTAAAGGACGATAAGGGCTATAATTACATCAAGATATCCCACGGCGCTTATCCAAGGATAAGCTATGCGCTCAATACAAGCGATAAAAACGCCGATTATCTCGGCCCGTTTACAAGCGGCTTTACCGTAAAGCAGGCTGTGGAAGAAGCAAACACCATCTTCATGCTGCCTACCTGCCGCAAAAGCTTCCCGATGGATTTCGGCAAGGAGCGCCCCTGTCTTAATATGCACATAAAAAAGTGCATGGGCGTTTGCCGAGGAAAAATATCCTCGGAGGAATACAAGAAGATAATCGACGATGCTTTGAAATATCTCAAGGACGGCTCGCAAAAGTCTGCCGAACAGCTTCGCAAGGAGATGGAGGAAGCCGCCGAAAACCTCGAATTTGAAAAAGCCGCAAAGCTGCGCGACAGGATACAAGCAATAGCAAGACTGCACAATTCGCAGAAGATATTCGACTACAAGACCGATGATTACGATATAGTTGCGCTCGCACAAAATGTAAGCCTTGCAAGCGTTGCGGTAGTGAAATACCGCGGCGGACGTCTTGTGGATAAGGAGAATTTCTTTATCGGCGACGAATACGACCCAGCCGCGATGCGCAGGGATTTTCTGCTGAGCTACTACCCCGACCGCGAGGAGATACCGAAAGAGATATACATCGACGAGCCTTTCGAGGATATGGAGATAGTCACTCAGCTTCTACGCGACAAAATAGGCCATGCAGTAAAATTCGTGGTTCCGCAGCGCGGCGAGGGACTTGCTCAGATAGTCCTCGCCAAAAGCAACGCAAGCGAATATCTCGCGCTTAAGGTCGGCAGAACCGCCAAGGAGATCAACGCTCTGGAAGACTTAAAAAATCTTCTGGGACTTGATAAAATACCGATTTGCATAGAAAGCTACGATATATCAAACTTCGGCGAAACGGGACGAGTCGGCGGTATGATAGTATACCGCAACGGCAGACCTTTCAAGGCGGGATATCGGCGCTTTAACATAAAAGAAGTCGTTGGAATTGACGACTACGCGTGTATGCAGGAGGTGCTGCGCCGCAGAATGCAGCGCTATCTCGATGGTGACGAGGGCTTTTCACCGCTTCCCGACCTTATACTGCTTGACGGCGGCAAGGGACACGTTGCGGCTGTCGCACAGGTTTTGGACGAGCTTAAAATAAGCGTGCCGCTTTTCGGACTTGTAAAGGACAGCAAGCACCGCACCCGCGCCATCGCAAAAGAGGGCGGCGAGATATCCGTCAGCGCAAACAAGGCGCTGTTCAAGCTGCTGACCAATATACAGGACGAGGTTCACCGCTATTCAATAACCTTTCAGCGCGTAAAACACAAGCAAAAGACCTACAGCTTAGAGCTTACAGAAGTAAAAGGCATTGGCGAAGCGAAGGCTCATGCGCTGCTAAAGGAATTTAAAACAAAACAGGGGCTTAAAGACGCCACCGCCGAACAGCTTCGTATCACCGCAAAGATAAGTGCGGACAAAGCGCAGGAGCTGTACGAATTTATTCAGGAGAGATTTTAATGAGAGTTATCACAGGCTCGGCTAGAGGAAGCAAGCTTATCACCGTTGAGGGTACTGAAGTAGTAAGACCCACCACCGACGGCGTTAAGGAGGCTATCTTCTCTGCAATTCAGTTTGAAATAGAGGGACGCACAGTGCTTGACCTTTTCGCAGGCAGCGGACAGCTTGGCATCGAGGCGCTCAGCCGCGGTGCAAAGGAAGCGTATTTTGTAGATTCCGCAATTGCGTCAATAAAGGTCGTAAAGCAAAATCTTGCTCACACAAAGCTTGAGGACAAGGCGCACGTTGTGAATATGCCTTTCTCGGCTTTTCTGAAAAGCACTAGAGCAGTGTTTGATATCGCAATACTCGACCCGCCCTATAATCTGAAAATACTCAGCAAGGCGCTGCCGCATCTTGAGGAAAAAATGTCCGACAGCGGCATCATCATCTGCGAGCACGAAAAGGAGCTTACACTCCCGCGCGAGCTTGGCAGATTTGAAATTGCAAAGGTGCTGAAGCATTCGCGCACCGCGATAACCATATATCGTCCCAAGGAAATAACCGAGGACGAGGAATAAGCACCTCAGTTGAAAGGAACGACCAAAAATGAAAACAGCTATTTATCCGGGCAGCTTCGACCCCGTCACAAACGGGCATCTTGATATCATCACACGCGCTTCGAAAATGTTCGATAAGCTCATAGTGGTGGTGTTTATCAATCCGTTTAAAACATTTGCTTTCAGCATTCCCGAGCGCTGCGACTTTCTGCGCCGCGTCACCGCGCATCTGCCAAATGTTGAGATAGCAAGCTACGACGGTCTGCTTGCTGATTACTTCAATGCGCGCGAGGACGTTGACGTTATCGTTAAAGGACTTCGTGCTACAACGGATTTTGAGTCAGAGTTCCAGCAGGCTCACACAAACAAAGACCTCAATCCCCGCGCAGAAACAGTGTTTATCCCCGCAAGCCAGAACACTACATTTGTTTCCTCCAGCATGGTAAAGCAGGTTGCGATGTTCGGCGGCGATATAAGCAAATATGTTCCCGATTGTATCCATAAAGAAATAGTGCAGAAGCTAAACAGCGAATTTACCGCTGCAAGAAAAGCGGCTGAGAAGAAAAACAACTGACGGAAAGGACGGAATTAAAAATGGATTACAGCCTTTTAGACCTTATTTCAATGCTTGACGAGGTGGTAAGAAAAGCCACTCCCGTTCCGCTCTCCAAAAAGAGCATGGTCGATGTTGCACAGATAGACGAGATTGCCACAGAAATGCGCCTCGTGCTTCCCAAGGAGATACAGCAGGCTCAGAATGTCGTAGCGGATAAAAACCGTATCATCTCTGACGCGAAGCGCGAAGCTGAGGATATCATACGCAAGGCGGAGCAGCGCAGAAACGAGCTGCTTGACCAGAACTCCATTATGAAAGAAGCACGCAAGCGCGCTACGGAGGAAATCAGCAACGCACAGGCTCGCAGTAATCTTATCCGCACCTCTACAAACGAGTTTACAGACAAGATGCTCGGCAGAGTAGAGGAGCTTCTCGCAAAGGATATCAATAATCTGCGCATCATGAGAAAGACACTGAACTCGGGCAACGATATCCAGATCGACTCCGCAAAGCAGCAGGTTCAAAAAGCGCCCCAGCAGCCTAAGAATTAATATCAAAGCGCCCTCATACAGAAAGGGCGCTTTTTTGCAGAAATGCCCCGAGAGAACTCGGGGCACGTTCTATTATTTTGCAGAATGTTCGCCTTTTTCGCCCTTGTGACGAAGCAAATTTCCGATAAGCATTATCGCGGGGAACACCACCGCCCACAGCAGACCAAGCTTCATATCTCCGTCTGCCGCTCCCGAAATAAGCCCCACCGCGGTAGGACCGCCCGAGCAGCCGAGATCTCCCGATAAGGCAAGCAAAGCAAACATTCCCGCACCACCCTTTGGTATCGCAGCAGACGCCATGCTGTAAACAGCGGGCCACATGATACCCACCGAAAGTCCGCATAGTCCACAGCCTGCAAGAGCAAGCCAAGGCAGCGCTGACAGCGACGCGAGCAAATATGCGCCAATGCACAGCACAGAGCAGCCGAACATAAACAGATTCATGTCGAGCTTCTCGCTGAATTTTCCGTACAGCACGCGTGCAAGTCCCATAAGCACAGAGAACACACACGGGCCTAGCAGATCGCCCATGGTCTTGGTAATTCCAAGACCCTCCTCCGCGAAAGCCGACGCCCATTGGCTCATAGCTTGTTCGCTTGCGCCTGCGGCGAATATCATCAGCACAAATATCCAAAAGCCTTTGACCTTGCACAGCTTTCTGAGCGGCAACTGTTCGCCCTCGTCTACCAAGCTGTATATCGGCACTTGAGTGAAATATACTGCTATAACCAGCGGAAAAATTGACCAGATAAGCGCCAGAAGCTCCCAACTATCCTTGCCGAAAAAGTGCAGAAAAAGCGTGGATAACACTACCACTGCCACCGTACCCCAACAATAAAAGGAATGAAGCAAGCTCATTACCCCTGCTTTGTTATCGGTAGGACAAGCCTCGACAAGAGGGCTTACAAGCACCTCGATAAGTCCTCCGCCTATTGCATATAAAACAACGCACACCACAAGACCCGCAAACGGCAGCAGAAGCTTGGGTAAAAACGCAAGCCCCGCAATGCCCACAGCAGCGAGGATATGCGCCGCAACGATACATCTTCGCCAGCCTATCTTATCGGCGTATTTTGCCGCAAGCAGGTCTACCGCAAGCTGTACCAGAAAATTTATCGTCACAAGCAACGTTAGCTGCTCCAGAGGAATACCGAAGCGGTCGCGGAATATAAGCAGCAACAGCGCCAGAAGATTGTTCACGATCGCCTGTGTTATATAACCGCCATAGCTCGCCAAAATGGTATGACGGGAATCGTTTTTCACTGACATTTTGCACCTCTTAAAACAAAACACTTTCAACATTATATATCACTGCTTTACTTTTGTCAATAGCAAAGCCGCCTCTAAATAAGAGGCGGCAGGATATTAATTTTCAGGGACATATAAGTGCTTTTCTTTAAGCATGTCCGTGGGACGGTTCATGTCCTGATAAAGAGTGACGGTAAATTCAGTGCCCATTCCGAGAGTGCTGTGTACGCTTATCTGTCCGCCGCACAGGCTCAGTATCCTTTTAACAAGCGGAAGCCCCAAGCCGTTTCCTTTTGTTGCGTGAGAAGCGTCCGACTGATAGAATTTCTCGAAAATGTGCGGCAGTGCCTCATTCGGGATACCCTCGCCGTTATCGCGCACACGCACTGTTATAACTCCGCCGCCTTGTCGGCAGCTTACGCTTATCTTACCATTTTCGGGAGTGAATTTAACGGCGTTGTCAAACAGATTGTTCCAAACATGGGACAGCAGAAGCTCATTCCAGAAAAACTCAACCTCGTCAAGCTCCATATCTATCTCGATATTTTTTTCAGACCAGCGCGGCTCTAAATGCAGCATACAGCTTCTTAGCTGCTCGTCAAGCGAAAAGCTTGTCTTATCCGAAATAATATCGCGGTTTTCAATACTCGTCAGCAGCAGCGTATTCGAGGACATGATGGATAGATACTGCGCCTCGTCAAGTATTATCTTTGAAAATTCCTTTTGCTGTTCGGGCGTGAGATTGCCCTCGTGAAGCTGCCGCGCAAAGCCGCAGATGGAAGCAAGCGGAGTTTTAAACTCATGCGAGAAATTCGCAATAAAATCCTTTCGGAACATCTCGGTGCGCGAAAGCTCCTCTGTCATTTCGTTGAACATAGAGATAAGCTGATTAAGCTCCGCAACGGTGTATTTTTCTTTCCAGCTCATTTCAAGGTGCGCAGTATAGTCGCCCTGAATCACCTTTTTAGTAGCTTTGATAAGCTCGGTCAGCGGGTGCAGCACGATATTACCCGCGATGATGGACAGCAGACCGCCGATAACTATACTTGCGGAGATGGAAGCTATCATCGTGGTAGTGTCGTTAGTGCCGCCGCCGAGAAAACCGATAATTATCGCGCCTGTAAACGTCAGCACTTCTGATATTGCAATGACTATCAGCACAACAAGCGTCAGCTTAAAGGTAAGTCGCGTAGTGCGGCGCTGCCTTTTCTTTTTTGCTTTTTTAGTGTTCTTTTCCGCCATATCATTCCGCCTTGGTCTTATGCACAGCCTTGTATCCAAGTCCGCGCACTGTCACTATCTCGAAATCCTCGTTATCACGGAAGCGTTCACGCAGACGATTGATATGTACATCAACAGTGCGTATCTCACTGTCGCTGTCCATCGACCAGAACTCGTCCATGATATTCGCACGGGTAAAGGTCTTTCCGGGGAAAGACAGCAGCTTGAACAATATCTGAAACTCCTTTTTCGGCAGTATCGCGGAGCTTCCCTCGCATCTAACCTCTAAAGAGTCATATATAAGCTCTGTTCTGCCAACGATTATCTTCTTTTCTTCGGATATCTTTGCGCGGCGCATAAGCGCCTTTATCCTCAGAAGCATCTCTATCTCATCAACAGGCTTCACCATGAAATCGTCTGTACCAAGCGTAAACGCTTTGCGCACATCATCAGCGCCGTCGCGAGCCGTAATGACCAGCACGGGTATCTCGTTGCCGCCCTCGCGGAGCGTTCTGAGAAATGTGTAGCCGTCCATTTCGGGCATCATCACATCAAGCAGGATAAGATCGATATGGTTGCTTTCAAGAAGCTCAAGCGCTTCTCTGCCGTTTGACGCGGGGAACGGCTTGTATCCGTTCTTTTCAAGAGTGTATTCGTACAGCCTGCGTATATGTGCGTGGTCGTCTACCACCAGAATGTTGAACATCAAGCTCCTCCGTTCACCTGTTTATACAGGAAGTGTGCGCTGAAGCGGAACGACCTTGCCCTCCTTCAGCATACGCAGATAATCTTCAGGGGAATTTATAGGCTCCGGCACAGCTATGCCGCTGCCAAACAATGCGTGCAGATGATGACTGTCTGAGCCGCCTGTTTTAACAAGCCCATACATATCCGCATACAGATTTGCGCGCTCGTTATACATTTTAAGCGGGTCATGGCTGCCGTTTATTACCTCCACAGCGTCCACGTCATAAGGATACAGACTGATATGATGGATATACGGGTCACTGCGAAAAGGGTGAGCGTGAACAACAAAGCCGCCAAGCGCTCTAACGGTCGAAAATAGCTTGCGCTCGTCTGCGTTCATAAGCAAAACTTCGTTATCCTTTAGCCACTCCTTGTCCATGCCGTAGATAAGGAAATCCGAGCTGTATTTGCAAAACTCCAAGCCAAAAAACACTTTCAGCCCTATCTCATCACCGACCTGTTTCGCAAGCTCGTATCCGCGGCAAAACGCGTCTACACGCTCTTCCCAAGGCAGCTCACGCGGTACGGAGGTATTTCCGTTGAAAAAGTGATTTGTAACAAATATGCCGTCATAACCAAGCTCTTTATGCGCTCTTGCCATATCAGCGGCTGAAGCACTGGAGCAAGCGCTGCCCTCGAGTGTGTGCAGGTGTGTTTCGTATTTATACATAAGGTTGTCCTTTCATGTTCTCAGTTGCGCATAAACGCTGATTTTATTTTATCATATATGCCGCCATTTTTCAAGTATACAACAAAAACAGAGCGCCCGAAAGCGCTCTGCCATAGTATATCCATATCAGAAGTCGATATCGTTGACCGCAGAATTAGCGAGCTGCAGCTCTTTCTTGGGTATTCTCTTTAAAGGCGAATACTCGAACTTCTTGCAGGAGTCATAGGTCTTTACAGTACCGAACTTTGAGCAGTTGATCTTATCGCCCTCACCTGCTGTACCAAGCGCACAGTATTTACAAGACGGCTTTATATTATTTCCAAACAGCTTTTTCTTTGCCATGTCTGTTACCTCCTAATAATATATTTCCTTATTTTCATTATATCACATAGTTCAGAAAATGTCTACTTTTTTCACGAACAATTTTCTCAACCTTATTTGTGGATTTTGACGAAACAAAGCGTATCTTTTTCTGTCGAAATTAAAGCAAAGCCTTGCAATAAGCGGATTTTTGTGATACAATACATTATATGATATTAAGAACGACAAAATGTACACTAACATAACGGAGGCACAATGAACACAAAAACTATCGCCGAAAACCGCAAGGCGCGACATGAATATTTCATTGTTGAAAGCTTTGAGGCAGGTATCGAACTGTTCGGCACAGAGGTAAAATCCATACGCGCGGGCGGCGTTAATCTTAAAGACTCTTGGATATCCATTGACGACGGAGAGGCTTTTATAAAAAATATGCACATCTCCCCTTATGAAAAGGGTAATATATTCAATCGCGACCCTTATCGCGTTCGCAAGCTGCTGCTTCACAAAAAGGAGATAATGAGGCTGTTCGGTCAGGTGAAGCAGGGCGGTTATACGCTTATCCCTATATCTCTGTACTTCAAGGACTCGCGCGTAAAGGTGCAGGTCGGTCTGTGCAAGGGTAAAAAGCTTCACGACAAGCGCGATGATATCGCGAAACGCGACGCAGGCAGAGAGATTGAGCGCGCTATCAAAGAGCGTAACCGCTGATTTCCGCAGCACAAATACAACATTAAAGCCGCTTTTGTAGACCAAAAGCGGCTGTTTATTTATGTTGTTATCAGATGTCGTGAAAGCTTCTTTTTTTGTTCTGCATAACAAGACGTATCATGCGCGATGTAACGGGGCGCTTTAACGGCGCTTTAAGCTCCTCAACTTCGGGGGCTTTACGCTCCACAGAACGGCGTTTGAGCTTAACGAAACGCGCGGGAACGCTGTCCGCTGTAAGCCTTGACAATTGCTCGATGCACATCTCACAATCGCAAGCATTAAATCTTCGCAGTATCTCTGCGGCATTATCATCAATAACGAGCGCAGTGAGATTGAAGGTTTCGTCGTCCTCGTCTGCGCCAAAGACCGCCTCAGCCTCACGCTTCATAATCTTTGTCAGCGGCTCCAGACCTCGAAGCTGCCTCGGAATACTGCTCTTTCCCGCCATTATGGTCGGATTTACCATATCGTTGCGCTGCTCGACAAGCCGCATTACCTGCGGTGTCTTGCTACTCGGATCTGTTGGCTTTTCCTGTTTCGGTCTGCGCTTTTTGGCTGATTTTTCCTCAGTCGACTTCTGCGGTGCAGCTTTTTTTGCAGGACTCTGTGTTTTTTCAGAGCTTTTCTCCGCAGTGCGAGAGGATTTTTTCTCGCTTCGCGTGGACTTTGCCGCGCTTCCCTTTTCGGCGGTTGCTTCCGCTTTTATTTTTGGAGGTCTGCCGCGCTTTTTAGGCTCTGCTGCGGCTTCTTTTTTGCTTCTTGCAGCGCTCATTTGCTTTTAACTCCGCTCTTTTTTTTGCCTTTTCCGATAAGCTCGTCCACAAACGCAGCAAACTCTTTGGCAGCCTTTGATTTCGGAGAATATGTCATGATGGACTCACCATGTGCGGGAGCCTCTGCGATGCACACGCTTGCGCTTATTCTGGAATCAAATATCTGCGTATCAAGCTGCTGAGCGATCATCTGAGCAAGCTCCTCTACCTCGCGTGTGAGCATGAGTCTGGAATTGTATTTGTTCAACAGAATTCCTCGAACCTTTAAAGCCTTATTATAGTAACGCTGGACTGCAAAGATAGTCTGCTTCAGCTGCGCTATACCTTGCAAGCTGAGTATCTCGCACAGCATGGGTATGATAAGCTCGTCCGAAGCTGTGTAGGCATTTATAGTGAGCACTGACAGCGCGGGCGGCGTATCGAGTATGATGTAATCATATTTATCCTGTACAGCCTCAAGCTGCTCGCGCAGGATATATTCTCTGCCAACGCCTGTAAGTTCAAGCTCTACGCCCGAGAGCAGGATATTTGAGGGAATTACATCACAGGTGTCGCCCGTAAGTATAGCGTCTGTGATATCACAATTACCCTTAAACAGATCGTATACGGTAAAATTCTCCTCTGCCTCTACGCCAAGGCTGAAGCTGAGGTTTCCCTGCGGGTCAAGGTCGATAGCGAGGACTTTATATCCGCGCTTAACAAGTCCGCCGCAAAGTCCGCAGCAGGTAGTAGTTTTTCCTACTCCGCCCTTTTGATTGGTGATAGCTATAACCTTTGCCAAAGCCGTGTACCTCCAAAGTCACTAGGGCGCACAATTTCTGTCCGCCCTATTGATGTGTTCAGTTATTGCGTTGCCGCAAACGGACGTCGTATGCAGCATTGCGTGTTCCAAATCAGAACTCGGGGTCGATGTACTCGCCGGATTCAGTATCCTCGGGACAGTACATATGATAGTTTGTCTTACCGTTCTTCTTAACGAAATACATTGCAGTATCGGAGAACGAGAGCAGCTCGTTGCAGTCCTCGGAATGCTCGGGACAAAGCGCGATACCGATACTCGCCTTTACGTTGATAGTCATCTCACCATCAGATGTTGTGTAGCCGCCGTACAGCTCGTTGATGATATCCATCGAAATGTTCTCGATGTTCTCGATATCCTCCTGATCGGTGAAACAAAGAACAAACTCGTCACCGCCGAAGCGTCCTGCAAAGCCGCCCTTATCGTCTACCTTAACACGGATAGTATCCGCAACATACTTGATTACCTCATCACCGATGGTATGACCATATCTGTCGTTGATAAACTTGAAGTCGTCAACGTCAATAAACAGAAGTGCGATCTTATTACCGCCGCGGCGCTCAAGCTCAGAAGTGAGTGTTCTTGTGAATGTATTTCTGTTGTAAAGCTGGGACAGGAAGTCAAAGCTTGCACGCTCGGAAAGCTGAAGCTCCAGCTTCTTTTCGTTGTCGATATCGGTCATAACGCCGATAACTCTCAGCGGCTCGCCAAGACGGTCGGTAATGCATACCGCACGCAGGGATACCCAGATAACTGTGCCGGACTTAGCCTTGAGTTGGTATTCGGCACTGTAGCCGTTCTTATCTCTTAAAAGCTGGTTGATATCCCTCTTGTACTTTTCAGCGTCCTCAGAGGGCATCAGCGCGTCAATGAACTTACCATTGGAAAGAGTGGAGTTTTCTGTGTCGATCTCGAACTTTGCAAGAGTGTTGGGGGAAACATACATACTCTCCTTGTGGAAGTCCCACTCGAACAGCATATTGTCTGACAGCTCAGCAATAGTACGGTGACGCTCCTCGCTCATGATAACCTCGTCAAGCATATCGTTAAAGGATTCCATGATACGACCGAGCTCGCTCTTTCTGTTCTTTATATCAAATCTGATAGCGTAGCCGTTTTCTTCCTCGGAAATAGCGTCCATTGTGCGGAGCATTTCCTTCATATTGCCTGTAAACTTGCTGATAATGAGCCATGCACACAGTGCTGCAAGCGCACACACTACAAGTATAACGCCCCAACCTATAAGTATTGCAGTGAACGAATAGGAACCAAGTGTGCCTGTTTCAACAACGCCTGCCCATCTCCATGTGCTTATGTTGGGAATAATACCGCAGGAATATGTATACTTGCCGAGTGTACCTGTGCACAGGGTCTGATTTGCGGAAGTATTGCTTACAACATTTGTCTTGCTTCTCATATTGTCAAGCTCAGCAGCATAGGAAGCCTCGCTTGAAACAGCCATATCGCCGTTAAGATTGATTATCTTGTTATTGCTGTCGAACAGTATCATATGACCGCCATCAAGGAAAGAGCCTGTAATGGCATTCGCAACAGCGCTGTCGCTTGCAACAGAAATGATTCCAACTGCGTAACCGCACTTGTTGGAGCCTGCGCCGTCCTGATAGATATCCTTTGCAATGTAGAAAGCGTTTGCACTGCCGTACTTCTCCCATGTAAGGATACCCGATACTGTAGCGAGTCCGTCATCGCTGAAATGCTCAAACTTCAGACCTGTGCTGCCCTTAGCAGAAGCAAGGATATCACCGTCAACATCAACGATCAGCATATCAAGGAAGTCCTTGTCGGAATCTACCACAGACTTCAGAACTGAAGCCGCGCTGTCATTACTGTTGGTTGCGGCGTCGATAAGCACCTCAGACTTTGACAGTGTGCCGACCGTGCCTGTGTAGTAAGAAAAAAGCTGGTCAAGCGCAACAGATTTAGACTTCGCAACAGCACTCAGAGTGTCTGTCTTGATGTAGCTTTCATATCCGGTGATCGACATAGTACCAACTACGCCGACAATGAGCGCGGGTACGATTGCAAAAACCAGAAGTATTGTCGTAAGAACGACCTTGAGCTTCGCATTATTCATCTTGAACTGATCCCCCTAATTATATTTGATATTTCGGATATTTTTATCAATAATCCATATCGCGCGCCATTTCTTTCTGACGCTGCGCAAACTGGACCTTGTAGATGTATTTGCCTATGTAGTCCTCCTGTGAAGCGGTGAGCCCCTGGAACTGACAGCCATAGCCTTTTATTGTGCCATCGGCCTCTTTCTGAACGCGAAGCACCTGTGCCACAGCATTCAATCGGTAATCAACAAACAAGTCGATATCGACACAGATCATGTCGTCTTGCTGGAAAACATAATCGGAGGTGATAAAAACACCGCCTATGTTGATATCCTGCACCTCCATCGGGACAGGAACCTCAAAACGAAGCGTTTCATCATCGCGGACAACGAACAGCACACGTCCTTTTTCCTCGACTTTTATCTTGAAGTATCTTCGCCTTTCCTCCAGCACCTCGGTATCACGGTTTTTCAAGATACGGGCATTAAGCTGAGTGTCAAGCGAAACAGTCACGATACCGGGATATTTGATTCGGTCACCCGCTTTGGTCGTTGCAACAACATGTATTCTCTCATCTTTCGGAAACTCCCTCATGGAAGTGCCCTTTATGATAAGGATACTGTCATCATCGCTCTCGATATTCTTCGGGAAAACGAAGCCCTTTTCAGCGGTTACGGCAACCGAGCCGTTTCTATCCAGGATCTCGACCTTTACAATTTTGTTTCCAAAAAACAAAAGCATCAAATCCTTTTTCAAAGTGAAATATTTAATCAAAAGCCATAAAACAGCGTCTATAATGCATTATATGGCAGAATAGTTCTTTAAACATTATACAATAATAAACAAAATAAATCAAGCGAAATTAAGCATTTTCTAAAAAACGCACAGATTTTTTAAATATTTTTGGATAACATAACAAAACTGCAGCTATTTTTTAGTATACTACGCTGACAGAAACATATAAAAAGCCGCTCTTGAACACGTCAAAAGCGGCTTTAAAATTAGTCCTATATCATCACTGTCGAATGAAGCGATTCTGACTTTTACTGAGTTACAAGCTCATCGGGAGCGGAGGGTGCGGGAGGAACTTCAGTGTTGATGCCTGCCGCCATCGCCTTGCCTGTCACAAAGGAGCTTACCATGGTCTTGAGATCTATTCCAAGACCGTCAAGCAGACCTGCGGAAGCCTGTGTTGTAGCCTCTGTGATATCCTTGACAAGCTTTGATGTGTTGCCATCGCCGTACATCGTGATGCTGTCCACGTTCTCCAGCGGCTTTGCAATAGCCTGCGCAACTGCGGGCATCTGCTCGAAGTACATCTGAAGCACAGCGGCTTCTTCCATCTTCTTCATAGCCTCTGCCTTCTTATCAAGGCCCTCTGCCTCAGCGAGTGCCTTAGCACGAACAGCCTCAGCCTCTGCAAGACCCTTTGCACGGATACCCTCAGCCTCCTGCTCGGCAGCGAAGCGTGCAGCCTCTGCTCTTGCCTTTTCAGCGGCAGCCTCATTCTGTGCGGTCACCAGAATAGCAGCAGCCTCGTTCTTCTTGATCTCAAGCTCTGCCTCTGCATTCTGGATATCCTCATACTTCTTAGCCTCTGCATTACGCTGAATGGTATACAGCTCTGCGTCAGCTTTCTGCTGTGCTGCGTATTTGTTAGCTTCAGCGGTCTTTTTAACTTCAGCTTCCAGTGCGCGTTCCTTGATCTCAGCTTCCTTAGCCTTGATCTCTACCTCGCGCTCCTGTCTTGCAAGGTTAGCGTTAGCGGTCGTGATCTCGATCGTCTTACGCTGTTCTTCCTGCTGAATAGTATATGCAGCGTCAGCCTCAGCCTGCTTGATGTCAGCAGCGCGCTTCAGCTCAGCCTGCTTGATGGCAAGCTCGTTCTCACGCTCTGCGATAGCAGTTTCAGAGTCAACACGTGCGTCATTTGCCTTGCGGTTAGCCTCTGCCTGTGCGATCTTGATGTCGCGCTCAGCCTCTGCCTTGGAGATAGCAGCCTTTTTCTTGATCTGCATGGTGTTGTCGATACCCATATCGTTGATGATACCGTTATCGTCAACAAAGTTCTGAACGTTAAAGGATACGATCTCAAGACCCATAGCTCTGAGGTCGGGGTCTGCGTTCATCTTTACCTTATCAGCAAACGCCTGACGGTTGGATACCATCTCCTCAAGGCGCATCTGACCAACGATCTCACGCATATTACCCTCAAGCACCTCGCGCGCAACCTTGGTTATGTAGCCAACGTCCTTGTTAAGGAAGTTCTGCTGCGCTCTGAGAATGATATCAGGCTCAGGGGAAATCTTAACGTTTACTACCGCGTCAACCGAGATGTTGATGTAGTCAGCCGTGGGAACAGCCTGCGCTGTCTTAACGTCAACGGACATCAGAGCAAGCTCAAGCACGTCGCAGCGCTCGAAGAACGGCAGCTTTACGGTAGCTTTACCAACGGCGATCTTGGCTTTTTTGCGCAGACCGCTGATGATATAAGCCTTATCAGGCGGAGCCTTGCGATATCCTGCGGCAAACATGAATATTATGATCGCTAATGCAATACCGACAGGGATAAGAATGTTAATTATATCTTCCGGCATAGTTAAAAACCTCTCTTTCAGATGTTTTTTATTTTTAAGCATTACTGCTTAAATGCTGAATTATATGGCTGGAGCATGACGCTTATGACTGGATCAATCAAGCTTTGCAGCGACCGCTTTCGCTTTTTCGTATGCTGAAAACAGATTTGAAAATTCGCCTTTGTAAGTAGCAAAATTGCCTGCACGCACATCATCAACTATTCTTTTTGCAGGCTCAAACACTCCGCCGAGACCTATATTGCCCGAGAGTCCCTTAAGCGCGTGCGCTCTGTTCTCGATAGCTGCGGTATCGTCTGCGTCAACGGCTGCACAAAGCTCTTCAACAACGCTGTCAGCAGCAGTAAAAAACTTCTTAAAATATTTAAGGAACATCTCCTCGCTGTCCATGAACTTCCGTATCATCTCAGTACAATCAAGTCCTGCTTCCGAAAGCTCCGCTCTTATCTCATAAGGTATCATGATGCGCCTCCGTTCTGCCGTTTTTGCCGAAAGCCGACTGCTGTCCGACGCGGCACTGAAAATCTAAATATATTGTATCATTTCTCCCTGTTTTCGTCAAGATGTATGAATAAATTTGTTATTTCACACAAAAATCGCCTTGCAAATTTTAATTACAAAATCGCCCGACAAAAAGCTTAGCTTCTTATCGGGCGAAAAATCACTCTGTCTTGAAATATTCCCAAGTCTTAATTTTCTGAGGGATATCCTTGCCCTCAACATACTTAGAGGGCAGATCACGGTAGGTTATAAGCACATCACTTCTGAAATACTCGCTTATCATCTCGTTTGTCATGCGCTCGGGATTGGGAGATGGTGTGCCGTCAAAATCCGTCTTGGCAGCACCGCTTGAATGCACTTCATACACGAAATCTCCGTTCCAAATCATGTAATACAGCCACATACAGCCTGTATCAGCGCAATCCGCAGGGTCAAGCATATAGCCGCACTCTGTCATAGCAAGCATCTTGCCGCTGTAAGGCTCCTCTTCAAGCTCGAAATCCTCACCGTAGTACTTCTGATAGCAGCTTTCATTGTAGCCGCTGAGCTGATCATACTGACTCTCACAAGCACTGTAATTCGCCTGCTGAGCGTAGTAGTCAACACCCGCAATATCGTAGGAATTTGGGTGAACAGCGCAGTTTTTGGTCTGTCCGTTCCATATCCATATGATATTTGTCAGCTTGTGATAGTTCTCGATTCGGTCATAGATGATATACCACAGCTTCTGGAATACCTGCTCATTGACGGAAGCTCTGTCTTGAACGCCCCACCAGAACCAGCTTCCGCTTGCCTCATGCAAAGGACGGAAAAGAACCGTCATGCCCTCGGCTTCCATGCGCTGAAGCTCTATAGCTATGGTGTCGATATCATGAATCACCTGCTCATATTCCTTTGTGCCCGGAGTTACAGCGTTCACCTGACTCCAATTCACGATCTCCTCCTGATAGAACGCCGCGCCCTGAGAGGGGTCGTCAATATCCTTGGGAACATTCCAGTGCCATGTAAAGGTAACGAGTCCGCCGCTTTCCTTATGCCAATTTATTGCTTCCTCTACCATATAATTGTTGATATATGTACCTGTGTTGAAGATAAAATCATAGCCTTTCATTGCAGGCAGGTCGCTTGTGGCATTGTAGTAAACGAGGTCTTCAAGAGCATCTTCGTCCATCTGCTGCTGACAGAACAGCATTTGCTTTCCGTAAATGCTGCGAAGATAATCAAACACCTCCAATGTAGCCGCATTGGAATTTTCCGAAACAGGCTTTGTTGGGTCTACCTCCTTTTCATTAAAGGAAGCGATAAGAGCGTCGATATCGGTTTCATAGGCGAGCGCTGCCTCCATATCAACGCTTCCGTCCTCATTCACCTTAACAGGCTCGGAGAGCTTGATCTCCTCAACCGTGCCGCTGTCGGTCGCTCCGGAAGCCGATGTCGATGTATCGGCGGAATCCGTGGAATCGGCAGTCGAAGATGTGCTGCCCGAGCAGCCCGCAAGGGATATTACCATAGCTGCCGCAAGCAGGGCAGATAAAAGCTTTTTCATAATACGATCCTTTCTGATGTAAATTAGATACTCCATAATTATACACTATTTCAGAAAGAATTACAACCCCGTTTTTAAGTGCTGAATTCGTATTTGCGGTATACTATCAACAAAATTGACATAAGGATCGCCATTGTATATGTTATCACCCAGAGCGTATCGGTAAGTCCGCACATAGAAACCACAGCCGCGACTATCCAGAACACCTGAATAACATTCAGCTTCCAGCCGTAACAAACAGTGCCTTTAAGCGTACATATCACCATAAATATGCCAACCGCAACACCAACAGCACTCAGCACTACACATAGTATGATAAAAAACACATCTCCCACGGACGAAGCCAACCACGAAACATATGTATGAACAGAGCGTATCAGCTCATTATCATGCGAATAGCCCAACGATGACATTAACTCAGAAAACTCACTCTGTCCCATCACCGCCGCGCAAATGTATATAATGGCTATAATAACACTGCCTACAATTCCCCCGACGAACCACAACGAATTCACTCCCGCAATTGCCGAGCCCAGCACTTTCTGCTTGCGGCTCATTTCATTGATGCGTTCACGAAACGTTTGTTTGGGAGCATTCACAAAGCCGCAAAACTTGCACATTCCCATCATCTTATTCTCCTGACCGCATTTCTCGCATATCACCATATTATAACCGCCTTTCAAAATGAATTATATATTACTTTTTGCTATTAGTTATTATATCACTTATATCACGTTTTGTCAACATAAAAATAATTATATTTATCTTTTCTATTAATTAATATATCACGTTGTAAACATAGTATATTTCGCCTAAAATATATATTAAAGAGGTGATTACATGAACTTAAGCTTTAGCTTTTCATACGGGAAAAGGCTTCGACAGCTCAGAAAGGAACGCGGGCTGTCACAGGAGCAGGTTGCGCTGCGTGCCGATATTACAACCTCTTACTATGGCTTGCTGGAAAGAGGTCAGGCTAATCCGTCTGTCGGACTTCTTGAAAAAATATGCGCAGTAATGAATGTGCAAATGTCAGATATTTTCAC
>JAZNTS010000193.1:0-6142 GCA_045591905.1 Oscillospiraceae bacterium | reverse complement strand
CCAATATCAGCAAAAGCGAGGCAGCGCGCTGCTTTCAAAGCTGTCTTCATATCTCGCCCGTTGCTTATTTGCTGCGGTATCGCGTTGAGGTCGCCGAACAGCTCTTGCAAAACAGCAGCATGACGATAGAGGCTGTAGGCTATGAATGTGGTTTCAGCTCGGCTTCATATTTCTGCCGAATGTTCCAGCGATACACAGGAATGACTCCCGGAACCTTCCGAAAGGGAAAAAATAACTCACATGGTTCTTGACACAAACGCTACAATATAGTATAATACATTAGTTTGAAAGTATTTTTAGGAAGGTAGTCGTTAATGGAAAGAGATAAGCTGAAAAGCCGAATCGGGTTTATTTTGATCAGCGCAGGTTGTGCTATTGGCATAGGAAATGTATGGAAATTCCCTTACGTTGTAGGTGAAAACGGCGGCGGTCTGTTTGTGCTGATCTACCTGTTTTTTTTGCTTGTGTTCGGCGTTCCTATTTTAACAATGGAGTTTTCGCTCGGCAGAGCTGCTCAGAAAAGCCCCGTCAAACTGTATCAGCAGCTTGAAAAACCGAAGCAGAAATGGCACATTCATGGTTACTTTTGCCTAGCGGGTAATTATCTGCTTATGATGTTTTACACCACGGTCGCAGGCTGGATGATTAACTATTTTGTGTCAATGATATCAGGAAAATTCAACGGACTGGATTCCGCGGGAATAAGCGAGGCTTTTAAATCAATGCAGTCAGACCCGCTTTCTTCGATTTTGTTTATGGGTATCACTGTAGTTGTCGGTTTTGCAGTGTGTGCATTGGGCGTTCAGGGCGGACTTGAAAAGATAACAAAGGTGATGATGGTAGCACTGCTTGCGATACTGGTCGTACTTGCTGTAAACAGCGTTATCATTGATATAGGAAACGGCGGCGAGGGCTTGTCATTCTACCTGCTTCCCGATTTTGACAGAGCTGCTGAGGTAGGTATTTTCAATGTTATCGTTGCGGCGATGAATCAAGCGTTTTTCACGCTTAGCATCGGCATCGGCTCTATGGCGATATTTGGAAGCTACATTGGCAAGGAGCGCTCGCTGCTTGGTGAATCTGTGAATATAGCACTGCTTGATACGTTTGTAGCGGTTGCCTCGGGACTTATTATTTTCCCTGCGTGCTTTGCAAATAATGTTGCAGTAAATGCAGGCCCCGGTCTTATATTTGAAACATTACCCAACGTATTCAATCAGATGCAGGGCGGACAGATTTGGGGTAGCCTGTTCTTTGTGTTTATGTCTTTTGCGGCGCTTTCCACTGTTTTTGCAGTGTTCGAGAACATAATTTCCTGCACATCTGATCTTTTTGGCTGGAGCAGAAAAAAAGCTTGTATTATAAATGCGGTTGCTATGTTTGTGCTCTCGCTTCCGTGCTCACTGGGCTTTGGCTTACTCAGCGGTGTTGCACCACTCGGTGAGGGCAGCACGATACTTGATTTCGAGGATTTCCTTGTCAGCAATATCCTGCTTCCGCTCGGCTCTATCACTTTTATCATTTTCTGTGTCTCACGCTGCGGTTGGGGCTGGAACAAGTTTGAGGAGGAAGCCAACAGCGGTAAAGGTTTAAAGGTAAAGCGCTGGATGCGCGGATATATGACATGGGTGCTCCCTGTCGCAGTTGCCGCTGTGTTCTTTGTCGGCATATACAATACTTTTTGGAATTAAGGCAATATAGTTATTGACAATGTCCTTTTTGTGTAGTAAAATTTATACAGTATATCTGCATTAAATTTTACTGCGCAGAAAGGACTTTTTTCTATGAGCTTTCAGAATATATTTGACTTCGCAGCCGAGGCTGCAATTGCTGCTGCAGCTGAATCGGAGCGTGCGCACGAGCGTGCAAAAAGCATAACTATTGACGGAGCTACCGCTTCACTGAGCGAAAATACGCTTTGGCGCGGCTTTGGCATGGTAAGTGCGAACAACAGCTCACGTCTGCTGCTTGATTACAAATCAGAAGCTCCCGAAAGATATAACGAGATAATGAACTATATCTTCGGTGCGGACGGGCTTGCTGTATCTCATTTAAAGATAGAGATGGGCTCTGATGTAAATTCCTCTTCGGGAACAGAGCCGTGCGCTATGCGTTTTGAGGACGAAAAGCCTGATGTTACGCGCGGAGCAGGCTTTCAGCTTGCCGCTGACGCAAAGAAGATAAACCCTGCGCTTACGCTTGATATGCTGTGGTGGAGCGAGCCGAGATGGGTAAGCGACAGCCATGATGATCTTACTGCGCGCTATAAATGGTACAGAGAGCTTCTTGTTGCGGCTTATGAGGAGTACGGCTTAAAATTCGACTATGTAAGCGCAAACCGCAACGAAAGAGCGGTTGACGCCGACTGGATAAAGTATCTTTCCTACGCGTTAAAGAATGATGCAGACACACCGTATGATTTTTCTGAGATAAAAATAGTTGCTTCCGATGAGGAGAATTCATGGTACACTGCGCAGAAGATGCTTGATGACAAGGAGCTGCTTGCGGCGATAGATGTCATTGGCAGTCATTATACAAGCCATTCCACGCCTGAAGTAAAGAAACTCATTAGTGAGCATAATAAGGAAGCATGGTTTTCCGAAGCTTGTCCGCCTATGAGCTATGAGGGAACTTACCGTCACGACAGCACAGGCACGGGACTTGCTGATATGAACGGTATGCTGGACATAGCAAATCGTATCATTACAATGTATCCCGAGGGCGGAATGACTTTGCATGAGCTGCAGCCTGTCGTAGCCGCTTACTATGACGGAGCGTGCTATTGTCAGAAGCAGATGATACTTGCAAACGAGCCGTGGAGCGGCTGGTATCGTCTTGACGGCGGCTTTTTCATGGGACTTCATTTTTCACAGTTTATCGGTAAGGGCTGGGCGTTTGTGGATAGTGCCTGCTTTGCGGACGGCGCAAAGAGCAGTGATGGTCATGCAATTGTTGACGCTGTGTTCAGCTATATCACTGCTACAGATACCGAAAGCGGTGATTACAGCTTTGTTGCAACTAACAGCACGGCTGCGCCTATAACTTACACGTTTGATGTTAAAAACCTCGGCAAGGCACATTCGCCCGTATATGTTTGGGAAACCCGCGGGCCTGACAACGGCGCTTACGATGAAAATTATTTCAAGCTTATTGATACTGTTGTCCCCGAAACAAATGAAGATGGCTCAACTTTCACTTGTACTATTAAGCCATATTCACTGGTTACGATATCAACACTTAACAAGATGCGCCCTGTAATGTTTGTGCCCGCTCTAAAAGAGGAGCATCGCCTTTTAAAACTGCCTTATCGTGATGATTTTGCTTACGCACTCCGTAAAGCGGATTTCCTTTCTGACAGGGGCGGCGCACCGCTGTATACGACCGATCAGGGCGGAGCTTTTGAGGTCGTTCAGCTTTCGGGCAGAAACGTACTTAAGCAGAAGATAACTGAGAATATGAGAGCCGAGGAATGGGGCTATACTCCGAAGCCTATGACTTGTTTGGGCGATGACCGTTGGCTGAATTATTCGGTGTCTTGTGAGGTAAAACTTGCCGACAGCGGCAACAAGCATTGTTATGCGGGCTGCGGACTAAGGTATAATCTTGCGTCAAGCGGCAACAGCGGTTGGTGGCTGAAGCTTTGCTCTGACGGCACATGGAGCCTTAACAAGAACAGAAAGAGCTACGCGAGCGGCAGTGTAGAGCTCAACGAATGGAATACTCTTAAAATAAGCGCGGAAAGAAATATCATTTCCGCATGGATAAACGGCACACTTGTTGCTCAGCTTAACGGCAAAAAAGAGGGTATAGTGCTGCAAGCGGCAGGCAGAGCCGCGCTGTATAGCAGCTATCATGAAAACTGCTTTGCCGAGCTTTTGATAGAGCCTATAAATGACGCGGTAAGCTATGTGAAACGTATAGACTGCACTGACGCGGAGTTCTCCTACAGCGGCGAGTGGACGCACAAGACTATGGATAGCTTCAAAAACTACAACCGCACCTGCACTTCGGGTATTGAGGGCGCTTCCGCTGTGATAAAATTCCGCGGCATGGGCATCATGTTACTTGGTGCGAACATTGAGGGCGGCGTTGTTTCTGTTGAACTTGACGGAGTTAAGTCTGATAAGGAATACACACTTTCCGAAACTGACTACAGAGAAGCGTTCTGGTCTGTTTTCGGACTGAGAGATGGTGAGCATACATTGAAGCTCACAGTTGAAAGCGGCACTCTGACACTTGACGCAGCCGAAGCTGTCCTAGGCGACATCGGCGAAGAAATATTCGATGATGATATTGATGAAGAAGTTCTTGCTGACGACGCTATTGACGAAGTTCTCGGCGACGAGATTGATGAAGCTGTCCTCAATGACATCGAAACTGCTGAAGCAGAGGAAACCGCTCCTGTTTCTGAAGAACCTGCTGAAGAAGTAGCTTATCCGCTTACTGTATGCGAGAAGCACAGCGAAAGCCTTGCTGTTGCTGAGGTGGACAGCAAAAAGACCTCGTTCAGAAAGCTTATCCCCATTATAGCTGCAGCAGGTGCAGTTGTTGCAGCGGGAGTAGCACTCGGAGTGCTGCTTAGCAGAAGAAAAAACAAGTGAGCGCTTGACGGAACAGTGTTTTTGTGTTAAAATAGACAATGTATGATAAAATACAGAAAGAAGGATCGTTTATGACAAAAATAGATGTTTTTTCAGGCTTTCTCGGTGCGGGTAAGACCACGCTTATCAAGAAGCTGCTGAAAGAGGCTTACAACGGAGAAAAGCTTGTGCTTATCGAAAATGAGTTCGGTGAGATAGGTATCGACGGCGGCTTTATGAAAGATGCCGGTATCGAGGTCACCGAGATGAATCAGGGCTGTATCTGTTGCTCTCTTGTAGGAGATTTCGGTAAGGCGCTGAAGCAAGTGCTGGAGCAGTTTTCTCCCGACCGTATCCTTATCGAGCCGTCGGGCGTCGGTAAGCTTTCCGATGTATTAAAGGCTGTAAATGACGTTGACAGCGACGATATCGTGCTCAACAGCTACACTACCGTTGCCGACGCGTCTAAGATAAAAATGTATATGAAGAACTTCGGTGAGTTCTATAAAAACCAGATCGAGAGCGCTAAGACCATAATTCTAAGCCGTTCCCAGAAGCTTTCAGAAGAAAAGCTTGCCGCTGCGGTAGAGATGATCAAGGAGCTTAACGACAAGGCGACTATCGTCACAACGCCTTGGGACGATATCGGCGGCAAGCAGATACTTGAAGCGATGGAGAGCGAAAACGGCTTTGCCGAGTCTCTGCTTGCTGATGAGGATATCTGCCCCGTGTGCGGTCACTCTCACGAGCATCACCATCATCATGAGGACGGCGAGGAGTGCCACTGCCACGATCACGACCACGAGCATCACCATCACCATGAGGACGGCGAGGAATGCCACTGCCACGATCATGACCACGAGCATCACCACCATCATGAGGACGGTGAGGAATGCAACTGCCACGACCATGACCACGAGCATCATCACCATCATGAGCATGGCGAGGATTGCACTTGTGGCTGTCATGACCATGAGCATCACCACCACGCAGATGATGTGTTCAGCACATTCGGCATCGAAACCACGAAGAAGTTCACCAAGGAAGAGCTTGAAGCGGCTCTTGCAAAGCTTTCCGACGAAGCATACGGAACTGTGCTTCGTGCAAAGGGTATAGTTGCGGGCGAGGGTGTGTGGTATCACTTCGATTTCGTGCCCGAGGAGTATGAGGTTCGCACAGGTTCTGCTGATGTTACAGGCAGAATGTGTGTTATCGGCGCAAAGCTAGAGGAAGCCAAGATAAAGGCGCTGTTCGGCGTTTAAACGGGAGGAATTACAATGCAGACAGAACTTCCCGTATATCTTATAACGGGCTTTTTGGAGAGCGGAAAGACCTCTTTTATCCTTGATACTATCAGGGACAAGCAGTTCAACAGGGGACAGCGAACACTTATTATTGCCTGTGAGGACGGCGAGGTCGAGTATGAAGAAAAAATATTAAAGTCAGCGAAATGCGAGGTCGAATATCTGGAGGAGTACGGCTTTCTGCTGAAGCGCGGTGAGAAGTATATCGTCAATTTCTTGATTTACGAGCCGACCTCCGAGCTGCTTATAATGAAAGAC
>JAZNTS010000192.1:0-14820 GCA_045591905.1 Oscillospiraceae bacterium | reverse complement strand
TCAAAGGCGGTATTTTTATGCTTTTAACATCAATATTCGAGAGTTTTCACCTATGAAAGCGCTTGTTTTTCATGTAAGCTGAATAATTTTTGTTGCATTTTCACAAAGACAAACAACGATAGAATAAGCTTCCTAAAGAGCGTTTTGCAAGTTTGTTCAACGTTTCTTGCAAGTCGTGTTTTTCAACATTTTCAACGTTGAAAACTGTTGAAAACGTGTCAAAACTGCTGTTTTTAGCTGTGTTTTCAACATAAAACTCTCTAAAACGGCATTATCATCGCATTATTTTTAATAAAACCTGTTGAAAACCGTGTTAAATCCGTGGAAAAGTTTACACTTGGTTTACATTCAAAAAAGCTCAAAAACGGCGCTTAATAGTCAAGAGTGAATTACGCAAAAACCGTCAATTAATACCGATAGTAATATATTTAGAGATTATCCGATTTGTATTTGTGGATTTTGCGACATTGTTAAAATTCTGCTAATATCACTAGCTTAACAGAATGTTTACGGAAAAATACAGCCGTTTCTGCTATAATAAATATCGGCGGCAGGGTGATTTAAAACACACTGTCACAAATAAAGAAAAGCGGAGCCGAAGCCCCGCAAAAAGAAAGGTTACATAATAATATGTGGAAGCTGACAACAGAGGAAATGACCAACGAGGACGGTGCAGTTTACACCGCATACGGATTTCAGTGCGGCGAATGTCATGTCAAGGACTTCACCTCGCTTCAAGCGGAGGCTGAGCTTTTTCTCGGTATCCTTAACGCGAATGATGTATCGCCCGTGCACGTTCATGATGTCATCGAGGATTATTTCGCCGCGATATAATGTCGGTCAGGGCAGCGAGATCATTCCGTCGCGGTTGCGCACAACAGCGTCCATAAGCTCTAAGCCGAGGATAACGGAGCATATCTCGTCATACCTTTTGCCTGTTTTGTCTATCAGCTCGTCCATGGTAAGCGGCCCGTCTTTCAGCAAAAGCACTACCTCGGATTCCTGAGGACCTAACTGCGCAATGTCAGGCAATACCCTTGCAGGGGCTTCAAGCTCCTGCGTTTTCTTTTCCTCGGACTTTTTCGACAGCGCGGCTGTGTTCTTTGTTGACTTTTGCTTTTTCGGAGCTGTAAGCTTCTCTGCTGCTTTTTGTCGAAGCAGATCAAGCTGTTCACACTGCTGAACGCCATTGTTAAGCTCAGAATAAATATCCCCAGTGCCGAACACAGCACGCGCACCGTCACGCATAAGCTGAGCTGTACCGCTGAAGCGCTCTGACATTATATCATGCGGCGGTATGCACATCAGACGTCTGCCTTGCATTGCTGCATGAGCCGCTGTTAATAGACTTCCGCTTCGTGAGGAAGCTTCGGGCACAAGTGTACCCATGGCAAGCCCTGAAATTATCCTGTTTCTTTGCTTGAAATACGATGCCGATACCGATGCGTACGGCAGCAGCTCAGATATCACAGCACCGCCAGACTTCACTATTTCTTCTTTCAGTTCCTCGTTTTCCGCAGGGTAGTTCACCATCATACCGCAGCCGAGAACGCCCACAGTATAGCCGCCGTTATTCACGGCACAGCGATGTACACACGCGTCAATTCCCACGGCAAGACCGCTGATAAGCGCAACGCCGTCCTTTGCCATATCGGTGCAGAGCGCATCGCATACCTTTCTGCCGTATTCCGAGGGGCGGCGTGGACCTACTACCGCAACAGACGGCATTTTTGAAAGCGGCGCAAGGCTTCCCTTTACAAACAGCACTATAGGAGGGTCGGCGATGGTTTTAAGCAGCGGAGGATATTCCACGTCATCGAATGTGATTATGCGTATACCGAGCCTTTCGCACTCGTTGATAAGAGATCGCACCTCTCTTGTGCGCGTGCGCTGAACACGCTGCTTTTCTGCTTCGGTTAGAAGCGGACATTCGCCGTCGCGCATTGCCTTTGCCGCCTCCAAAGCCGAGCCGTACTGGGATAGCAGCTCAGCCGTGCGGGAATTATGCGGCAGCAGCACGAGCAGCAGCCACAGCCACACCTCCACATTATTGTTCATGTAAACCTCCTCATATAAGCAGACCCTTTCAGCCTGCACCGAAAGGGTCAACATCTTTTTACTGTACTTTCAGCACCATACTGCCGTAGGGCGGCAGAGTGAGTCCCGAAAGCTCCTTTTCCTCGCCTGTGATCAGATCGACAGCCTTTCCGCCGCGTTTGAGGTCATAGGTGAAAGGTGCGCCGTCAGCATTGATGACGATGATAAGAGTTTCGCCGTTGCAGCTTCTTGAGAACGCATACTGCCTGTTTGTAAGCTGGACTTGAACATAATCTCCGTCAGCCGCAGCAGGGTTGTTTTTCTGGATATCAGCAAGCGCCGCGATATGCTTTGTAAGATCGCATATTCCCTCGTTTTTCATCTTATCCGCGTCAAACTCGGGGCGCAGGATATCGTCACTGTTGCCGCGCTTGTCGCCAAGAACGCCAAACTCGCTTCCGTAGTACACAGACGGAATACCCGGCATCATGAACATCAGTGTGTAAATAGTGGGAAGCTGTTCCTTGACATTCAGCATTGATGCAATTCTCGTTACATCGTGGTTGTCAACAAAGGTGTAAAGGTGCTTGCCGCGGTAGATACACCAATTCTCGCTGCCAAACTGACGATTGATGGAATGAGCGATCTCAAACATATTCATGTCGTTGAAGCTGGAGAACAGACCCTTGTAGCACTCGTAGTTTGTTACGCTGTCGAGCATCTGGTCGTTCACCCATGTATTGTAGTCGCCGTGGAGCGTTTCGCCGAGCAGGAAGAAATCCTCGCTCAGCCACTTGCAGTGGCCGCGCAGCTCTTTGAGGAAGTTGTGGTCAAGGCAATAAGCAACGTCAAGACGCAGACCGTCAATTCCAAACTCGTTTTTCCAGCCTGTTATGCAGTCCTTGATATAATTCTTAACATCGGGGTTGAAAAGGTTGAGCTTAACAAGCTCATAGTGACCCTCCCAGCCTTCGTAGTAAAAACCGTCGTTATAGGGGGAGTTGCCCTCGCGCACATGGAACCAATCCTTTTTGCCGCTGCCGAGCTTATGCTCGCGCACATCGCGGAATGCGCCGAAATCTCTGCCGACATGGTTGAACACGCCGTCGAGTACTATTTTTATGCCGTTTTCGTGCAGCGCGTCACATACCTTTTTGAAATCCTCGTTGGTGCCGAGGCGGCGGTCAATCTTGGTGTAGTCTATGGTGTCATAGCCGTGAGCGACCGACTCGAAAACAGGGCCGAAATATATCGCGTTGCAGCCAAGCTCCTTGATATGCGGGATATCATCAATAAGCTTCAGCACAGCGTGCGACGGCTCAGAGCTTTGGTCGTTTACTCTGTCACAGCCGAAGTAACCTATAGGATAAATGTGATAAAACACAGCGTTTTCATACCATTTCATGACTTGAATACTCCTTATAAAACAAATATTTCCGTAATTCTGAATAAGAATCGCGGAATAAGTCAAGCTGTTTATCAGCTTTGTATATTATACATCATAAAATACAGAATGTCAAGTTTTTTTGTATAAATTCACCAAACGACTATGTAAAAAATTGCACATATATGAAATTTTGAAATATTTATATTGAAAAGCTCATGCTAAAATGATATAATTATATCAATTGGTGCAATTATGCCTTAAAGCTGAAATTGCATCGGATTTTTCAACGGTTTTCAGGAGATTTATCATATGCGAAAAGGGAAGCTACGATCCATAATTTCGTTATTTATAGTATTGGTATTAATGACGTGCGCAATGCCTTTGTGTGCTTATTCCGCCGAGAGCGGCGACACCATAAGAGTCGGCGCGTGCGCGGAGTTTGGAATCACCAAAACAGGCGGCAATTACAGCGGCTTTGCATACGATTATCTTACAGCTATGCAGACCTATACGGGTCACCGCTATACATATGTTGAGGCTCAGCCCGAGGAGCTGCTGCAAATGCTCTCAGAGGGCGTAATCGACATCATACCCTGCGTGACGCAAAGCGAATACGATATGTGGAAAGATGTTTATTTCAGTGACAGAGAGTACAATCCCGAGCTTAGCAGCGTATCGCTCATGAAAAAGTTTACTGCTGTTTATGTCACCGCCGATAATAATGACATAAGCTATTTTGATACCGATGCCATAAAAGACGCAACTATCGGTTATCTGGCAGAGAATAAACTGAAATATTTCTCGAACGACAGCTTTGTACGCGGAGAGATAGACAGGGCAAATTTCGTTGAATATGCTACCGAGGCACAGATGAAATCCGATTTCTATGAGGGAAAAATTGATGCGGTAGTAAAGGATTGCTTTACGCCTTGGGAAAACGAGGTCATCGTTTACCAGTATGCAACAAAGGACTGCTATTTCCTTACTTCGGGAAAAGATGTTAACATAACAAGCAGTCTTGATGTCGCTGTAAACAGCCTTCATATGGCAAACAGCTCTTTTTCAACAAGCCTCTACGAAAAATACATTGAAAAATACGGTTCGGCGAATTTCGCTCTCAGCAGCGCCGAAAAAGCATATATTGAAAAAAATCCCCTCATTACCGTAGCATACAACAACGGCTTCAGCAGCCTTGAAAACTTTAACGGCAGCAAAATTGTCGGCTATACCGATACCGTGCTTAAACGCATAGCGGATTTTTCGGGGCTTACCATTGAGGTGAGAAGCTGCGACTCCCTTGAAGAATGTGTACAGATGCTTGCACGTGGAGATGTACAGGTGATCTGCGGCGGCGTAAACTCTATCAGCGTGGCACCGCTCGGTAATTACAGGGTCTCAATGCCTTACTCTACCGAACAGATAGTAGCCGCAGGCAAGGAGAGTGTAAATCTCAATGGAAACCTCAAGATCGCTATTCCTCATGATTGCAACGACATAACACAATATGCATCGCAGATGTATAAAAATGCAACATTGCTTCCTTATGATGATATCGGAAAATGTATGCAGGCTGTTCGCAATGGCGACGCTGATATAGTTTGCGCAGGTCTGTATGAGATCATTTTTCAGATAAGCTCAAACTTTGAAGATATCAAGGTCATTGACAACTCAACATCTTACCATGAGGAATGCTTTGCGTTCAACGCAAACAACACAGAGCTTGCTCGCATATTTGGAAAGGCTATCGCAAGTATCCGAACAGGCAAGCACGCTGCAAGCTATTCAGACGCAATAAATGCGGCAAACAGCACACCGCTGCTTAATTTAGTGCCTGTACAAGCGCTGTATATCGGCGGCTGCGCTGTAATACTGATACTTGTGGGAGTGTTGCTGTATATAACGATAATAAATCACAAGAACAAGCGCGCAAGCAACACCGACCCTATAACGGGCGGCAGAAACAAGAAGAAATACATCGAGGATACGCGAAAGCTGCTGAAAAAGCGTTCTCCCGAAAAGCTCGCTGTAGTTCTGTTTGACATCAATAAATTCAAATATGTAAACGACTGCCTCGGCTATGAGGAAGGCGACAGAATGTTGGCGCGTCTGCATAAAACACTTGCAGACAACCTTGAAAATGATGAAGTGTTCGCGAGAGTATCGAACGATAACTTCGCCTGCACGATTCGTAATGCGCAGGACAACGAAATAACCATGCGCATAAACAACATCTTTGCCGAGTTCGAGCGCCGCAACAATATATTTGTGAAGTACCCGATCATTTTCAGTGCGGGTGTGTGCAGGCTTGGTCAGTGCTTAGACGGCAACGGCGGCATTGATATGAATGCAGCTATCGACCGTTGCACGATAGCAAAAAAGACCCTGAAAGGTCAGCATTTCTCGTCTATAGCGTTCTATGACGGTAAGATACGCGAAAAGGCTCTGCGCGAAAAGGACTATGAAAACGCAATGCCTGCGGCACTTGCGGCACATGAGTTTGAATGCTATCTCCAGCCTAAATACGGGCTTAAATCACGTCGTATTGAGGGCGCTGAGGCGCTTATCCGCTGGAACAGCAAGGAGTTCGGCTTTGTATTCCCCAGTGACTTTATCCCGATAAGCGAAAAGAACAGCTTTGTTGTTGAGCTTGACTTCTTCATTCTGGAGGAGGTCTGCAAAGTAATGCGCCGTTGGCTGGACGAGGGTAAGACTCCTGTAATCATTTCCGTAAACCAGTCGAGAATGCATCTTAACTACGACGATTATATCTGGAGGCTCAGAGAGATCGTTGACAAATACGAAATTCCCTACAAATACATTGAGCTTGAGCTTACGGAGAGCGTGTTCGCGGAAAATGCCGAAAAGCTGCTGACCATCATGCAGAAGCTTCACGATATCGGCTTTAAGCTGTCGCTCGATGACTTCGGCAGCGGTTATTCATCGCTCAATATGCTTAAGGATATCCCTGTTGATGTTGTAAAAATAGACCGCGAGTTCTTTAACGGCACGGTAAATTCCGAAAAGGGCCGCGCTGTTATATCTACTGTAGTTGACCTCGCCGCAAGTCTTAATATGGAGGTCATTTCGGAGGGCGTTGAAACTCTCGAACAGGTAGAGTTCCTGTCTGAAATAAACTGTGATATGGTACAGGGCTACTACTTCGCAAAGCCCATGACCATGAGTGATTTTGAGACGTTGTGGAACGAAGAGCTTGACTCTGTTTCTGATAACATAAATGAAATTGCAGATACCGTAAACGAATAAACAAGCGGCGGGGATACCCCGCCGCTTTAAAATTTGGAGGACGACAATGAGAGAAGAATATATAAAAATAGAGCACATACCCGCAAAACTTTACTCTGTCGAAAACGCCTTAGGCACCGTGCTTGCTATACACGGATTTGCGGGCAGCAAGGAGAGCGATGCGATAAGAGCGCTTGCGGAGCAGTTGTGCCGCGATAAGCTCAATGTTATGACCTTTGACCTGCCTGCGCATGGAGAGCGTACCGAGCCGTCGGAGGGACTTCACCCCGATAATTGTATAGCTGATATCATTACCGTGGAGAACTACATCAAAAACAATTTTACGGGTACGCTTCATGCGTTTGCCACAAGCTATGGGGCTATGTGTCTGCTTCACAGGCTTGAAAGGGGCGACGACAGCTACAAAAGCATCGTTCTGCGCGTGCCTGCAGTGAATATGGCAAGCTCACTTGTTCGTATTGCGGCTGCAACAAGCAAAAGCCCCTTGGCTTATAAAGCAAACGGACAGGATTTTGTCATAAATATGCAGCGCGAATACCGCATACCCTATCGCTTCTACGAGCTGCTTTCAAAGCTCCATTGTATGCGCCACAGCAAGCACTGGGACAGCTACAGGATAATGACGGTGTATGCAGGAAACGATGAGCTTGTCGCACGCGCAGACACAGAGAGCTTTCTCTGTCAAAATCCGTCGATAAAATCCCTGTGCATAGAGGGAAGCGGTCACCGCATGGCAGAAAAAGCGGAGTTTTTAGAGAGTGCGATAAAATCGTCGGCAGATTTTATTTTGTTGCATATTTGAATAGAATTCACAAGGATTTATCTTATTTTAGCGTTATATGCAAATAATTTTTGAGGCTTTTGCACAAATATATTCAACCTTATTGACAAACGCTTGGAAGTTAGTTATAATTAAATTGTGTAACAATGCACTGTTATTGTGTATAAACGGATCTGGGAGGTGAAGCATAATGGACAACGGACATTCTTTGTCTGTGCACGAGCTGCAGCAGCAGCTTCAGCAAGCAAAACAGGAGATCAATTCTCTGAAGCTTGCCGTCCGTGCAGAAAACCTTAAAGTTAAAATATCCTCGGAATACAGCAATTTCGGCTTGTGGGAATATGATATTGCCGATGATATATGCTATCAGTACAAGAAGCTTCACGGAATTTATGAAAACGACCTTGAGCCAATCCAGCACTTCAGAGATACTATAATCAGTTGGGGTACTATATACTCTGATGATATTCCCGTATTTCACAAAATGTGCGACGCTATGGAGCGCGGCGACAAGGAAATATATTATGATGTAAGAGTTGTCAACGATTTCAGCGACGTTGTATGGTTCCGATATGAGGGAAAGACTGTTTACGATGACAACGGCAATCCTGTGCGTATCGTAGGCAGAACTCTTGACGTCACCGAGGAAAAAGGCGGAGTTGGAATAAGCTCCGATAACAGGCGCGATGTGCTTACAGGCGCTCTTGTGTACGAAAGCTTTAAGACAGATGTGGAACAGCGCGTCAGCGAAAAAAGCTTTAAAAGCTCCGCGCTTGTCATTGTTGGAATAGATAAATACAGTGATATATCGGCAGACTGTGACAATGACACTGACGAGCTTCAGCGCTCGGTCGCAAAGGTGCTTGAGGCGCAGTGTGCGGTAACGCAGGGCAGTCTTTTCACAAGAATAGAGGACGGAATGTTCGCAATGTATGTAAGATTCAGCGATATTCCCGCCCTGAATGCTATCACCGCAAGAGTGATATACAGATTCCACAATCTTCGCCACACCAACAACAGCGACGGAAAGACCGTCACTGTCAGTGCGGGTGTATCTGTTTTTAAACTCAATAAAAACTATGACACTGTTCAAAATGAGGCTTTTGCCGCCTACAAAGCAGCTTGTGCAAAAGGCGGAAACGGCTATATGCAGTATAATTCCACTATGTCGCTTGCAAATAATATGCTTCAAAGCGACTGGCGCGAGCCGCGCATAGTCAGTGTTGCGGGCGCTGAGCATATATATCATCTTATAAACACCGCGCTGACCGATAAAAACGCGGGATATAAGGCTATCACGGAAGCTCTCCGCGAGGCGGGTCGCTATGTCGGTGCAAGTCAGGTACATATATGCTGCTTCGGCAAAAACGGAGCGCCTGATGAGAATTATACGCCGTGGAATCAGGACGGTAAATTTCAATATGACCCGTTGCTCCCTGCTTTCAGGTCGATATACAATACCGAAAAAACGATACAGATGCTGTCAGGTCACGAGATCGTTATTGCCACAAAGGATCGCGGCGACAGTAAGGAGAAATACGGCTTTGAGTTTTTGAACGGAGCCGAAAGCGCCGTGTGCTGCCCTATCATGACCGATGACGGAATGATAGGCTATGTTGAATTTGTTGCAAACGACATTGTAACATGGCAGGAATCCGATATATGTCTTATTGAGATGCTCAGCGGCACATTAAACCATATGTTTGCCGTGCACTACAGAGTGGCTGCCCATGACAGGAGAATGAGCTTTGCAGCTCCTGTTATAAATAACCTGAGCATAGAGGGCTTTTCACTTGTTCCGGATACCTTTGAGGTGGACTATGTCGGCGAGAATGCCGCAAATAACTACGGGCTAAAAAAGGGTGATATCTGTTACCGCAAGATAAGAGGGCTTGACGCACCTTGCGCCGACTGCCCTGTTCATGGAGTGAAAGCGGGACAGCTTACCTCCTCCACTGCGTTTTATCGCGAAAGCGACGGCAGATGGATAAATATTGCCGCCTCCTCATATGAGGTAGAGGGTGTGGGCGAGCGTTACGCTGTCAGCACGACAGATATAACAAACAGCATTTCCAAAATACAGACGCGCGATACTCTTACAGGCGTGCTTGGCTTCGACAGATTTGCCGTAGACGCAATGAGGATCGCCGCAACAAACCCCGAGGGCTGTTTTATTACTGTAATAAACATTGCTAATTTCCGCCGCCTTAACGAGTCTATGGGCTATGAGCACGGAAACTCCGTTCTTATCGCGGTTGCTGATATACTTGTCGCCTCCACAGGCGACAACGAGTTGCTGTGCCGCTCCGAGGGTGCGAGATTTATCGCTCTTCACCGCAACAACAGCACGTCTGAGCTGCATACGCGTCTTTATCAGATGCTGAACAGCGCACAGGGTCAGGTTCTTGAAAAGTGCGGCATAGAGATACATCTCATAGCAGGCGTGTACGAGCTTGACGGCAGCGCCGGCATAATGACTGCGCTTGACAGAGCCATTGTTGCACAAAAGACCATCAAGGACAAGGCGTACTACACCAGCAACATGATCTCGTTCTATGATAATGCGCTAAACGAGGAGATGCAGGCGCGACAGTATGTTGAAACTCATATGCTTGAAGCGCTTGAAAACAATGAATTTAAGGTGTTCTATCAGCCAAAGGTCAACACTTTCACAGGAAAGGTCGTTGGTGCAGAAGCGCTGGTGCGCTGGATAAGACCAAACGGAGAGATAGTATCACCCGGAAAGTTTGTGCCCGTGTTTGAGCGTAACGGCTTTATTGCAGATATGGATTTCGCGGTGTACCGCAGTGCTGTTATGGACATCAAAAAATGGATGCAGGCGGGCTACGATGTTCCGATGGTATCGCTCAATGTTTCGCGTCAGCACGTTCGTGACGACGGCTTCTGTTCAAAGATATGCGCGCTGGTTGACAGTATCGGCGTTCCGCGCGACAAGATTGAGCTTGAGATAACCGAGAGTATGCTTACCGAAAACCTCAATCGTCTGCGCGAAATAATGACTCAGCTAAAAGAGGCGGGATTCCGTCTTTCTATGGACGATTTCGGCTCGGGCTATTCCTCGCTCAGCCTAATCACGGTGATGCCGTTTGACACGATAAAGATAGACGGTAGCTTCTTCCTGCGCAACGCGCTTACAGATAAGACAAAGGCTGTAATTACCTCGGTAATATCGCTTGCGAAAAATCTCAACTTCTCGACAGTTTCCGAGGGTGTTGAAACAGACGAACAGGTCTCTTTTCTTAAAGAGTTGGAATGCGATATGGTGCAAGGCTATTACTTCTACAAGCCAATGGCAAGCGCAGACTATGAACAGCTTATTAAATAACACGAAAAAGCCTGAGTTTTTTCTTCTCAGGCTTTTAAGTTTATTCCATTATCCTCTGATCCATATTGAAGATAAGCTTCCACGCCTCGTTTGTCTTTTTCCAAGTAGATGTGATGTGGAACTTTCCTGCAAGGTCGCGGTTTCTTTCGTCTGCAACGTGAGTTGTTATCACGTAATGCACCTGACAAAGCTCGGGCGTTTCCGAAACCGTTTCAAATCCCGTGATCTCGTATTCTGCCAAGTCAAATTCGCGGATTATTTCGGCGTATTCGGCACCGCTGCACCTAAAACCGCCGCAGACCATCACCGCGTCTTGCTGTACAAGCTGCAAAAATGCGTTTTTATCTCTGCTTTTTGCAGCCTCCCACATAAGTACCTCATAGCTCATTATGTCCATAATGTTCCTCCTTTTCACATTGTCCCAAAGAAACAAAAAGGTCGCCCCTGGCAAATGTCAAAGGCGACCTCATTTTATAAAGCAATTAATACAGCATTAGTTCATATATTCGCCGCTGTATTCGAGAAGCGTTACGCTCTCCACGCCCTCAACCGCATTGAAGCGACTGATATATGAGGTGTCGTTATTCTTTATCTTTACTTCAACAGTAAGCTCGATGCTGCTGCCCGACTGGGTCTTGTTCTTCAGTTTGTACTTTATCGCGCCGAGGATACCGTTCACGTTTATTTCGCTGTCTGCGGTGTAGCGCACTATCAGCAGATAGCTCTTGCGCTGCTTTTTAAATATAGTAAGCAGTATGTAGATGACGGAGATGATAACTGTACCGATTATTGCAACCATATAAAGCTGCGCGCCCGCGGTAATGCCTGCCGCAATTCCCCAGAACAGAAAGCCGATATCCAGCGGATCCTTTACCGCCGCACGGAAACGCACGATAGACAGCGCGCCGACCATACCGAGGGACAAAACGACATTTGCGCTTATTGTCATGATTATAAAAGAGGTCACAACTGTAGTAAGCAGCAGAAGAATGTTAAAATTGTCACTGTAGACCACACCCCTGTAGAAAAAGCGGTATACAACATAGATGATAGCTCCGCAAAGCGCTGCGGTAAGCAGGGTCATGATTATTGTGGCAACAGAAAGATTTGCAAACTGCTCGGACATATCAAAGCCGTCACCGAAAGCGGCAAGCACATCTTCGAGCTTTGAGCCCATTGTAAGATTTTCAGAAACCATGCGTTTTGACCTCCATAAGTTTATCGCTGCATATTATGTATTTTGATACCGACTGCCGCGGAGCGTTAAGCCCCTGAAGCGCCGCCTGTATCGTCAACGGAAGATAGCCGTCGAACTTTATTTCAAGAATTATCTCTTTATTATAAATAGGAGAATATGCCGCGTTCTCAGCAAACATATCAATCGTATTATAACAGGTGGATAGCTTTTTGTCAAATGTAATGCGGACATTTCCGTGGGGATACACAAGCGCCTCGCGCATATAGTCAACAATAAGCTTCGGCTTCAGCGCAGACACAAGGTTAGAGCGGTAGTATTCGCCGAAAACGTCCTCTGACCAGTCATGCTCCGCCATAAATGTGCAATCGCCTTTTAAAAGTGCCCTGTACTGCTCGTCGGTGAGCTGCTTTGACAGCTTTGAAACATATTCGTCGTCCTTGTGCTTTGCTTCAAGCATAATTCGTGACGGGTCGAGATTGTAGCTTCTTATGCGGAACTTTTTTCGCACCGCAATTCCGCACAGCTTGGCGTTGTAGCCGCTGCCGTAAACATCGTCGTAATAAAGGCTGGTCACGCGGTATTCGCCGTTTACGCTGTTTTTATCGGAATACATCAGCGGCTGCAGCCTGCCAAGAAGCACACGGTAGGTTCCCTCGTCAATGATGTATTTCAGCTCATGCCTTAAACGACGTCCGCCGCTGAATGTGGCAGGCTTGCCCGCAGGGAGAAGCGTTTTCATCTTTCTGAAGCCTAACATCTCACACCTCCGTTTGCTGTTTTTTCCATTTGTACACTATATTAATACTATAACATATTTTAAAAACGATTACAAGCGCCTGTTTTGTAAATTATCCAAAAATTATAACAAATCGTTGATTTATTGCGTGTTTTTTTGAAAGAAATTTTGTAAAAAGCCCTTGACAACGCTTTTATAATACTGTATAATTAATTATTGTTGACAGCTGTGTGCGGACATACTGTGTCCTGACACAGATTAACCAAATTATGAAGGGGGTTTTTGACAATGAAAAGAACTTACCAGCCTAAGAAGCTTCAGAGAAAGCGCGAGCACGGATTTATGAAGAGAATGGCTACAAAGAACGGCCGCAAGGTTCTCGCACGCCGCCGTGCAAAGGGCAGAAAAAAGCTGACCTATTGATCTGAGATTGCATAAGCCTATGTCTGAGTTCAGAAAAAGGTATGTTGTGATCAAAAAAAACCGCGATTTCAGCTTTCTCTTTAAAAGAGGAGAAAGCATTGTGACCTATGCCTTTGTCTGCTATGTTAAAGAGCGGCGCGGCACTGCCAACCGCCTCGGCATAGTGACAGGCAAAAAGGTCGGAAATGCGGTCAAGCGAAATCGGGCAAGGCGGGTAATAAGGGAAGCCTTCCGCCTTTTTGAGCCGAGCTTGAAAGAAAAAACACAAAAGCGTTACGACTTCGTTTTCGTAGCAAGGGGTAAGACGCCCGAGCAAAAATCCACAAAGCTCTTATCTCTCATGAAAAAGAATATTCTGTCAAAGCTGCCATGAAATTTTTGTTTTTGGGAATTATAAAGCTATACAGACTTACGCTGTCAAAGATTTTACCGCCGTGCTGCCGCTTTAGACCAAGCTGTTCCGAGTATGCGACTATCGCTATTCGGCGTTTTGGGGCGGTCAAGGGCGGTTATTTGACGTTATGGAGAATTATTCGCTGCAACCCATATTCACGCGGCGGATACGACCCTGTTCCGGAAAAGTTCTGCTTTCGTCCGGAAAAGGTGCAGCACACACCCACTCACACTGAATGCTGCGACGATACCTCCGAAGACAATTGCGGCTGAGCCGCATTGAAATATAGAATACAATAAGGGTGCCCGCCGAGGTGAAGCCTCGTGTTTTTGTGTCCTGCGCACCCGCACACCAATCTGAAATCTTGTGAAAGGACGTGGACAAAATAGATTTCATATACAGTCTTATCGGTACGCCTCTCGGTTATATCCTGTACTTTATTTATGAGATAGGCATAACCAACATTGGTATTGCGATCATTCTGTTTACGCTTGTCGTAAAGCTTGCGATGCTTCCGCTTTCGATAAAGCAGCAGAAAAACACCGCAAAATCCGCTATATTTGCCCCTAAAGTAAGGGAGATACAGCAAAAATACAGAAACAACCAGCAAAAGCAGCAGGAAGAGCTTGCAAAGCTTCAGCAGCAGGGATATAACCCCATGGGCGGCTGTGGTTCGATGCTTCTCACTTTCCTTATCCTGTTCGGCGTGCTGGACGTTGTTTACAAGCCCATGACCCATATCACTCACACACCTGCTACCGAGATCAATATGATGGTGGAGGAGTCCTACAGCATGAAGCTTGCCTCCATCTTTGTTGACGCTCACAACGCTACAGCAAGTGAGCTTGAGGGTGAAGAGCTTAAAAAGCACGATGAGCTTGTACGCGACGCCGAGAAGATACTTGCATACTACAATGCAAATCTTGCGGATGGCGACACCGCTTACGACGACAGCGTATGGAACAGCGTTTCTAAGGATTCCATGAAGGTCGTTAAAGGCGCAATTACCGCAGCTCTTAATAATGAATATGAGGTCGTTAAGGCTAACAATAACGGCAACGGTAAGGATTTCGTGTTTACCGCAACAGATTTCTACGGCATAACAGACTATGCTCAGAAAGACGCTGCAGGCAACGAGCTTCCCAGCGAAAAGGATCAGTATAACGCTCTTTCCGATGACGCTGCCAAGAAAGCATTTATGGCAGAGCATTCTCTCAGCGATAGCACAAAGAGCACATTCAGCACGATGCAGAG
>JAZNTS010000191.1:0-8613 GCA_045591905.1 Oscillospiraceae bacterium | reverse complement strand
GACGAGCTGCGCAGAATGGGCTTTACGCTCCCCGACAGCAGCACTAATTTCGTGTTTGCCGAGCACCCGAAGTACGCGGCAAAGGATATCTGCGAGTATCTCAAGACGCGCGATATCTATGTGCGCTATTCCAAAAAACAGCGTATCGACAACCGCCTCAGAATAACAGTTGGAACTGACGAGGAGATAGACGCTCTTATTGCGGCACTTAAAGATTATATCAAATGATTTTTTGACCTCCCAATAGGGAGGTCATCGTTTTATGGCAATACAACGCGCTTTGAGGAGTTCAGTAGCATGAAAAACGCCTGCGTTTCCTGTTCACCTAGGCTTATGCGTTTTGCGGCGTTTTTCCCGTCAAAGTCCATCGTGCCGTCCGACAGCATGGAGCGGTTTTTATCGCCGAGATATATGGCGTCTGAGGGGAATAGCTCCACAAACTCCGCGTCGGGAAAGAGCGAGCGGTCAGCGTGTACTCCGTCAAGGTGCGAGATGATAAACTTTCGGTAGCCTATGTTGTACAAGGGTCTTATCGGGCAGTTGTCCGAGATACCGCCGTCGCGGTAGCTGTAGCGTCCTATACGCTGTATGGGAAAAGCCGCAGGTATCGCGGAGGACGCTACCAGTATCTTAGTCACCGTATCGGGCGAAAACGCGCGCATATCGAAGTATTCGGGGCGGTTGAGCGTTGAATTGTGGCAGCACGCAAAAACAGGAAGCTCAGCCGAGGTAACAGAGCGGTTTATGCCGTTGTTTTCTATAAGGGATATCATTCCGCTGCGCGAAAATAATCCCGATTTAACAATGCTGCCCGAATCCTCTAAGATCGCCTTTTTCTCGTCCGACATCGCAAAGCCCAGCACCGTTCCGAAAACTCTGCCTGCGGCTTCAGCGGGGTCGGCAATATCGCGCGGTGTGATCCCGCACCAGATGTCGCAGGCTCTTGCGCAGCTTACCGAGGCGAACAGCGCGGCATTAAGCGCACCGACCGATGTTCCTGATATTGCTGTTATGTATTTGCGAAGTCCGAGTCGCTCAAGTGCCCGTAAAACGCCCATCTGATAAGCTCCTCGTCCTCCGCCGCCGCAAAGTATAAGTCCGTATTCTTCCATTATATCACCTCCGAGTATATTATATTCAGAGAAGCGAATAATGTTAATTTACGAAAAAGTACAAAAAATTAACGAAAAACGTTAAAAAACTATTGACAAGCGTAAAAATATATGCTATGATCCAAACATGATAAGCTTATTGTTACTTTGGGACAGATATGACTTTGGAGGTTTGTTATGGCAAAGATTATAGATGTGAACGATAGAACGCTTGAACAGGAAAAAGCAAGCTTTTTAAAGATGTGCAGATTTTTTGAAGCGCTTGCAAATATTTTCAGAATAGGTATCATCGTGTGCCTTATAATGATGTTTTTCAGCTATATCGGCAGCTTTGCGGGCTGGGTCGACGCTGAAAAAAAGCTTACGTCTGAAGAGGGTTGGGTAACATTTGCGTCCCTTTGCGTAAGCGGTATCGGATATGTTATCGCGCTGAATTTCGGCGTGGCAATATTCAGAACCTTGCGCACTGCGGAAACTCCGTTCAGATATGACATAGGGGACAAGATGAAAGGCGCAGGTATCACCCTTGCTGTCACGGGTGTTGTTGGTTTTGTGTTTAATCTGACAGTGAATGGCTTAATAACAAATGGCGTGCTTGATATTGACGCGATGAATAATGCTCCCGATACTGTGCCGTTTCTGTTCGGCGTGTTTCTGACGGCGCTTGCGTATGTTTTCAACTACGGCTGCAAGCTTCAGCAGGAAGCAGACGAAACGATTTAAGGACGGTGCAATATGGCGATAATTTTAAGACTTGATCGTGTTATGGCTGACCGAAAGATGTCGCTGAATGAGCTTTCCGAAAGGGTCGGCGTTGCGAATGTAAATCTTTCAAAGCTTAAAACGGGTAAGGTCAGCGCGGTGCGTTTCTCCACGCTCGACGCGATATGTCGTGTGCTGAAATGTCAGCCCGGTGATATTTTAGAGTATCAGCCCGACGAGGAGCAGGAATAGGGATATTTATCTACGACAAAGGAATATTTGCAAAGATGCAGCCCACAAAAGCTCTGCTAAGCTATTGTGGGCTTTCTGCGTTGTTTTAATAAAATGAATTTTCAAATCCAAGTAATTTTACCAACAAAAAAGCGTTCCAAAGAAGGAACGCTTTTTTGTTGGTGCCGCTGACCGGGGTCGAACCGGTACGGATGTTTAGTCCGAGGGATTTTAAGTCCCTTGTGTCTGCCTATTCCACCACAGCGGCATTGATAGCATAAATATTATACTACTAAAAGTTGGTTTTGTCAAGGGTTTTGAGCAAAAATCGCGTTTGTGCTGTCGATGTTCGTATGCTTGATTTATGAATAATTCCGCAGAGAGTGTTAATAATAGCTTCGAATAAAGGCCAACGAAAGGATGTTTGTTATGAAAGCTTTTGCGATGTTAAAGATAGGCGAGGCTGGCTGGATCGAAAAGGACGTGCCTGCCTGCGGTCCAATGGACGCGATATGCCGTCCGCTTGCGGTAGCCGTGTGCACATCTGATATCCATACGGTGTATGAGGGCGCTATCGGCGAGCGCAGTAACCTCATTCTCGGACATGAATGCTGTGCGGTAGTAACAGAAGTAGGTTCACTCGTCAAGGATTTTAAGGCAGGCGACAGGGTGCTTGTTCCTGCGATAACACCCGACTGGAACTCCCTTGAAGCTCAGGGCGGCTATGCCATGCATTCGGGCGGAATGCTTGCGGGCTGGAAGTTTTCCAACATCAAGGACGGAGTGTTTGCAGAGTATTTCCATGTGAATGACGCAGACGGAAACCTTGCTCATCTGCCCGACAGCATCAATACGGTGAACGCTTGTATGCTATCCGATATGGTGCCTACGGGATTTCATGGCGCGGAGCTTGCCGATGTGCAGTTCGGTGATACTGTTCTTGTTGTAGGAATAGGCCCTGTGGGACTTATGTCGGTTGCGGGCGCTTCGCTTCGCGGTGCTTCAAGGATAATTGCGGTAGGCACACGTCCCGCTTGCGTTGAGGCGGCGAAGAAATACGGTGCGACTGATTTTATCAGCTACAAAAACGGCAGCATTGAGGAACAGACATTGAAGCTTACAAATGGCAAGGGCGTTGATTGCGTAATTATTGCAGGCGGCGATGAGGATACCTTTGCTTCGGCGGTGAAATGCGTAAAACCCGGCGGTAAGATAGGAAGCGTGAACTACCTCGGCGGTGCGGACTTCGTCAAGATACCGCGCGTTGAGTGGGGCGTAGGTATGGGTCATAAGATGATAAACGGCGGACTTATGCCGGGCGGCAGACTGCGTATGGAGAAGCTTGGCTCACTGGTAGCAAGCGGCAGAGTTGATGTAAGCCATCTGTGTACTCATGTGTTTGAGGGTTGGGACAGCTTGCCCGAGGCTGTACGCCTTATGAAAGAAAAGCCAGCCGACCTTATCAAGGCAATAGTTAAGATATCCGAAAATTAACACCGAATGCGATAAAGGCTGCTGAAGAACTCGGCAGCCTTTATTTTGCTGTATGTTTTTTGGTTTTTGGAATAGTTTTTATGCGGTATATAAAAAAATGTTGTCAAACGGAAAAAAATTGAAAAATACTATTGAAAAATGCTTGAAAGTGTGTTAAAATATAAGCTGCGATTGATGTTAGTTAGTCGTATTTGATTTTAAGGAGTGTTCATTATGAGCCGTATGATCGGTACTGTATCAAGAGGTGTAAGAGCGCCTATCATCAGAAATGGCGATAATATCGTCGAGATAGTTACACAGTCTGTCCTCGACGCTGCCGCAGATGATGGCTTCGAGATCCGTGACAGAGATATCGTTGCAATGACTGAGGCTATCGTTGCAAGAGCGCAGGGAAACTATGCGTCTGTTGACAACATAGCACAGGACGTTAAGGCGAAGTTTGGCGGTGACACTGTCGGTGTTATCTTCCCTATTCTCAGCCGTAATCGCTTTGCTATCTGTCTGCGCGGTATCGCTAAGGGGGCAAAGAAGATAGTCCTTATGCTTTCTTATCCTTCCGATGAGGTAGGAAATCACCTTGTAAGCTATGACCAGCTTGATGAAAAGGGCATAAACCCCTATACCGATGTGCTTTCGCTTGCGAAGTACCGCGAGCTGTTCGGCTATGAAAAGCATACATTTACAGGCGTTGATTATGTAGAGTATTATGAAACTCTGATCCGTGAGAGCGGCGCAGAGTGTGAAATAATCTTTGCTAACAACCCCAAGGCTATTCTTAACTATACAAAGAATGTTCTTTGCTGTGATATCCACACACGCGCAAGAACAAAGCGCATACTCAAGGCTGCCGGCGCTGACATCGTGCTCGGTCTTGATGATATCCTGAACGCACCTGTTGACGGCAGCGGCTACAACGAGAACTACGGTCTTTTAGGCTCAAACAAGGCTACCGAGGATCAGGTAAAGCTGTTCCCGAGAGATTGTCAGCCCGTTGTTGACGCTATCGCTGCAAAGCTCAAGGCTGCAACAGGCAAGAATGTTGAGGTCATGGTTTACGGCGACGGTGCATTCAAGGACCCCATCGGTAAGATCTGGGAGCTTGCTGACCCTGTTGTCTCTCCTGCTTACACAGCAGGTCTTGAGGGCACTCCCAACGAGCTTAAGCTGAAGTACCTTGCCGACAACGACTTCTCCGATCTTTCGGGTGACGCGCTGAAGGCTGCTATCAAGGACAAGATTCAGGAAAAGGACAGCAACCTTGTGGGTCAGATGGTATCCGAGGGCACAACACCCAGACGGCTTACAGACCTTATCGGTTCGCTGTGCGACCTGACTTCGGGTTCGGGCGATAAGGGTACGCCTATCGTGTTTATTCAGGGCTACTTTGATAACTACACCACAGAATAAATACTAAATCGAAATATTAAAAGCCTGAGAGGAACGGTCTTCTCAGGCTTTTGCTGTTATTCGTTGCTGTCGCCGATTGCATAGTTGTAGAGCGCCTTGATGTGTATCTGAGTTGTGTCGATTATCGGCACCGATACATCTCCGTGCTTTATCATCAAGGGTATTTCGGTGCAGCCTAAAAGCAGAGCATCGGCGCTGCCGCTTTTTATGTATTTTTCGGCTAGCGCGATCATTTTTTTCTTTTCCTCGTCTATAACGATACCGTTCTCCAAATTCGGATATATAAGGCTTCCGAGCACGCTTATATCGTTTTCGTCGGGAACGACAGGTGTGATACCTGCTTTGGTGAACGCGTTGACGTAAAGTCCGCTTCTGAGCGTCCACGCGGTTGCAAACAGAACTATTCTTTGATACCCGCATTTAAGACATTCCTCAACTGTCGCGTCAACGATGCTGATGGTCTTTAGCGGCAATCTGTCTTTAACGTAGTCCCATGCGATATGCTCTGTGTTAGCGGTTATCGCCGCCACTTGCGCACCCGCATTTTTCAGAACGCACAGGCTTTCGTAAATAAGGTCGCCTATCTTCTGATAATCGTGTTCGTTGAAATATTTGGTGTGCTCCGCCATATCAACGCTGTCTATGACTATCTTCGGGTATTTTTCAGCGCCGAACTGCGACAGCGACAGCCCTACCAGCCCTTTGTAGTATTCAATAGTGGAGGCTGGGCCAAGCCCTCCCATTAGTCCTATTTTTTTCATTTTATCACGCTCCGAAATTGTATTCAAGCTCGGTGGGTAGGTCGTCCCAAAGCTCTGTTCTGGTTGCGTACTTTTTAAGGCGTTCTATGACCTTTACATCGGGCTTTGCATATACTGTGAAGCTGTCCTGCTCGCCCTTTTCGGGGCGCACGGGGAATGCTAGCCGCTCGTTCGTGGTGGAAAACTGCGCGTTTACGCCGTTTTTGTTTCCTCTTGCGTCGAGCCGTATCCACTTTTTCAGTTCTTTGATGTAAATTCCGTTCAGCCCGTGGTAAATCAGTACAGGGGCGGTATCATCGTCCAAAATCAGCTTTTGATAGCAAAAACCTGTGGGAATACCCTTGCAGCGCAGCAAAGCGGCAAGCAGGTGGGATTTTGCAAAGCATATCCCGTGCTTTGCATTCATCACCTCTGAGGCAGTGCAGGTCAGCTCGTCCTCGTTTATATCAGCCGAGTGAGAAATATCGTCCCTTACAAATTCGTACGCGGCTTTGATATATTCAAGCTCGCTGCCTGCTTTTTCAAACAATGTATCGGCAAGGTGCTTAATAGGTTCATACTCATAGTCGATTATCTCATCAGCTTTCAGATAGTTTTGTATATCATCGGTATATGGCGTGATGTTCATGTCGTGACCTCCTTTACTTAATGTATACAGCTAATTATAGCACCGCTGTAAGAAAAAGTCAATAAAAAGCGCCCCGTTTTGAACGTGGCGCTGTATTTATGTGATTTAGCTTAGGTCTGCTTTCATCTTGCGCTTGAACAGCAGTATCGAAGCAACGGTGACTACAAGTGCATACGCTGCTGTGATAGCAATATCCAGCCAAAAATCTCCGCTGAAATCCATCGCAACTGCAGCTCTTGCGGCTTTAGTGCCGTGGTAGAAAGGCAGAACGTTGCATATATCCAGCATAACTCCGCCTGTGGCAGCGCAATCGAACCAAACACCGCCAAGGAAAGCGGACAGCGAGATGATGATGGAGCAAAGACCGGGGGAAGCTTTTTCGCTGAACAGTGTACCGAACAGCAGTCCGAATGAAATGAACAGCACTGCAAGCGGTATCAGCGCGATAACTGCGATAAGGCAGCCGAGGATATTGAGCGAAGTGCCTGTGATAATACCGATGACAACAGAGCACACAAAGGTTATCACCATCTGCACTAAGGTCAGGATAAATGCGGGAAGAATGTAGCCGAGGATAAAATCAGACGATCTCATGGGAGATGCGTAAAGCCTTACAAGGAACGAGCCAGAGCGATCCTTTGAAACATTAAGGCAGGTGAACAGCATTACGAATGAAAGTCCGAACACCGCGATACCGGGGCCGAGATTGTTGATGCTGAATATCGTCATGTTTGCTTCGGCAGGAATACTTGAATCAACAAGCGTCATAACGACAAGCATTATCAGAGGAAAACCAAGACAGAATATGTAGCTCAGCGGGTCACGCAGAAGCTCCTTAAGATTACGGTCGGCAAAAGCTAAACAGCGCTGCATTATAATTCCCCCTTTTCTGTCATTTCTGCGATTCTAACAAATGAGGCTTCAAGTCCCTCTTCGCCTGCGATGGCTTCTATTTCTGAGAGTGTGCCTATCGCAGAAATCTTTCCTTTAAGCATTATTGCGATGCGGTCGGAAAGGCTTACAGCCTCCTCCATGTAGTGAGTGGTGAGGATTATAGTTATCTTGCCTTTGAGCGACTCTATTGCGCGCCAAAGCTCGCGGCGTGCGAGAACGTCAAGTCCGAGCGTCGGTTCATCAAGGAACAGCACCTTAGGCTCTGAGATAAGCGCCATTGCAATCGAAAGCTTGCGCTTCCAGCCGCCCGAAAGCGTTTTTGCGCGGTCATTCTGAACCTCGTCCATATCAAAGAGCTTTATCATCTCCTCGACCTTAGCCTCGCATTTCTCCTTGGAAAAACCGTATATCTTAGTCACAAGTGCGAGATTTTCGCGAATGGTGAGATTTTCAGCTATTGCGGTATCCTGCGGCGATATACCGATTATCTGCTTTACACTTTCGCTTTCTTTCATTGTGTCATGGCCGCATATAACTGCATTTCCCGATGTGGGCGTAGACAGACAGCACAGCATACGGATAGTTGTAGTTTTGCCCGCGCCGTTTACGCCAAGCAGCGCGAACAGCTCGCCTTCGTCAACGTGAAAGCTTATGCCGTCAACTGCGGTCTTGGTCTTATATTTTTTAGTAAGTGCTACAGCCTCAACTGCCTTCATAGATTACCTCCAAGATGTCATTCCGTCGGCATATCGCCGAGGTTTACTATTGCGATGCCTCTGCCTTCCTCGCCGAGGATAAGCAGTGAGTCGCCAGCATTGATGTTGAATAATTCTCTTGCTTTTTTGGGAAGCGTTATCTGTCCCTTGTCGTTTACTTTTGCAATACCGAATGCGTGCTTTCCGTCCTGCGTATCATCATCAAGGTATTGGTTGCAGAAAAGCGCGTCCATTGTTGTGCCGTAAAGTTCAGCAAGCTCCATACAAAATTCGATGTCGGGAGTGGTGTCGCCGTTTTCCCATTTTGCAACAGCCTGACGTGAAACGCCCAGCTTTTCGGCAATTTCCTCCTGAGTAAATCCGCTTTTCTTGCGGAAAAGCTTGAGATTGTTAGCTTTTATTGACATTTCATCACCTCATGCTTAAAGTATAGCACTTGCGGGCTTGCATTTCTACCAATCCACAGGCGCTATTTTGTTATTTTTACATAACATTTTCGGAAAAAGTGCGATTTTGGCGGCTTTTTCGGATTATGTCAACGTTAAATTCTATTTTACTCCTCAATAGCAACTATTGGATAGCCGCTGATGTAGGGCTTTACCATGTCGGGGTGAGCCTTTGCAGTGGCAAACAGCAGCTTTGCAAAGCTGTCTTTATTAACAAAATCG
>JAZNTS010000190.1:0-4267 GCA_045591905.1 Oscillospiraceae bacterium | reverse complement strand
TTCAGTCTGCTTTATTTTCTGGATATAGCTGCGCTTGTCCGCGTAAACCTTTATATCCTTGTCTTTGAGCTTTATGTATTCGGTGTAGCCATCTTCCTCATAAAGCGTGTATCTCTCGGTCGTACCGCTTTTGCTGTATCGAACACCGGCGCGGAGAAGGCTGGTTTCCTCGTCATACAGCGGCGCAAAGCCGGGAGCGTTGGGAGTGTCCACAAAAGAAAACACTTCCAGATGGTCCAAATTCCAGAAACCGAAAGAGCAGCTTGCAACCATGGCTTTTTTTGCCATAGCAGATAGCTTGTTTTCAAAATCAGCGCCCAGCTTTTCGGCGGTTTCGTCCTTTTCAAAGGTCACGCCGTTGCTGAGAACGTACATAGTTTGCTGAAGCACGAAACGCCGGAAAAACGCGGTCTTGAGCTTGTAGTTCGCGGAGAATATATCGGGAACATTCTGTCCCATGATGTTACGCAGCGTTTTCTGGAATTTTTCTATCGTTACGTTGTGGTTTGCATAGTACGCTTCGGCATCGCGGGCGATCTTGTAAAGCTCCGTTTCCTTATGCGCTTTTACCGCAGCGAGAACAAACTCCATGCGCTTTTTTTCGTCCCGCCCGACCTCTATCAAATCCTGCCAAGTTTTCAAGGCATCAACCTCCATACATGGGCGGCAGTTTTATCTTGCCGACCTTGTTTTTCATTATCGTATTGCAAAAATAGCGTATATCGTCCATCGCGTGGTCGTTCTCTTTTATGACCTTATCCTCTGTGGCTTTCTCGTCCCAGCGATACAAGCCAAATTCTCTAATGGAGTCCACGCATGAGCGGTGTATTTTTATGTTTCCGTCGCGCAGATAAACAGCAGTGCGGCGAATACCGTCTTTAACGTCGTTGTTCGCTTGCTGTGTGTGAAAGCCTCTTTTTCTGAGAGCAGCAATAAAAGAAGCCGCCGAAGGGTCGATAATGACACGCTTAATGTCATACCCCTCCGCCAACTTCTCAATAGCGTCGCAATATTCCTCGTCGGTGAGCTGCTTTTGTGTCTTGCGCCCATCGTGATAGTATTCCTTGATACGGACAGCCTTGCCGCCGTTAACGCTCCACAGGCCCGCAGAAAACGGGTTAAGCGTTCCATAGTCAACGCTGATATAATACTCAGCGCCCTTCGGCTGCTCGTCGGTGATATTTGCCTCACCGAAGTTATATACAAGACCCTCAGCGATTTTGCGGTTTCCCAAGATATCGCGCTCATACCACACCGTTCCCTTTTCGTAAGTGTTGAGAGTTGCGCGCAATTTTTCATCAGAAACGGAAAGATTATCGGCGATGGTGAAATGACCATAGTTATAGCCATATTGCGGGTCCACGGCCTGTTTTGCGTCGTGAAATTTCAGTATGCCTTCATAGTACCAATGTCCCGGCGCCTTTGGGTTTAGATCGTGAAATATTTTACGGTCTACGCTTGAAAGCGTTCTGTCGAAGACTTCTTTTATAAATTTCTGATGGCACTCGTTTGCTTCCGTGACATAAGCCATTCCATAGGTATTACCCTTTATGTATTTCTCGTCACCATCTTTTGCGCCGCCTGATACAAGCACAATCTTCTCACCTGTTTTTGTCCGAACATAAAGGCAAGATCGGTCTTTATATTTACCCTCTTTGCATCGTCCCTCAAAGAAGTTCAGCAGTCCGAAGCCGTCACAATCGAGTATGTTGAGCTTTGCGGTAGTCTGCGAAACACCGCCTATAAGGTGCAACTTGTTTGGGTGTTCCTCAAGCAGTGTGCAAAAACAGAGAGTTTGCAAAACATTCTTGCCACCACGCTTGCCGCCTTCAGCCACATTAAACCAGCTATCAAAGCAGCGGTTAAAATACTCAACTTGATTTATGGTAAAAGGAGCAAGCCTATTCATTATCCACCGCCTCGAATTCCGCTATGTTTCGGTTTGGCTGAGGATGCCGCAGCATTTCCGCAAGACTTGCCATGTTTTCGATATTGTTGGTAGGTGCATTTTTGTCCGTAGCAGTAAACTTATCAATGATTATCCCAAGCGCTGTAGCAATATTATTTATCGAAGCTCTTTCGAGCTTTTCCGGGTCTGCCAAAGCCGACAAATAAAGATCGATTATGCCTTGCGCTTGCTCTTTTTTCGAGTCCATATATGCGAGCATATCGAGGGTGTTTTGCTCTTTTTTTTGTGTGCACATTTGTGCTATTTGTGTGTCACTTCCTATCACATTGCGTATAGTTGACACCGAGACATGGTATTTATCAGCGAGCTTGCGTAATGATAAGCCGTCAACTCTATCTGCAATTATTCTTTTGCGCTGCTTATCGGTCAGCTTCGCCATAACACCACCTCTCTCAAGAATTTGGTTATAACTATCCGCTTTGTGGTCTTGTCGCAATATCCATCGCAGTTGCAAAGACAAACGTCTTTTTCCTGCGTGGTTTCAGTTATCGTGTATTTTGTGCCGAGAATGTTGATAATCATGTTGTGTTCCTCCGTTTTGTATTTACAGCCGAGGGCAGAGCCGCGCCATGGTAAGAAGGAACAGACACCATGAGCTTTCTAACGGCGACCCTTTCACCCTCGCTGCTTATAGAATGTAGCGCAGCATCACAGCCCCACCCACTTGCTAATCGTGACGTTTTTACCCAAAACCAAAAGCGGAGCATTTCTGCCCCGCCTTCAGTATTTCCATGTTACTGTTTTACCATATATTTTTGGCTTTTTGACGCAAACATTTATTCGTCCATAAATCCCATGAACGAGGCCACAAGGCGTATAAACTGCCGGTGCCATTCCTCGCCTGTACGCTGGCTGATGTAGAGAACATTCGCGGCGCCCACGAGGGTGTGTGTTTGCTTGAAAAAAACCATATCTATAAATTTGAGAATGTCGCCGCCGTTGGCATAAGCGCCGGTGATATTGAGCGCCTTTGAAACTGCGTCGTATTCCCGCTTTTTCTGCCCGGTAAAGTCTCGCAGCGCCAGAGCTTCGGGAGTACGCCCCGGCTCTGACCCGCCGGACATTCCCGAATAAGCGGGCGTCACCTTTGCGGCGTGCATTTCTTTTAATTCTTCCTGCTTGGCGGGGTAGTCGCGGATAATCCATTTGACATATCCCCACCAATGGTATCGTGGTTTGCTCATTGTCACCTCCGTTAATTCTGCGCGTCGGTTCCATTGAGCCTGTCGCACACTTTGTTTATTTTGAAATGCAGCCATATTGCAGGCGCAGGGGTCAGCAAGAGCAAGGCATATTCCGCGCTGGTGCTGATAGAGTGGATAAGTCCGAGTATCGCGGCGGTGACGGCTGCTATAATGATAAGTCCGTCAATAATGGCGATTGTGTAGAGCTTGAGTTTGCGCATTTTTATACCTCCAAAAATAATATTTGGAGAGAAACCGGCTCGTCTGTTCTGCGTTCAATCGTCTATCCAAAAGTCAAAGTTGTCCTTATCCTCATCCAGTTCCCCGCGCTCCACACGGACGGCTGCCATCATAACAGCGCCAACGAGAAAGCACAGTGCGCCCCATGCAGACCACGCGAGAAGTATGTAGTCGTTCACTTAAACTTCCCTCCCATGCTCCAAAAGCAAAACGCAATCACGGCGGCAAAGCCGAGGAGGAATACTATTGCCCATGCAGCGCTCATGTGTCAGCCTCCAAACCCAGCGTTTGCGCCACCAACATTCGCGCGTGTTTCGATGTCTATAAGGTCAAGCTTCTTGGGGTAAAATATAATCTCATAACTAAAGGGGTCAACATCTGCGCCGCTTATATCTTCCACTGTGTAAGCCGTCCAGTCATTCAGATAGACAAAATGCTTTTTATACGCATCTTCGCCGGTTTTGCAAATGACCTCCAGTTCGCCCGCCGAGCTGTTGCCCAGCGCAAAAGTTCCGACAAGCTCCATCATTATCGAGTCAGTGCGGCAGTTTATAACCGTCAGTTTGCGAACCACGCCAAAGCTGTCCGCCTCTTTGGAAACATTATAGGAAACCTTTTCCGAGGGGCGGCAACCCACCATGCAAAGAACGAGCGCAATCACAAGAATAAAGCTGATAATTTTTTTCATTTTCATTTCCTCCTATATTTCCTCCTTGTAATATTCCTTGAGCTTCTTTATGACGCTGCCGCCGTAGCTGTTCTCGCACAGCGTAATAAACTGCTCCACTGTTCTGCTGCCGTCCAGAGCTTCAAGACCGTGGGCGCGGGCAAATTCCATTCTTCCCATTTCGCAAGAGCCGGTGAGTCGATGGTG
>JAZNTS010000189.1:0-7221 GCA_045591905.1 Oscillospiraceae bacterium | reverse complement strand
CGCGGTTTTTGACCTCGCCGTTAGATGTTATCAGCAGCAGAACATACATTCTCTTGCCCGTGGGAATAACATCGACCTTTGTTATGACCGAGAACTGCGAAACGTGATTTGTCGAAAACGTTGCACATTTCGTTATCTCAGCAAGCGCCGCAGATGCGTTTTTGATGATGTCGTCATCAGTGACAGCGTCCTCAAAAATGCGCTCGTCAAAGTCCGCAATAGCCTGCTTGTTTATAGGCTCGGGGCTCATGAGATTGTCGATATAAAAGCGGTAGCCCTTGAAAGTGGGCACACGCCCTGCCGAAGTGTGCGGGTGATCTAGGTAGCCCTCCTGCTCAAGCGCTGCCATCGTGTTGCGGATAGTCGCCGAGGAAACATTGATATCAGGCTTTGCGGCAAGCAGCTTTGACCCGACAGGCTCGCCTGTCCTTATATACTCGTCAACGATCGCTGCGAGTATTTTCATCGCTCTACCGTCCACAATACACCGCCTTTCATCACACAAACTCCGAAATTAGCACTCGCCGTTTCAGAGTGTTAGCACTCAACATCTCTGAGTGCTAAATATAATTTATCATGTTTTTACTCAAATGTCAAGTAGTTTTTTAAAAAAAGTCGCAAATTCGTAAGTTTTTTTATTAATTTTCGCAAACAAGTTTATTTATATAGCATTTTGCTTACTTATTATCCTATTAAAATTCCGAAATATTACAAAAACCGCTCCCCCGTCACACAAACGGGAGAGCCGTATCTATAGGAGAAATACTAATTAAGCTTTGATCTCGGTTCCGGGAGGAAGCATCTCATATCTTGCAAACTCAGATGTGAACTCGCCAAGACCCTGAGTGATCTGACGCAGCACAAGTGCAAAATCCACCATCTCGCTCTCGGGAGCCTCTGCTGTAAGCTCTGTCATACCATCGCCGATAGCATTCATGCCGAGAACGCTACCGCGGCGCTTAGAAAGCACGCTCATAACATCGCCCTGCTTATCATCAGGAACGAGGATAGTGAAGCTCTTGAGCGGCTCAAGCAGATAAGGCTGAGCCTCCTTCATGCAGTCCTTGAAAGCCATGGAAGCGGCTGTTTTGAACGCCATTTCGGAGCTGTCTACAGGGTGATAAGAGCCATCAATAAGAGTAGCCTTAAGTCTTACTACAGGGAAACCGCCGAGCGTGCCGTGCTCTGCAGCCTCCTGCAGACCCTTTTCAACTGCGGGGAAGAAATTCTTCGGAACAGAGCCGCCGAAGATCTTCTCCTCGAACAGAAGCTCGTCGCCGTCATAAGGAGCGAATTCGATCTTAACGTGACCGTACTGACCGTGACCGCCTGACTGCTTCTTGTACTTGCTTTCGATGGTAACAGGCTTGCGGATAGCCTCGCGATATGCGATCTTAGGCGCAGAGAGAGCAACCTCCATACCGAACTTTGCCTTCAGCTTCGCAGCGGTCACATCAAGGTGCTGCTCGCCAAGACCGCCGATTATGCGCTCATGTGTTTCGTGATTGTGAACATATTCAAGAGTCTTATCTTCTTCAAGCAGGCGGCGGATAGCTGTGGAAAGCTTGCCCTCATCACCGTTGCCCGAAAGCTTAACTGCCATATAATAGCAGGGCTTCGGGAACTCCATAGGAGCAAGAGCCTTGACATCGGCAGCGTCACAAAGAGTATCACCTGTGTTTGCGTCAAGCTTTGTAACTGCAACGATATCGCCTGCATAAGCCTCTGCGATCTCCTCCTGCTTCTTGCCGCAAAGCGAAACAAGCTTACCGAACTTCACAGCCTCGCCTGTGGTAGCGTTGACAGGCTCGGTCTTGCCTGTGATCTTGCCCTGAACGAGCTTCAGACAGCTTATCTTTCCAACAAACGGGTCAGCAATCGTCTTGAACACAAATGCCTTTAGGGGCTTGTTCTCATCATAATCAAGAACAACATCGTCAGCCTTTTCAAGCTTTCTCTCATTGGGAGAGGGCAGCATGGACACAACCGCGTCAAGCAGCATATCTACACCCGAAAGAGTGTCGTTTGCACAGCATACCAGAGGGGTGATAGCACCGCTCGCAACACCGTCATGGATACCCTTAACAAGCTCCTCCTGTGTGAACTCCTCACCCTCGAAGAACTTCTCCATGAACTCCTCGTTGGTCTCTGCAACTGCCTCAGCCATCGCAGCGCGCAGACCTGCGATTCTGTTTTCGGACGCAGGCATCTCAACCTCGGTAGGGATACCCTTGCTGTCATACTTATATGCTTTCATAGTCAGCAGATTGATGTAAGCCTCAACAGGACCATGCTTATCAAACGGAACAACTATGGGGCAAACAGAGGGACCGAAAGCGATCTTAAGATCAGTATGTACCTTATAGAAATCGGAGTTTTCAACCTCCATGCAGGTAACGGCGAGCATTCTTGCCTTATTTTCCTTGCAAGCGAGGTTATAAGCCTTGATAGTACCGGGGCAAACGCTGTCCTTGCCGTTTACGGTGATGATAACAGACTCTGCCGCACGAACGCCCTCATGCATACCGCCGATAAAATCGAACTGACCGGGAGCGTCTATAACATTTATTTTTGTATCCTTCCAAACCGCATTAACAACAGCAGCGTTGATGGATATCTTTCTCTTGATCTCTTCAGCGTCGAAATCACAAACGGTATTTCCGTCGGCTGTATTACCCATTCTGTCGGTCAGACCGCTTTTGAACAGCATTGCTTCCGCAAGAGCAGTTTTGCCGCTTCCGCCGTGACCTGTTATTACAACGTTTCTGATGTTGTCAGCTTTGAATGTTTTCATGGGGTGACCTCCAAATATTGAATTAAGACTTAACAAAACGCGCTAATTGTGTATATTAACTAAAATCAGACCGTCTTTGAAAATCTCATATGATTATTATATAGTAAATTTACATAAATTGCAACTGTTTTTGTGGAGTTTTTTTGTCGGCTCATGTACAAATGTAAACCGCCCTTTTGTTGGTTTTGCACAAATACACATTTGAAAACACCGCTTGATTATGACATTGTTATGGTATATAATATATTTTAAGGAATTAGATTAGGAGGTAGCCATGCCCGATTTACACAAATTCGGAATAATGCCGCGCACTCCGCAGAAAGGAGAGCGCTACGACAGCTACGAGCCACGGAAGTACGGCTGCATCTCAGTTGACGGTGAGCGTATCGACGAGATACTTTCAAAGCTTGATGAGATAGAGTTCTTCTGGCACTCTGTCGATGTCCGCGGCATGGGTATATCCTACTGCGGAATTACACTAATCTCTCCGACAAGTGCTAAAAAGATGATAGACATACTTCCGCATGACGAGGCGTTCATCTCCCTTATAAAACTACTTGGAAAAGCCATTTCACAGGACAAATTCGTAATACACTACGGAATTTAGGATAAGACATGACTAACGAGAGCAAAACACTTTTCATACCTCTGTACAGCAAGGCGCTCATGAGCCGCGAGGGCTTCTTTGACGATAAGACCGCTGAGCACATTGTTGATAGCTGCGGTCACGACTTCTCTGACGTTGACAAGTCCAAAAAGCTCGCCATTTATATGGCTATGCGCGCGATGCATTATGATGAGCTTACCGACCGCTTTGTACAGCGCTTCCCCGATTGTATCGTGATTCACCTCGGCTGCGGATTGGACAGTCGCTGTGTTAGGGTTGAGCACAAGCCCAAAATGTGGTATGACCTCGACCTAGCCGATGTTATAGAGCTTAGAAAGCAGTATTATCCCGAAGCTGATAGTTACAAGCTGATAGCTTCCTCTGCCGCCGACACGGAATGGCTCAACTCCATCAAGTATAACGGTGAGCGCGTGCTGGTAATTGCCGAGGGGCTTTCAATGTACCTCAACATCGACGATATGACAAATATCATGAATGCACTGGGAGCAAAATTTGAAAATTGCTCATTTGTATTTGACGCATACTCTGACGCCGCTGCAAAGCTGTCGAAATTCAAAAATCCGATAAACGCCGTTGACGCGAAGATAGATTTTTCAATGAGCGACCCGTCCATACTGGAAAAGCGCGTTCAAAAAGCGAAATGCGTGATCAATAAACCGATAATTCTAAAGCGTTATATTGACCGTCTTAGCGGCATATACAAGGCGAGATTCACCTTTATGGGCGGATTTGGCTCAAGCTTTTACAGAATATACGGCTTCAGATTATGGTGATTAAAGATGAATGTTTTTATTGTATACTGCCACCCGAGCAAAACAAGCTTCACATATGAGATACTTCAAAGCTTCATGCGCGGTCTGCATGACGCGGGACACAAAACAACGCTGTCCGACCTATATGAGATGGATTTCCGCACAGACCTCACCGAGGAGGAATATCTGCGTGAAACTCATTACCGTGCAGACCTGCCGCTTTGTGATGATGTAATAGCCGAGCAGAAAAAGCTCGAAGCCGCTGACGCTGTTGTTTTTGTCTACCCTGTTTTCTGGACGGAAGCTCCCGCAAAGCTTGTCGGCTGGTTTGACCGAGTGTGGAGCTGCGGCTTCGCGTATGCCGACTGCAACATGAAAACGCTTTACAAGGCTTTGTTCCTCGCGTGTGCGGGAAAAACACTTCAATCCTTAGAGGAAACAGGCAACAAACAGGCGATGGAAACGGTAATGCTCGGCGATCGCATAAACCAACGCGCAAAAGAAAAGAGCATGGTGTTTTTCGATGGTATTACACACTATGACGAAGAACAAAGCGCCCGAATGAAACCGCTGCATCTCGAAACAGCGTATAAGCTTGGTATTGAATTTTAAGGAGAAAAGCTTTGAACATATTCACCTGCCCTGTCTGCGGCGATAAGCTGGGACTTTCAAAAGCTCCGCTGCTGCATTTTGAGGGAAACACCGCAAGCTGTCTGAAAAACCACTGCTTTGACATATCGTCAAAGGGCTATATGAACTTGCTGCTTTCTCAGCAGAAAAACGTAAAAGACCCAGGCGACAGCAAGGAAATGGTCGCGGCGAGGCGCGATTTTCTTAACAGCGGCGCATATAAGCCGCTACTTGACGGGCTTTGCGCGGCTGCAAACGAGCTTTGCAACGCTCTGTCCTCCCCTGTCATCGTTGACTGCGGCTGCGGCGAATGCTACTACAACGCAGGAATTTATGATTCCCTCAAAGAACACGGAAAAGCTCCGTCTGTATTCGGAATTGATATAAGCAAAAATGCGTTGGCGGCAGCCAAAGCACGCACAAAGCCGCGCGGCATCTCAACTGCTGTGGCAAGCGTGTTCCGTATGCCGATACAAAGCAGCTCCGTTGATATGGCGGCTGTGGTTTTTGCACCCTTTCAGCCCGACGAACTTCGGCGAATCCTCAAAAAAGACGGCTGTGTTATCACTGCGATTCCTGCTGAACGGCATCTTCAGGGCTTGCGTGAGATTTTGTACGACAAGCCGCGTTTTAACGAGGTGAAGCCTTATGATGTTGAGGGATTTGATTTTCTCGGAAAGACCGAGGTAAGCTACAACCTCGAAATAACCGAACAGGAGCAACTTAACGCTTTGTTTATGATGACGCCGTACTACTACAAAACTTCGCGTGCAGACTGCAACAAGCTTTACGGCTACTTCGGAACAAACGACAGCTTTACAACAGAAATAGCATTTGAAATACTGAAATACAAGGTAAGGGAGTGACGCACATGATCATTTTGCCAAATCAGGTCACCGAGGCTATAACAGTGCTTGAAAACGCAGGCTATGAAGCGTATATCGTCGGAAGCTGCGTAAGAGAGCTTATCATGGGAAACAGCCCTCAGGACTACGACATTGTGACCAACGCCGAAATAAACGATATACTGTTTGCTTTCCGCGATTACCGCATATCCGATGAGGGAATAAAGCGCGGTGAGATTCTTGTCACCGTTGTCGGAATGATAATCAGCGTTTCCCCCTATCGCCGCGAGGTCGTGGGAAACCGCGTGATGTACGCAAGCGACCTTGAAACAGACCTTTCGCGGCGCGGCTTCACGATGGACGCAATGGCGTATTCGCCGCGTGATGGACTTATTGACCTGTACGGCGGCAAGGCTTGCCTTTCGGGCGAGGAAAAACGCGTTGTTGCCATCGGCGAGAACATCACACGCACCACCAAGGACGACAAAGGCCGACCTGTTACCGAAACCTACTTTGATATGTCGCGCAGCTTTACCATTGAGCCGTCACGCATACTCCGTGCGATACGCTACTGCGCCGAGCGCGAATTTGTGATAGACGAATCCACCCGCGCAGCCATGCGGCAGAATGTAAGCTGCTTTGAATACGCAGAGACTGACAAGGTGTTTGACGAGCTTTCCCGCATTGTTATGGGAAAATACGCGACTAAGGTACTTGAAAACTACTCCGACATTTTAAAGCACGTTATTCCCGAGATAGAACCGTGCATCGGCTTCGAGCAGCACAGCAAATACCATGAATTTACCGTGTGGACGCATATTGCGCGTTCTGTCGGATTTGCGATCCCTGAGCCTGCAATACGCTTTGCTATGCTGTTTCACGACATCGGAAAGCCCGATTGCTGCTCCATCGACAGTAAGGGACAGGGTCACTACAAGGGTCACGGAGAGCGCAGCCGTCTGCTTGCCGAATGCATCATGCGCCGCATGGAATTCGACCGCCGCCTTGCCGATGAGATAAGTTGGCTCGTATATCATCACGATGTTAAGATACCCGAAGATCGCAAGGAGCTGAAAAAACTTATACGCACTCTTGGCGCAGACGATCTGAAAACGCTTATCCAGTGCGAAATAGCAGATAACCGCGCCAAAAAGAGCGACATTGAAAGCGAGGACGTTCAACGGCTTCGCGCAAGCCTTGCAGCGCTTAACGAGATAATCGCAACAGGCGAGTGCTACGATATAAGTCAGCTTGCAGTAACGAAGCGCGAGCTTATCGACCGCCGCTTTGTTGTGACCGACCAAGAGGCTGAGGAGCTTATAAACGTGCTGTTTGAGATAGTGCTTGACAAGCCCTCGTTCAACAACAAGCTCATGCTTATCGACATGGCTCAAAAGAGCAAGCAGAAGATAGACGAGCGAAACGCCGCACGCGAAGCGGCACTCCGCAAAAAAACAGCGATAAACGGCAATCGCCTTGACGAACCTGTTTTCAGCAAGCGTAAGAAAAAGAAGTAAAAAACGACCTTGACAGTTTATATACTGCCAAGGTCGTTTTATTATGTAGTGCTTC
>JAZNTS010000188.1:0-5300 GCA_045591905.1 Oscillospiraceae bacterium | reverse complement strand
CGTGTTGTACCGCCTTGTGATGTTACGGTTTTGCGTGACCGTCTGGATTCGCCGTTTATCATCACTTTGGGGCGCGCGAAGATGCTTGCCGAGCGTGAAAACTATGTTTTCAACCTTTCTGTTTCGCACTGTAAGAAATATGCGACAGCAACAGTTATAGTCAATAAAAACGGTAAGAAATAATCAACTCACTGTGCAGCAAATACATATCTGCACAGTGATTTTTTTGCAAAGGAAGTTTTTATATGAAACGTATTGTAATAGGAATGCTTGCCCATGTCGATTCAGGGAAAACTACGCTGTCCGAAGCGTTGTTATATAAATCGGGCAGCACACGCAAACTTGGGCGCGTTGACCACGGCGACGCTTTTCTCGATACTGATAGCATGGAGCGCAATCGCGGAATTACGATATTTTCAAAGCAAGCTGTCATTAAATACGCCGACAGTGAATTTATGCTTCTTGATACGCCCGGTCATATAGATTTCTCGGCTGAAATGGAAAGAACGCTGCAGGTGCTTGATTATGCCGTTCTTGTCATAAGCGGCACTGATGGCGTACAAAGTCACACAGAAACATTGTGGCAGCTTCTGATACGTTACAACATTCCTACATTCATTTTCATAAACAAAATGGATATCTCTTTTCTTGCAAAGGAATCACTGATGAAAGAGCTGAAAAGACGCCTGTCATCGGGGTGCGTATGCTTTGATGAAAGCTCTGAGTTCGGAGATATTTCCGAAGAGCTTGCCGAGTGCAGCGAGGACATGATGAATTCCTACCTTGACAACGGTGAAATTAGAGATGAGGATATCATCAACGCGATAAAAGAGCGTAAGGTATTTCCGTGTTGCTTTGGCTCGGCGTTAAAGCTGCAAGGCATCGACAGCCTATTGAATATCGTTGACAAGTATGCGCAAGCACCTAATTATCCCGAAAACTTCGGTGCTAAGATATTCAAAATAACCCGCGACGATCAAGGAGGCCGTTTAACTCATTTGAAGATAACAGGCGGCAGCTTAAAAGTCAGAAGTGTGATCAGCGGTGCTGATTGGCAGGAAAAGATCAATCAGATAAGAGTGTATTCAGGCGAAAAGTTCACCGCCTTTGACGAGCTTCCCGCAGGCTGTATATGTGCAGTTACGGGATTAAGCAAGACCTACGCGGGCGAGGGACTCGGAAACGACAGCAACACCTCTGCCCCGCTGCTTGAGCCTGTTCTGACCTACAAGCTGATACTTCCTCCTAAAGCCGACCCGCAAAAGGTGCTTCCTCAGATGCGTATTCTTGAGGAGCAAGACCCTCAGCTTCATGTTGTGTGGAACGAGCAGCATCGCGAGATAAGCGTTCAGCTTATGGGCGAGATACAGCTTGAGATACTGAAAACGATGATTTCTGAGCGCTTCGGGCTTGATGTTGACTTCGACCGCGGAAGTATAAGCTACAAGGAAACGATAGCTGCGCCCGTTCTTGGAATGGGACATTATGAGCCGCTTCGCCACTATGCCGAGGTGCAGCTTTTAATGGAGCCTGCCGAGAGAGGCACAGGACTTCAATTCGGCGTGGAGCTTCAGCGTGACAGCCTCAATATCAACTGGCAAAGACTTGTTCTTACCCATCTTGAGGAGAAAACTCATATCGGTGCGCTTACAGGCTCGCCGATTACTGATATGAAGATAACGCTTGTTGCGGGAAAAGCACATCTAAAGCACACAGAGGGCGGAGATTTCAGACAGGCAACCTACCGCGCGGTGCGCCAAGGCTTACGCTCTGCAACTCCGATACTGCTGGAGCCTTGGTATGATTTCAAGCTTGATATTCCCTCTGACTGTGTAGGAAGAGCGCTGACAGACCTCCAGCGTATGGAAAGCAAGGACATCGCTCAGATAACAACTGAAACGGGAGTAACGATAACAGGCAGTGCGCCTGTTTCGGAAATGCGCGACTATCAGACAGAGCTAATAAATTACACACGCGGAAAAGGTCGCCTTTCATGTATTGCAAAAGGTTTTTTCCCTTGCCACAACACCGATGAAGTCGTTTCGGCTATCGGCTATGACGCCGACAGTGATATAGACAATACTGCTGACAGCGTGTTTTGCTCACACGGTGCAGACGTTAATGTCAATTGGCGAGAAGCTCCGTCACATATGCATTGTGACAGCGGTATCCGCTTTGGCGAGAATACAGAGCAAGCCGACACAGATCCCGATGACATAAGGCTTGTAAACAGCTACAAGCAGCGAATGGCTACCGATAAGGAGCTTATGGAGATATTCGAGCGCACCTACGGCAAGATTGACCGCGACCCGCGCCGTGCAATGCGCAGAGAAAAGGAGCCGCCGCGTAAAATTCCGAAGCTCCCTACCCTGCCGAAAGGCCCCGAATATCTGCTTGTTGACGGATACAACATTATTTTTGCGTGGGACGAGCTCAATCGCCAGGCGCGCGAAAATCTTGACCTTGCAAGGAACTCGCTGATAAATATTCTGTGCAACTATCAAGGGTTCAGACAGTGCAATCTTATCCTTGTTTTTGACGCGTATAAGGTAAAAGGCAATCACCGCGAGGTTGAAACTGTCGGAGGTATCAGCGTTGTTTATACAAAGGAAGCCGAAACTGCCGATATGTACATCGAAAAAGTATCGCGCAAGCTTGGAAAAGACCATCGCGTCAGAGTTGCAACATCTGATAACGTTGAACAGCTTATTATCCTTGGCAGCGGCGGAATACGCATTTCTGCGGCGGAGTTTTACGAGGAAGTAAAGCTTGTTGAAAAAGCAATAAGAGATATAATCGAAAGCTGAGGAAGTTATGGAACTGAAAACCATCGCTCACATAAGAAGCGATTTCCCCGAAAAATTCGGAATACCGCGTCAAAGCGGACTTGTGAGCTCGCTGAAAGCGCGTATCGTATTCTGTCCCGAATACAGAAATCCCGAAGCGCTAAGAGGGCTTGAACAGTACACTCACCTTTGGCTGATATGGCAGTTTTCTGAAGCGGTGCGCGAGGAATGGTCGCCGACTGTACGTCCTCCGCGGCTTGGCGGAAATAAAAGAATGGGCGTTTTTGCAACGCGTTCCCCTTTTCGCCCCAATCCCATCGGACTAAGCTGCGTGAAGCTTGAGGAGATGATCCACGACAGCAAGGACGGAGATGTTCTTATTGTTTCGGGCGCAGACCTTATGGACAATACGCCTATATATGATATAAAGCCTTATCTTCCTTATGTGGACTGTCAACCCGAAGCTTCAAACGGCTTTGCTTTGAGCAGTAAGGAGGGCGTACTCGAAGTGCAAATGCCCGATGAGCTTTTGCTTAAGTTACCCTCTGAAAAGCAACAGGCGCTGCTTGATACGCTTGCCCAAGACCCACGCCCGCAATATCAGCACGAGCCTGATAGGGTCTATACCATGAGCTTTGGGGGCTTTGATGTCGGTTTCACTGTGAGGGAGAAAACTCTTGTGGTTAAGGATATAGTTCCGCTAAAATAAGAAAACGGGCAGCCTATCACTGCCCGTTAATGTTTAGTCCATATCACAGTTGATATACGAACGATCAAAGTCTAACGAAGCAAGCGCTTCTTCGCTGATAAACCAGTAGATATCCCATATACAACCAACATGGTATGAAAACTGAAACAAATTTATGTATCCTTTGGGAGGGTCGCTGACATTCATGCTTCCTGTGTGATATCCAAAAAGCTTGTGACCATTTATCTCCCACGTCCCATAGTCATCGGAAAGCTTATCTGCAATATCCGTTGCATCATTGGGAGAATAGAGTATACTCTCTAGCTTAGACTTATCGTATTCATATTTGCACTCGTCGATCGTTATTTTCTTGACTTCAAGCGGCGCGTCCAGATTTGAATAATAAGGACATGGCGGCGCCGTACGTTTAAGCTGCGACTTATCGCCGTTAAAATAAATTATCTTGTAAGGAGTATTATTATCGCTGTCAAAATCAAAGGTGCAGTATTTGTTATTTACAAGAGGAAACTCGCCGCTCCAGAAAATATACAGAAAACCGCTTTCGGGCAGCTTATGATCACGATCAAACGGAGCTGCATCAGACAGATCAAGCTGTAAAGCGAGCTGCATTGCCGATTCCTCGTATCTGGTGCAGCTTCCGTTTAATACTCGAGTTTCGGTATAACCGCTGAAAGTAGGATAAGGAATGCTTTCGGGCAGATCAGGATAACCTCCTATTTTGCTGCCGCCAATCGGGATATCCTCGTCACTACATGGAATTGTTTTGAGCGGTATTGTATTTTTCCTGACTTCTTTGAGCTTATCCATGCAATCGCCTTTGCCGCGTGAAGCAACAAATTCGCTGAAATCCATCTTTGTCAGGGTTTCTTTTATGCGTCTATTCTTCTCCATCATTTCCATAAATTCTTTCAGATCCATAAAGCAGTCCTCCAAGAAAACTAACCGCGTACCTAAAAAAATACGCGGTTATCATTTTATACATTATAAAGCTTATTATAATTTACAAGCTCATTAAGAAGCTGAGGAACTTTTTCAGCCTGAACATCATCGCTGAACTGACAAGTACCTACCGCCATGTGACCGCCGCCGCCGTATTTCAGCATAAGGCTGCCAACATTGACCTTACTTGTTCTGTTGAGAATAGAGTAACCAACTGCGCAGGAGCAACCCTGACCGCCCTTGCCGTCAACAATCCAGCAAGAGATATTCTGCTCGGGATAAAGGCTGTAGATAAGGAAACGGTTGCCTGTGTAAATGGGAGAAACACCGCGAAGATCGGTAATGATAACGTCCTCTTCAACACGGGTGTGCTTATGTACCATCTCTTTGAACAGCTCTGTCTGCTCGTTGTAAAGCTCGATACGCTCCTTAATATCAGGCATAGCGAGAATTTCTTCAGTGGACATATAAGAGCAACACTTAAGCAGCTTTTCCATAAGCTGATAGTTGCTTATAGTAAAGTTTCTGAAACGGCCAAGACCTGTTCTGGGATCCATAAGGAAGCCTACCAGTATCCAGCCTGTGGGATTGAGGATCTCGTCGCGTGTGAGATTTCCGCTGTCGACCTTATCAACAGCTTCCATCAGATCATCGAAATTCGGGAAACGCTCCTTGCCGCCGTAATACTCATAAATAATACGAGCAGCGCTGGGAGTGATACGGCTTTCGCCCTTGTATTTGCCCTTGTACTTTTTGCGCTCCTCCTCGCTGGAGTGATGGTCGAACCAAAGACCGCAGCCCTCTACAAACGGAACGTTTGCAAGCACATCATTTTCGGTTACGGGAATAAGACCGTCCTGAAGATC